>CAXUIG010000122.1:0-17910 GCA_964250845.1 uncultured bacterium | reverse complement strand
GGGTCAATTCCACAGCGACCACTTCCCCCCCCTGAACGCTTACAAAAGAAGCGCAAGCGCGTCTTCCGAACCCTCAAGGAGATCTGGGATATTTTCGTCCAGGGGGATTGGATTCTATCGGAGCTATTGCCTAATCCTAAACCGGCACCAATCCTAAAATTTAAAGTCAAAAGGCAACCGCCCTCGCCTCCCAAGCTCAAAAGAACGATGATCGAAGCCTTGGATGCTGCCGTTAAAAGCTTCGGCGGCGGCGACGTTACCTTTGTCGGTGGCGTCCCCTGAGAATAAATAAGGTCAAAGTAATCCCATGGCCAAGGAAGATGTCTATATTATCCTGTCACCGGAGGCGGGGTGGTTCAATTCAATCCGGCATTGGTTTGATGGTGGTTACGTTCCGGCAGTCGCGCCTTTCCCAACGGCGACGTCTGGGAAGAACAAAGAGCCAGCTTTTGTAATAGATGCCACCCGCTTGAGCTTTCAGCAGAAGGCGGCGCTGGCGGACGCTCTTTATGCGCGGCACTCAAATCATCCCCAGATGAACGCCACTCTTGCTCATCAATTAGTTGAGAAGGGGGTGCCGATCTTGGCGTCCTGGGTAGCTGATGTCGTCGGAGACGAAACGTTTACAACGCCAGAGTCGCGGCAATGGGCTTTTGAATTCAATCAGCTGTCGGATGTTCCCAGCATTGATATCAAGCTTTCACCTTTAGCCGCCTGGACACTTATAGCCCAGCTCCAGCTGGCGAGTCGGCACCCGCACAATAATGGCTCGGGGGCAGAAACGATGCGTCAATGGGCGGCCGAACTCCAATCACGTATGGATCTATCCCTATTCATGAAGGAGTTTTTGGCTAAGGGGTGGAACCCCGATCTGGACATAGTAGTTGAGTAAAAGGATGGCTTTTCTTGAAAATTCAAGCACTGACTTATAAGCGCGTAAACAACCTTGGCAATTACAGGAGCGAAACCTTGGAAGCGACGGCCATCGTCGGTGAGGATGAAGATCCTTCTGAAGTCTTTAAAACCCTCCGGCAATTTGTTCTGGGTGAATTGAACCTTCTCAACAAAGAGGAGGGAGACGAAGTTCGTGTCGATGCCGTGATTTTTTAACGCCTGAAGAGCTGGGCTGACCCTCCCAGTGAAACACCCCACTCCTTGAAGTGGGGTGTAGCGGCATGGGTCCAAACCAGTCGCCTGCTCAATGCGCAGCTGTTCAGGGCCTAGAAGAAGAAGTAGGCTTAGCCTTCCAGCCTTCATAGGCTCTAGGTTGCGCATGATAGCAGTCCCCGCCGCGACCTAGAGTCATCTAGGTCGTACCTTGAGGGTGAATCAGGCTCTTGCGGCCTACGGGTGATTCAGAGGATAACAAAGTCGGGGTATGCGATCGCCCTTTGGAGAAGGAATGGATGACCCGAGTTATTGGGCTCGACGTGTGCAAGGACTCTGTTGTAACTTGCACGCTCGATGGCGTACGGCCATCTGACGCCAGGCAGTTCTATTATGACTTTGAATTTCCCCGGCTTCAAGCCAACGCAGCGGGCATAAAAGCGCTCCTAGCACTGCAAGCTGATGTAGCGGTTCTAGAGCCTACGGGGGTAAATTACAGCAAGCTTTGGGTTGCTCATTTGGGGATAGCTGGCGTAACTGTTGTCCTTGTTGGCCACGCCCAGCTGAGAAAATATCGGCAGAATCTAGATCTGCCGGACAAAGACGACCAGGCCGACGCTCTTGCCCTCGCCTGTTACTACCTAGAACATCGACAGACGCCGCGCCGATTCGTGCGCATTCATGACCCAGTGATTAGCAAGATTCGGGACATCGTACTTCGGCTATCCCACCTCAACCGCGTCCAGTCTCCGCAGATAAATCGGATTCGCCAAGACTTGGCATGGCAGTTTCCAGAAATTGCCGGAATCTCACTCAACGCCCCCTTGTTCTGGGGGTGGTTAGCAGGACACAGAGCCTCTGTTAAGTACGATCGCCTTTATAGTGAGACTATTGGTCTCGGACTTGAGACCGAGACCCACGCCCAAGCTTTAGCAATCTGCGACCTTCAGCGTCGAGAGCAAGCGCTTGAAAAGGATATGCGAGAGCTGATCAAAGACCCACGTTTTTTGGCCTACCGAACAGTCTTTGCTCGATTCGGCTTTGGCGAACGGGTCGAGGCGTTAATTTTGTCCCAAATCTATCCCCTCCAGAACTATTTGGGGGAAGACGGCTTGCCCGAGGTTCGCGTCTCCAAGGGCAAAAATTCGGGAAAGCCAACCAGGCGCGAGCTGTCCCGGCGCCGTTTCCAGAAAGCGTTAGGCACAGCGCCAACCCGCGAAGATTCAGGCGACAAAAAACTGACAAAAAAGTCAGGCTCGGGGCTATGCCGAACTGCGCTATGGCAATGGATATTCACCCGGATAGAACCGAAGTCCCGGCGCCTGAAAACGCCGATTGGCCAAGCATTGGGGCGTATTCTGGATTCGGAAAAACAGCATAAACCAGTCAAGCTCGCAAGAGCACGGGTGGCCGCCAAGGCATCTGTGATGCTGTTCCAGGAGCTAGTAAAAGAACTCTCCCCCCCCTCAACCGTTAATCGATAACAATAATGAAGCTACGTTTCGGGCGTGAACGCAAATGACCTCCGCCACTCCGAGGTCATTTGTTCCATAAGCCCTCACGAAAAAATCGTGCCTCAAGGATAGATCGGACTTGTTCTCAAGGCTCGTCCGATTTTCTTAGCAATTCATTTACACTGTCCTCATACCTATCCAGGCTTACTCTGACACTTCCCATCTGCCTGGTTTCCTCATCACGCCCCAGATACCCTCACTTAGGGTGAAGGTTGTATCTGACACTTAGTAATAGCAAAGATTGAGTAAAAAGCTTGTCTGGAGAAGCTTTCAGCCAAAACGTAAGTTTTTCCCGTTTTGGCACGGTGACCCCGGGCTCGGCTCAGTAAGTGATTTGCAGCGTCACCGCTGCATCTACTTTCTGTTCACCACCTATAACTGGTGTGGGAGCAGCTATATTAACTGCGTTAGCCCTAACTTCATACTGGCGTACAAGGGGCTGGGGTGGACTAGCGCCATTAACTTGAATGCTCACCACTTCTCGTCGGTGTAAATGCAGGGAACCCAAAACAGCATCCGCTTGCCTTTGAGCATCCTGGGTAGCTTTTTGCAATGCTTGCTGTTGAGCCTGCGCGGTTGCACTATCTGACGCCACAAAGTTAACGCTATCAATCCTTGTGGCTCCAGCTCTGACCGCTTCATCTAGTACAGTACCAGCTTGCTTGGTATCCAGGCGAAAACTAACGGTATTGGTAGCAGAATAACCCGTAAGGTGCTGCACACTGTTGTTGTCGCTATAGATAGGGTTAAGAGTAATGCCAGTGGTTTCGAGTCTTTCTACTTGGTGCGATTTCAAGTATGTCACCACAGCTGATGATCGTCGTGCTGCTTCCTGCTGCACTCCAAAGGCTGTCTGACCCTGAACCTCAACTCCCAAACTCACATTCGTCAACGTCGTAGGAATCCTCTCAACGCCCTGACCCGTAACAGTGAGAGTTCTAAGCAGTTTTTCTTGTGCCAACACTGGATTGCCAGTTGGATAAAACAGTAAAATCAATGCTAAAAATACAAATAGATTCATCAACTATGTTCCTCCTGCCTCTTTCAAAGACGTTGCAGTAGGTACAATGTTCCGACTGCCCTTGATTGGCAATGTATTTGCGATTTTTGTGTTTAGCCTCACTTTGAGTTGACTAAAGTTTCAGCAGTCGAAGAAAGAAACCAAGTGTGGAGGATAGCTAAAGGGTGTTTGGAATAGGTACTCATCCTGCCTCAACTCGTTGAAACATGGGGATGCGCCCAACTCCTCGAACTTGTTGGGAAAAATCGCTTTTCATCTGCTGCAGACAGGTCTTCCATTCATGCTCTTCGGTCAAGACCAAAGCTATAGTCGATGGATGGGATGCCGGACATAAAGATCAGTCGCCAAGGAACATGAGCTGTTCCAATGCTACTAAGACCCCTCTCTAAGGAAAGCTGAAATCTTCCAGCCGTCTCATCAGAAAGCACCCTAGAAGGGCGCGACAAAAACTGGTGGCGGAGAAGAAGCTTGCGCACAGCTCTACTTTTTCGCTTAATCACCAAGCCTTTGGGATTGAATTCCAATCGCCAAGAGCAGGCGAGCGCTCAACGGTTTAAATCACGGAATGAAACCCTTTACAGGGCAAAGGTTTCCGGCGATTTCACCCCTAAAATCGCCGTCACGAAATTTCGTCTAGAGAGCGATCAAAGAGTGGATCTGATCTGAGGAAAGATTTGAATTATCCGATGGTCATCTATTCAAAAGGCAAAGCGCTTTTCAACCCGGAATTCTGTTGTGGACTAATTTAATGGCACGCGCAGATAGCGCCATGTTGTTGCGTGGAACCTTCTTTTGTTGGTAGTTCTAGCTGTCACATTCCTCGAGCGAAACACGCTTGTCACGACTGCGCAACCCTCAGTTAGGAAATCTGTGTGTCCCGTAGAAAAGTGCGCATGTTTTCGGGGGGGGAAGCTTCCCCCCGAAACACTGCGCATGTTGTACAGGGCGTGCGCAGCCTTGTCTTGAGTCTTTGTAACCCCGTTAAATCGCGTGCGATTCGGCTTTACCCAAAAGACGTTAAACTAAGCCGGGTTGGCAACAACCCAACTTAGTTTAACCGAAAGAGCCCTGAAATCTCGATTGAGTAATTGGCTCTGGAGGAAATCAATCTGATCCGGTTAAAGACTCGCTTGCTTTTGTCATCTGCTTGCCGAGCTTTCGGATCACCCCTTTGAACCCGCGCGGTACAACTGAAGCAATTTCAGTTGTTTGCTCACCTACTTTGGTCAAATGCTTGCCGATCGTTTCCGGCTTGGCGTTGCCACGATTGAGGGCAAGTTTTAGTTCTTTCAGGCTATTTGCCACCTGTTGAAATTGCTCTCCTTCGGTTTTGTGTAATATGTTATACCAAAAATCAATTGCACCTACAGCTGCTTTAGCATCAAGCGAGATGAGTTCTTCGCTTTCTCCCTTTTCCACTAAAATGTCAAGCTGCTGGTGGTATTCTTGGTCTTCTACCTTAGCAATCGAGGTGCCACATGTTCGGAGTTGCTTACCTAAGCGCTGAACAGGTTGCTTCAAGTCTTTTTCTACGTTGCTAGAGAACTCAGCTGTTTGCTCACTAATATAGAGCAGCTCCTCACTGATTTCGTGCCCAGTTGCTTTGCCGCTCTTGAGCATTCTTTGTAGCTCTTTCAGTCCGCTTGCTAGTTCTTTGACTTCCAGTTCTTTAAACTTGTGGAGAAAGCCGTACCACTGCTCAATTAAGCTCAGGGCACTCTCAGTCTCGATTGCACTCAAGTCGCCTTCTAAGGATTGGATCAATGCGTCAATTTCTTGGTTGACATTAAATTCAGCTTGAGGAGCGCCTGCTGGATTAGAGGAAGTTGTTTCTGTGTCGGCTTTTTCTTCAGCTTGGTTGTGCTTGTGATCCTTTTGGGTTTCTTTCTTAGACACGATTTGCTGGACTTCTCTTAAGAAGATTAACGTTTAGTTTACACTTAGCAGCTTACTAAACGGTTTGCAGTCTAACCTCACCCTCAAGACGCAAGGTATCTGGGTGTGTGGTTGGCAAGGGCGAAGTTCGCTGCCCTCTGGTTGTCGTTTACGGGCATTCATTAACGATAGTGTTGAGCCTGTGCTAGTTAAGACCATTTATGTAACGAGCAAAGTAAAAAAATACTGGAGGACAGAATGAGAGCAAGCTATGACCCCGAAGCGGATAGCCTGTGGATTAGATGGAATACTGAACCAATTGAAGAGAGCGACGAGATAGTTCCTGGTGTCGTTGTTGACTATGACGAAAATGGCGCAGTGGTGGGTATAGAGGTACTAAACGCTTCTAAAAAGATTAAGAACTTACCCGCTGTAGTCAATGCGAAGACAGCCGCTTAATTGCTGAATCACTCCCCAGACATGAATGCCGGGGGTTCTACTGAATTGTCGGAGCGCGAACGCTCCCTGGCTTCCGTATAGCCGTTTGCTTCCGTCTGGCCAGGTACTATCAGCTCACGGTCAATCACCTCTGACGCACTTATTCAAACGTGTATCGATGCCAATCGCATACAGGTTGATAGCCAACCGTTTGATAGATGTGATTAGACGTTGAGTTTTTGAGGTTAGTACTTAAATAACAGGATTTGCACCCCTGATCGAGTAAGACCTGACTCACAGCCGCAACAGAAGCACTGGCATACCTGTTTCTGCGATGTTCAGGTGGTGTGTAAACCGACCGAACCATGCCATTCCCAGAAACTGTTCGACTGGTACCGACAAGTGAGACTGGAACTTGATCCTGCCAAATGTAGAGCGCTTTCTGGCTCAACTGAGACGCGACACGCTGCTCTGTGGGGATTTTATCAGCGCTTTGATGAGACTCAGCAACACATACTGCTGAGGTTCGTGCTGTAGCAGGTAGGGCTGGGTGCGATCATGAAATGCGATCGCATCCTCAAACCGATAAACCTTCATCTTCGACTTCTCCATAGAATTACAATACTACGACAAGCTGGATTTGCATCGACAAGCCAGAACTACAGGGGCTAATAAGACACTATCTCAAAACTGAGATATACTGAACATACAGAAACTTCTAGTTAGCCAGAGTTACCCCAGTGGTTCTCCAAGAATCAGGTGCAAGGCACGACGAACGTAGGCTTCCCATAATACAGTGAGAGAGCCCCTCGCCAATCCCTGCTCACCAACCCCCACGCTCATACAATAAGCGCTCTCTTTCTAGCTACAGTCAGGAACATTAAGCCTAATCGCCTTCTTCGTGCCACCCAACCTAAATTAGTTAGTTGACAAGAGCGAATTTGTAATAGTCGATTACCCGGCCAACTTCTTTGAGCAGCATCGGCCCGTTCAGTTCACCAAGATCCTTGATATGTAGATTATCTGCACTACGGTCAAACAAAGCATAGCAAACTCTTTGGGGGTCGTGTCTGGAGATATAGCGAATTCCATCCGCTTCAGAGCTGTGCGCCCTTCCTTGCGCGGCTCCACAACTGACTGAGGGAGCGATCTCGTCCAGTACATATTTCTGCATCGGCTCCGAGGTGAGCAAGTCCACTTCCGGTTAAGTCAATAAACCGAAAAGCTCTGCTACTGGTAATGCTTGCTAAACGGCGATTTGATAACGATTTAGTGCTAATGTCCCTGGCACCTATTGACCATCAATCATGTTTCGATGAAAGCTGCGTAGAAATCTTGCGCACACTACAGTACCCCATATTCTATTTTAGGATCGTCGAATCTGTTCAATGCACTTTTAGCGAAGTGGATAGCTTGGTACTTGCTTTGGTGGATAGTTAACTGTCCTCGGGCAAATCGTGGCAGAAAAAAATGACGCCACATTAGCTGAACTACGTGCTCATCTCGAACAAAAAACCGGAGTGCTGATTAGTCGCTCTCGTTAAATGACATTCGAAGCTGGTTTACTCACTGGTGTTATTGTACTTCACCAGACTAGGAAATGCTATAAATATGTACCTGCCCAAAGCGAAGTGAGTTTTTGCGAAAGCGAGACTAGTCGCCCGCATCGTCACTCGTCACAGCTGGCGTTGCAGTCATAGTTGTGCTGATGATGGTTATGGGACTCACCGCGCGTTTCAGTTTAGACCATTTCCAGCCAATCAAAAATTCGGTCTAACTGCTCCAATGTAATCAGTCCATACTGCCAGAGAATCATAGGCAACAAACTGGTATTTTGTTCGGGATGTCGCAGGGCAGTTGTAATTGAATTGGCAGGAATCCCTAAATCATCCTGTAAAAAATTGATTAACTGAATATGCTTTGTAGGTTTCATACACATTAAACATCTTACTTTTGTCAGTTGAGGCTACGCAACTGCAATACTTATACGACCGTGTTTTAGCATTTATGCAGTCTATTATTCATCTCCTGGGTAGTGTACTGATTTGTACCGTGAGGCTGGTGAACTGCTTTATCCAGTATCATCTGATATCAGGTTTGCTAATAAAAAGAAATCCTTGACTAAGGCTGACAAGGATTTGAGAATTTCGTTTAGGTGATCAGGAAGTTATATGCCCTTAGCTTTTCTAAAAGCTTACCTATTCATAACAAGTTTGACAATCGGTAAAAATCATTAAAAAATCAGAGGAAAGTCATATGAAAAAAGTCAGTGACAATGGCAAACATGTTCAAAGTCAAGCGAGCACAAAATTCACCAATTTCCCTGGCACGACAATCACCTTTTTAATTTCCTTGCCCTCGATGTAACGTTGGGCAACTTCTGATTCACGGGCATACTGCTCCAGCGCTTGCCGGTCTGCTTGCGCCGGTACTTGAATCGTGCCACGAGTTTTCCCCATGATCTGAATCACCAACGGGATTTCATCAGCTACCAGGGCAGCTGCGTCAAACGTCGGCCAGGTTTGGGTGTGGATTGAATCGGTGTGACCAGTCATCTGCCACAACTCATCAGCAATGTGGGGCGCAAAAGGGGCCAGGAGCTGAATCAGTGTTTTAATCCCTTCCGTATACACTGGCGATTCTTTGCAGTTTGAGTCCGCAAGGGCGTTGCTCAACTTCATCAACTCTGAAACAGCTGTATTGAATTGATATTCGCCCTCCAGGTCTTCCGTAACTTCCTTAATCGCCGTGTGAATCGCCCGACGCAAATCTTTCTCTTTGGCGGTTAAGTGTTGCTCCCCTTTCCCTTGATCGGAGATGGTTTGGAGGTGAGGGTGTGATGGTGTTGACAGACAAAAGCTAAAATCCACCACCAGACGCCAGACGCGGTTAAGAAACCGGAATTGCCCTTCCACATCGGCATCATCCCACTCCAGATCTTTTTCTGGCGGCGCCTTGAACAAGATGAACATCCGAGCTGTATCCGCCCCATACTTCGCCAAGACTTCCTGTGGATCAACGCCGTTGTACTTCGACTTGGACATTTTTTCATAGAAGACTTCCAGTGGCTCACCAGTCTCTAGGTCTTTTGGGTAGGCTGGGTCAACCTCTGAGGCCCGAATGTATTTACCGGTGACAGGATTTTTGTAGGTAGTGCCTTGCACCATTCCCTGAGTTAGGAGGCGTTGGAAGGGTTCGTCAAAGTTGAGTAGGTTGCGTGAAGCCCAGCTATCGCCGCCAGGCGAATCGCGCAACACTTTAGTAAAGAAGCGCGAGTACAACAAGTGCAAAATCGCGTGTTCAATTCCACCCACATATTGGTCTACCGGCATCCAGTCATTCGTCTTGGCTGGGTCAAAAACCTGCTGGTCATTGTTGGCATCCGGATAGCGCAAGAAATACCACGATGAATCAATAAAGGTATCCATCGTGTCCGTCTCCCGTTTAGCTTGGGTGCCACAGGTCGGACAAGGCACATTAACCCAGCTATCCAGTTGAGCCAACGGAGAAAGACCGCGACCAGTGAAAGCCACATCTTCAGGCAACCGAACCGGCAAGTCTTCTTCAGGCACTGGAACCGTGCCACAGCTGGGACAGTGAATCACTGGGATCGGAGCGCCCCAGTACCGCTGCCGCGAGATTAGCCAATCCCGTAGCCGGTACTGGACACGAGCTTTGCCAAACCCCTGTTCTTGCGCGTATTGAACGATCGCTTCCTTAGCATCTGTCGAAACCATGCCATTGAAGGAATCAGAATTAATCAAAATTCCAGGGTCGGTGTAAGCATCCTTCGGGGCGCTAGCCTCTTCTCGGGCTGCATCGGTCGGCACAATCACAACCTTGAGCGGCAGTTGCTTAACTTTCGCAAATTGGAAGTCCCGTGGATCGTGGGCTGGGACACCCATCACTGCCCCAGTACCGTATTCATACAACACATAGTCGGCAATCCAGAGCGGAATTTCCTCACCTGTGAAGGGGTTGATCGCCTTGCCACCAGTAGGAATACCGCGCTTGGGTTTATCTTCAGCGGTTCGTTCCAACTCGCTTTGAGAGGAAACTTCTTGAATAAACGCTTCTACCGCTGCTTCCTGCTCTGCCGTGGTAACGCGACGAGTCAGGGGATGCTCTGGCGCTAGCACGACATAGGTAACACCATAGACAGTATCAGGTCGCGTGGTATAAACGCCGATTTTTTCATCCAACCCGACAATCGGAAACTCTAAGTACGCCCCTACAGATTTGCCAATCCAGTTGGCTTGCATCAGCTTCACTCGCTCAGGCCAACCTGTCAACTGGTCCAGGTCATTTAGCAACTGTTCGGCGTAGTCTGTAATTTTGAGGAACCACTGCCGCAGCATTTTCCGCTCGACTTTGGCACCCGATCGCCAGGAGCGCCCCTCATTATCCACTTGTTCGTTCGCCAGTACGGTCTGGTCAATCGGGTCCCAGTTAACCGCCGCTTCTTTCTGATAAGCCAGTTCCGCTTTAAGAAACTGCAAGAAAATCCACTGCGTCCACTTGTAGTAATTCGGCGAACAGGTGGTAACTTCACGACTCCAGTCAATTGACAAACCCAACCGCTGCAATTGCTGCCGCATCTGGGCAATATTCTGATACGTCCACTTTGCCGGAGGAATGCCCCGCTCGATCGCAGCGTTTTCCGCTGGCAACCCAAATGCGTCCCATCCCATTGGGTGCAGTACCCGATACCCTTGCATCCGCTTGAGTCGGGCAATTACATCTGTAATGACGTAGTTACGCACGTGACCCATGTGCAGACTGCCCGATGGATAGGGGAACATGGACAGGGCATAGAATTTCGGCTTGGTGCTATTTTCCGGTGTCTTGTCTAAGCCAATTTCCGCCCAAGTATGTTGCCACTTTTCCTCAATTGCTGCTGGGTTGTAACGGGACTCCACGGATGACACTCCTGCTGGCTCTATGATCCTCAGGTCAAAACATCCTATCATAGATTGTGAATGGGCTTTCGCCTACACCCACTTCAAGCAGGATTTGTTTAGACCCGTTTTTGCGGCTGCGGGTTATCTCCAGCTAAATCTACCCAGTTGGACAAAACTAATAAACGTTTTGGTTGGTCTGCTGCTGGGGAAATTGAGGTGGCTTAACCAACTTTCCTGGAGCTGAAGCAGGTGCTTTGGGAATTTCTACCACCGGGGTGTTCAAGGCAACCATCAAGGTTTCAGGCTTTGCCGCTGGTTGTGGGGCTTGAGGCAGTTGATCTAAAGGCGATTGACGACCTGGTAGGACGCCTGACAAAGCGCCGATAAATAAAGCAGCGATCGCAGTACCCCCCCAAGCCACAGCCATCTTGGGTCTTTTATTCACACGCGCGAACACTTGCTCAACTGTGCCTTCCACTGGTTGTTGTGCTGGTGGCAAAGGCATTGTCCGCAAGCCCTGGCGTAGGTTCAACAGTCGTTCATACAAACGCTGGACTTCTGGATCATTTGCCAACCATTCTTCTACTTGCCGCCGCTCGGCAGCACTAACTTCACCATCGAGGTAAGCACTCAGTAACTCGAAGCGATCGCGCTTGTGCATATCCATAGCACCGGTTAATTGATTTGCCTCATCAGTCTTCAGCGCTGGCAAATCCTCTGGCAAGTGGGTCTTAGGATGGTTTTGGGACTCTATCTCAGGCGTCATTTTCACATTACTACCAAGTCACACAGGGGCCAACACGCCAAGTAACTAACTAGAGTTAGTTACTATAGTCTACTGATCATAAAAAGTACCAGGATTGGCCGAATCTTCATTAAGACATAATCCACCTTTACCTCTTTGCTGATGCCCTAAGTCGCCTGCTTACTAACCGTCTAGATAACTTTGCAGCTGGGATTGGAGTCTAGACCTTGCTCTAGCGATTCTCGACTTCACAGTTCCCAGGGAAACACCCGTGATTTGGGCAATATCCTCGTATGGCATCCCTTCAATTTCTCTTAGCACTATCGTAGTTCGAAACACCTCTGGTAAATCGGCGATCGCCGAGCGCAGTTGCTCGTAAAACTCTCGTGTCGTTAGCTCTTCTTCTGGACCGGGATTATCTCCGGCAATTTCCCAATCCATCTCGCCGTCGTCCACCGAGCGGGGGGCATCTAGCGACAACGGACTCCAGAGGCGCTTGCGTTTACGTAACTCATCATAAAATAGGTTGGTCGCAATGCGGCTCAACCAGCCCCGGAATTTAACCGGCTCATTCAAGCGCTTAATATTCCGGTAAACCCGAATCCAGACTTCTTGAGCCAGGTCTGCCCGATCTTGCCACTCAGGAGCCAGGTGGTATAAAACCCTATCGACGTGGGACTGATACCTGCGGAGCAGCTCCGCAAAAGCAGTTCGCTCCGGGCGCACCCCAGTTTGACAGCGCAAAATTAAATCGTAATTAGATAGTGTCTCAACTTGCACTGGCGCTTGAGGAACTGTTGCCTCAACCGTTGACCAGGATACAGGAATCGATTGACTCATAGAGGGCACTGGCTCTAAAACATCCCATCTCATTAGACACTGCTATTGAGAGGGAGTTCCCAGCCTTAGTGCCAGATTTATTACTGGCTGACCAAAAAAAATAGTTTCCGAGTCAGGAGCTCCTGTTCACGGAGTAATTGTTTGCTCAAAGTTAGGGGCGTAGGCTTGCAATAAGGTACTGACCTGCTTGAACACTTCGTTGCCGGTAGTTTTGCCTAACGCTTGCCGTTCCGGGAAAAAATCGGGTTGCTCCAGGTTGCGGGCGATCGCCGCGCCAACTTGCTGGGCAATCAACTCCTGAAGTTCTTCCCTAGCTCTCTGACGCTGGTAGTTTGCCCCTTCTTCTGTGGTTGCATACAGCGGCGGGAGGCGATTCAGGGCATAGGCAGCAATATCTCCCACATCTAAGCTGTGACCGCTGGTGACTTGAATTTCTGCCACTCGTGCGATCACTTCTGTCAGCACCAACTCTTCCATAACGTTGATGAACTGTTTGCGCGGAACTGCCACCACTTCACCGGACAAAAGTGCCCCCATGAGCTTGTCCAGTGCCATGTACTCTTCAAGTGACAGTTCAGACGCGGTATCACAAATCCGGCCGACCTCTGCTTCCATTGTTGGTGTGAGATAGCCATCCCGTAGGGCTTGTTCAACGATTTTTTGAATACTCATAACGCCTCTAGACTTTACGGCACCGGTTGTGGTATTGACGGTACCCCTAAAATAAGCCTGCCCTACTTCCACAGGAAAACAATCAAACAAGCTTTAATTAAATTTATTTGTTCGCCAAGGCACTGGGTCAACAGATTGTCCGTGAACATATAGGCCCCAGTGTAAGTGAGGGCCGGTCGCGGCACCAGTTGAGCCCACTGCGCCAATCACTTGACCAGGTTGCACCAAATCCCCCTGTTTGACGTTAATCTGACTCAGGTGCATGAAGATGCTGGTCACCCCTTGACCATGGTCAATGCCAACGCAGTTGCCATGGAGACGAAATCCCTGCGACACCCGTCCCACTAAAGCTACCCGCCCAGCAGCTGGGGCAATCACCGGCGAACCCTCAGCACCGGCGTAGTCAATGCCGCGATGGTAATAGTCCTTGGCGAATACACCATTATAGTACCGGCGCACCCCATAAACCGTACTGAGGCGACCTTGGTTGGGTTTGAGGAAGGAGCCATTCCAGAATTTTTGCGGGGTTTCCAGTTGCTTAAAAGCTGCCACGCGGCTCATTTCATCCTTCGTACCCTCCAGTCCGGCTTTTCCAGGGGGTAGATTAATGCGTTGCACCGGGAAGGAGCGATCGCGCACCGACACGGACAATTTCTCTACCTGACCTTCACTTGTTACCCGAAGCAGCTGAGTTCCTGGTTTGTCTAGGGGAGTAGTAGGCAAAAAAGCGCGAAACTGGTTTGGTGCAATTGGAAAAGTCGGGTAGGTCTTCTGCTCAAAGGCAACCGTCGGGCTACTACTAACTGACGCTTTATTGCCGTCAGGATTATCCAGTTGAATCACCACTGATAGCGTATCTCCCAGCTGGGGATGAGTTGGAGTCACCCGTACTTGCAGGGCACCTACTGGAGAAGCCAAGACAACGGGGACGAGCATTCCCAACGCCAGACTGGTTGTAAAATATTTCACCGGCAATTCGTTATTCATAAGGCCAATAAATCCAATGCTTATGTTGGCAAATAGACTACGTTTTTGTCTGTACTGTTTCCAACTTCTGTTTTATGACAGCTCCAGGTCTGGAAAGGTTGAAAAATCTGTATCCTAAATTTAATAGACCATTTATAGTTCTGTTAATAATTGTGCAAGAAGATTTTAGGCTAATTGTTGACTTAGTCTTAGTTCTCGCCGTGGCAGCGGGTGGCGGACTGTTGGCGGCGCTTTTGCGACAACCAGTATTACTGGGGTATCTGCTGGGTGGCATGGTTGTTGGTCCATCTGGACTAGGACTGATAAAAGAATTAATTCAGGTAGAGACCCTGGCGCAGTTTGGCGTTGCCTTTTTATTATTTGCCCTGGGGGTTGAGTTTTCCTTGGCTGAACTCAAAAAAGTCCAAGTCATCAGCTTGGGCGGGGGTGGCTTGCAAATTGCTCTGACCATTCTGGTAACAACGCTGATATCGGTGGGGATGAATTGGGTGAGTTCCCCAGCGCAGGGTGTGTTCTTGGGGGCGATTCTATCTTTGTCTTCCACGGCGGTTGTACTCAAATGCTTGATGGAGCGCAACGAAACGGAAACGCCACACGGGCAGGTAATGCTGGGCATTTTGGTAATTCAGGATCTGGCGCTGGGACTGATGCTGGCGGTTCTGCCAGCCCTTGACAAGCCAGTTGAATCAATGGCTCTAGCGGTGCTTACAGCACTTATACAGATCGGGTTATTTGCTGCGGGGGCTGTGGCAGCTGGAATTTGGATTATTCCCCCCCTGTTGCGGCTCTTAGCTCGAACAGAGAGCCGGGAGCTATTTTTACTGGGGGTGGTGGCATTGTGTCTCGGCATTGCGCTGCTTACAGAGTATTTGGGGCTTTCGATCGAGATGGGGGCATTTGTCGCCGGATTGATGATTTCAGAGGTGGAGTATGCCGACCAAACCTTGAGTTATGTGGAGCCGCTGCGGGATATCTTTGCCACCCTGTTTTTTGCCTCGATTGGGATGCTGATTGACCCAGTTTTTTTGTGGAATAACTTGGAGTTGATCTTGGGACTGGTGGCGCTGGTATTGGTGGGCAAGTTTTTGATTGTTACACCTCTGGTTAAAGCGTTTGGCTACCCGTTGAAAACCGCTTTGGTGGCTGGGCTCGGTCTAGCCCAGATTGGAGAATTCTCGTTTGTCCTAGCTAGTGAGGGGCGGGCGCTGGGGTTGGTTTCCCGTCGTGTGTATCTGTTGATTTTGGGAACAACGGCAGTGACGTTGGTGCTTACCCCGTTTGTGCTGCGACTGGTACCGCATTTATTTAACTGGGCGGAAACATTGCCCTGGCTGAAGCCGTATTTAGACTCCTCTGATGTGCCGCTGGAAGTGACTGCGGATTTACCGATGCAAGATCATGTAGTGGTCTGTGGCTACGGGCAGATGGGGCGCAATCTGGTTCGATTGGTGCAGGAACACGGGCTAAGTGTTGTAGTGATTGATCAGTCTGAAAGTAAAATTCAGCAGTTGAGGGAGGCGGGGGTGCCTTATGTGTATGGCAATGCTAGCAGCTTACGAGTGTTAGAAACAGCTGGGGTAGACAAGGCGCTACGCTTGGCGATCGCACTGCGTGACCCTATGAGTACCCGCCTCTGCCTCAAACGCGCTTTGGACTTAGCCCCTGACCTAGATGCGGTGGTTTGCGCTAACCAAGACAAGGATATGGAACTGCTTTACCAACTGGGGGCGCGGGAGGTGGTGCAACCGGAGTTTGAGGCTAGTTTGGAACTAGCGACGCATCTGTTGACTGGCATGGGCTTGTTGTTACCAGTGATTCAACGGCAAATGCAGCAGATCCGCAGTAACCATTATCTGGAGTTGCGACCAGAGCGATCGGCATCCCAAGTCTCGCGGGATCTCCAGTTGGCAACCCAAGCTATGAATAGCCGCTGGTATCGCTTACCACCTGGCTCTCCCCTCACCGGAATGACGTTAGAAGAAGTGGATCTGCGCTACTTAACTGGGGTAAGTTTGATCGCAATTCGTCGGGCACATGGTGAGGCAGTTGATTATCCCAATGCTCAAACAATCCTGGAGGAGGGCGATCGCTTGTTGGTGGTGGGAGAATCTGAGGAACTGGCTGCCTTTGATCAAATGGCTAAGGGTGAGGCAGCTGTTCCAGAAGAAAACATGCCCTGCCACTGGGTGATGGTGCCAGCTGATAGCCCAGTGGTTGGTCAAACCCTCTCCAAGGTATATATTCAACGCCGGTGCGGGGTGCAGGTGCAAGCAATTCGGCGAGATGGAAAGTTCATTCGGTTTCCCGATCACGGTATGGACTTACAAACCCGTGACCAACTGCTGTTGTGCGGTAGCTACGCTCAGTTAGATCAACTACAACAGTGGCTTGCCCCAATACCTCAGTTTCCAGCTGTCCCAGTCGTCATAGCCCCTGAGGCTGAAGCGCTGCCAGAGTTTTTGCCTATGGATAATTCGCGAGAGTAGGAATTAAATCTTTGGCTTTAGGTAGGCGATCGCTTGTCGCCAGACGGTGATAGGGTGATTGTTCACATCCAGAAGACATAGGCAGTTTTCATCCTGCCAGCTAATTTTTCCAATCAGTAGGTCGCCGCTGAGGAGTTTCAACTCGACGATGGTTGCTTCTTTTATCAGCGTTTGAACTTGCCGAATACTAGGTAGCGCCGTATTAAATTCGTTAGCCATAATTAATTCCGTTAGACAGTTTGTAGCCAATTCCACAGTTTCAGCTTACCCTCACTACCTTTGGGAGCCATCAAATGTCTATTGAGTTTGCCAAATATCACGGATTGGGAAATGACTTCATCCTAATTGACAATCGCTCATCATCAGAACCTGTAGTAACGCCAGAACAGGCCGTTAAGTTGTGCGATCGCCACTTCGGTATTGGGGCAGACGGTGTTATCTTTGCCCTGCCAGGACAATACGGCACTGACTACACTATGCGGATTTTCAATTCCGATGGCTCAGAGCCAGAAATGTGCGGCAATGGTATTCGCTGTTTAGCGGGATTTGTGGCCGAATTAGAGGGGAAAAAGAGCCAAATGGCTGAATATCGCATTCATACTCTCGCTGGCGTTATCACACCCCACCTGATGTCTGATGGTCAAGTCAAGGTCGATATGGGTGTGCCGAGGCTACTAGCAGCTGAAATTCCCACAACGCTATGCCCAGATGACCAGAAAGTGATTGCTCAGCCCTTGGAAGTAGCGGGTCAATCCTGGTCTGTCACCTGTGTCAGTATGGGCAATCCCCACTGCATTACCTTCGTGGAGGACGTCGCAGCGGTTCCCCTGGAAATTATCGGTCCCCAGTTCGAGCATCACCCAGCTTTCCCCCAGCGGATGAATACGGAATTTATTCAAGTCGTGCGACCTGATTACCTGAAAATGCGGGTGTGGGAACGAGGCGCTGGGGCCACTAAGGCCTGTGGCACTGGCGCTTGTGCCTCGTTGGTTGCTGGGGTGTTGACGCTTAAGTGCGATCGCACTGCTACGGTGGAACTCCCAGGTGGCCCCCTGGAAATTGAATGGTCCGCTGTTGACCAGCGGCTTTATATGACAGGGCCAGCTGAGTGCGTTTTCACAGGCAGGATTTAGGTGGGTCAGCAAGCTTTCCAGCGTGAAACGTAACAAGTTCAAGGCATCCCTAAAGGGAATCAGGGTCGATTCCCCGCTCTCGTAATCTGGCAATCAGTTCCTCTGTTTGGCGTCGCTCAATTTCAAGCTGCTGCTGGGAACTGGAGTTTAGACTAAAAGCGATCAGAACAGAATGCTGGCAAAATTACGGG
>CAXUIG010000121.1:0-17954 GCA_964250845.1 uncultured bacterium | reverse complement strand
TCTCCCCTTCTCCCCTTCTCCCCCTCTTCTTTAATCACTAATTACCCGCGAACAGCCCAAGCGGGGTGAGATAATAGCGAAGCGATCACCCGTACCCCGCGCAGCTGATTTGAGAGCGGTAAGTGGCCTTTTGGAGCCGTGAGGTTCCATGTAAACCCATCAGGATAACGGGTCCAGTTATTGCCGGTTTTCCAACCAATTTTGGGCCAGAATTTTTCCCAGTTTTGAGAAAGCTCAAGCCAGATTTCTCGTTGAATCGAAAAGCCAAACTTGCCCTCGGAGTGGACTACCCACAGGGTGTTGATGGTTTGCAGGTCGAGCATAGGGAAGTTTTCAACATCGGTGAAATACAGCCATTTTCTTGGCACCGCTTGAGGTCCTGCTAGTTCACACAGCTTTTGCAGGGTGATGCGGTCCGCTGCTTGAAAGTCTTGGGCGCTAAGCAGCTGTTGCAACTGCCTGTAGTCAATGCCGCGCTCTGAGTTCAGGGGTACAATACCCGTGGGGAAATGGGTCTGGAGAAACTCTCTCGATGAGGGGGAATCAGCAGTGTAAAGGATTTGGTAAGCTTTGCCTTCAAACCAGCTGGGTGGGTCAAACCGGCGTTGAAGTAAAAATTCCATTAAGACATCTAAGCCCGCATTGCCAGAGCTTGCCAGCTGTTGGAGTAGTTGCTGTTGTACTTTTTCAGACCCAGCTATTAACTGGAAGCCCAGAGCAGAGAGGAAGATTTTCTTGTCTGAGGCGGTCATTGAATCAGTCATGCCCTCACTTGGAACGCGGTTAACGGACTGATCATTAATTTAACTATATAGAGCACGCGATCGCGCAACGCCTGCCGTAAGCGATCGCGTGCTCGCGCCCGTTCTGTCAGAAGTTCTTGAAGAAAGCTCGATCATATAGACATTAGACTGGCGAAATCTGCTAGCCTTCCTCAAGAAGGATGTTACATCGAAGTTGAGTTTTCCCGGTCGGCACTAGTGCGGCGTGACCATCAGGAGTTTCTGAAAGAATGTACGAAAAGATTACCCCTCCCGACACCGGCTCCCAGATCACCTTTAAAAACGGTGAACCCATAGTTCCAGACAACCCCATAATTCCATTTATTCGCGGCGACGGCACTGGTGTTGATATCTGGCCAGCTAGCCAAAAGGTGCTCGATGCCGCCCTTGAAACTGCCTACGGTGGCAAGAGGCAAATCAGCTGGTTCAAGGTTTACGCCGGAGATGAAGCCTGTGAACAGTACGGCACCTACCAGTATCTGCCCCAGGACACGCTCCAGGCGATTAAAGAATATGGTGTTGCCATCAAAGGACCATTAACTACACCGGTGGGGGGTGGCATTCGTTCGCTGAACGTGGCGCTGCGGCAGATTAATGACCTCTATGCCTGTGTCCGCCCTTGCCGGTACTACCCAGGAACGCCCTCGCCTCACAAATATCCCGAAAAACTGGATGTGATCATCTATCGGGAAAATACGGAAGATATTTATCTGGGAATTGAGTGGAGCCAAGGCAGTGAAATCGGCGATCGCTTAATTGGGCTGCTCAACAACGAACTTATCCCCGCCACCCCAGAACACGGCAACAAGCGCATTCGCCTTGATTCTGGCATTGGCATCAAACCTATCAGCAAGACTGGTTCCCAGCGTTTAGTGCGCCGTGCGATTAAACACGCACTGCGACTCCCCAAACCCAAGCAAATGGTGACTTTGGTGCATAAGGGCAACATCATGAAGTACACCGAAGGAGCCTTCCGCGACTGGGGCTATGAACTTGCTACCACTGAGTTTCGTGGTGAGTGCGTCACCGAGCGTGAATCCTGGATTCTTAGTAACAAGGAACGTAACCTAGACATCACCTTGGAAGAAAACGCTCGTCAGATTGAACCGGGCTACAATGCCCTCACTCCGGAAAAGCAGGCCCAAGTTTGCCAGGAAGTCGAAAATGTTCTTAACGACCTGTGGAAAACTCACGGAAATGGTCAGTGGAAAGACTTGGTGATGGTCAATGACCGGATTGCCGATAGTATTTTCCAACAGCTGCAGACGCGACCTGATGAGTACTCGATTCTGGCCACGATGAACCTGAATGGAGATTATTTGTCGGATGCAGCTGCGGCAATTGTGGGCGGCCTAGGCATGGGTCCGGGAGCAAATATTGGCGATGAGTGTGCTATTTTTGAAGCCACCCACGGCACCGCTCCCAAACATGCAGGGCTAGATCGGATCAACCCCGGATCGGTGATTCTGTCCGGTGTGATGATGTTGGAGTTTATGGGTTGGCAGGAGGCCGCTGATTTGATTAAACAGGGAATTGGGTCTGCGATCGCTAGCGGCGAGGTCACCTACGACCTCGCCCGGATGATGGAGCCACCAGTAGAAGCAATGAAATGTTCCGAGTTTGCCGAGGCAATAATCAAGCACTTTAATTAGCTTGAGCTTGATAAAGCGGCAAAATCCTCTCGCGCGCGTAAGCCAGACGGCAGAGTAAATTCCCCGTCAACTCGCTTCTCTTGCTCCAGTTCTAAAGGGCGGAACATCCCCTACATACTGGAGCGCTTTTTGCCCAGGCTATCTCAAGTTATTGATCTCCTCCCTACTGCCATAGCGTCCTGGAATGGGGCGTGGTGCGGTAACACTAGGCTGCTGAACCTGAACCGAGTAGGGGGCAATATTAGTAGTGGGTGGCCCCGGTGTGACTGGCGGTGCCACCAGTGCCGAGTAAGGTATTACCCTGATCACCGATTGGGGTTGAACTGCTCGGGGTGGAACTGAGTAGGCGTAGGAATTACGAGCAGGAGTGGTGTTCGTCGCCGTTGGCGGCGTATAGCCCGTCCCAGCACTTGACGGTGTCGTAAGCTGCGAAGTCTGGTTGGGTAAGGAGTTGGTTGGAAGTGACTGCCCCAAGGCCCTGGTCGAAGCTTGAGGAGCACTCAGTGTAGAGGCAGGATTCGCGGCTGCAGATTGGCTGAGTCCGGGTTGTACTGGACTCAGCGGCACCACACTTTGATTTTGAGCAGTGGAATTAGGGACAAGGGGGCTAGCCTGTAATAGATTTTTTGCCTGTACCAACAAGGGAGTGTCAACAACGCTTGGCAAAGTTGCAGCAGGTTTACCTGTCTCTGTTAAAGGACTTGGCTGGGTGTCAGGGGAGAAAGTCGCCTGTTTCTGAGCGAGGTAGTCCTGATATAATTCCTTGGTCTTGGTTGCCTCAGTTTCTTGGTTGGGTGCTATGGGCGCTGAGAAAGATGTACCCGATTGCTTAAACTCTTTAGACGGTAAAGGGGAGCTATTAATTTCCGCCTTTTGCAGGAGGGAACCGAGCAAGTCTGGGTCTACCAAGTACTGCCAAGTAACAAGCCCTACCACAGGCAGAAAGATTACTGCTCCCCAAAAAGCAGGTCGGCCTAAAGACCGGGACCTGGTTTTGGAGCTATAGCGTGAGGATGGAGGGAGTTGATTGCGAAGTGGCATGGGCTTTATGTTACTCTTGCCGCTAATCTTCACAGTATAGCGGCAGCTTCGCTTTCGTTGTGGTCGCCAAAAAGCTGCTTCAACGGCAGCATAAGTACCTGCCCCAATAGCCTTAACCGAGCTGCATCGGCCCTAGGTATTTTGTTAAGTAAGGCGAGAAAACTTCATAAATAAGCGTCAGGGGTTGTCCGTGATGCCAGAACAGGTAGTGTCGGCCCCAAAAAGCACCCATCTGTTCAAAGCCTGACTCCAAAGCAGCGGAGTCACCATAGTAAATCCCCTGAATATCCCGATACAACTCTGTACGTAGGCGAGTCAGACTAGCCCAAATCGGTAACGCCCGGTTCTGTAAATACTCATCCACATGGCTGGCTTCCCACCATGATGTAGCATATGCAACTCGCTGACCGGAGGCGGTACGCAGCCACACCTGCCGTCGCAATCGCGGTCCCGGTACGGCTTGGATCTGGTCAGGGGCATGATCCGAGTCCATACCAATCACAGACATATCGATTACATCCACTTCCGTCGGCTCACTTGTTAGCAGTTGCAGGTGTCGTGTGGGAGATCCGTCTCCCAGGAGTAGCAGCTGCCAACCCGGTGCCAACTGAGTGTGCGGCAAGCCGTGTTGAACAATTTCCTCCCCCCCTTGCCAAAGCGGTGTGAGGCGGTGCCAAACCGTTGGCAGCGTCAGGCTGTTTGCTGGTCTAAAACTTGAACTCAATGTTGTTTACAAAACTTAATCTCTGTTTATAATCAAACCATAGAGCGATGATTCGGTACAACACTGGCCTTCGCTTTATCCACCATCCAGTCTCGAAGCGATGTACAAATGACTTTTGCTCGGTTTGGGCCTAGACGCAAAAACCAGTCACTCTATGGAGCTGAGAGATTTTTTTGAGGGGCAGATTCAAGACTTTGTTAATGCGGATGGCGAGACTCGAACTCGCAAGGCGTAAGCCACACGCCCCTCAAACGTGCGTGTCTACCAATTCCACCACATCCGCATGATTTTTCTAACTATGCTAATGTAGCATATATAACGCCTTTTGTTAACCATTTAGATTGATTGTTGTAGCTTTTAAGCGCCAATTTGAGCGCGTGAGGCGTTTAGGCTTGCCTCTTTACCTGTCGAAAAGCCGCGTGCGATCGCGCAGTTCCCCGCTCAGGTATACTCTATTCGGACTCGAAAGCCTCTATTGTACTGAATATTGACAGGTGAATATTGACATCGAAGCTGAAACATGCAATTTTCTAAAATATTAATTGCCAATCGCGGGGAAATTGCCTTGCGCATTCTCCGCGCCTGTGAAGAAATGGGAATTGCCACCGTTGCGGTTCACTCCACGATTGACCGCGATTCCCTCCACGTCCAACTGGCCGATGAAGCGGTTTGCATCGGCGAACCTCCCAGTAGCAAAAGTTATCTGAATATTCCTAGTATCATTGCCGCCGCCCTGACTCGAAACGCCACTGCCATCCATCCTGGCTATGGCTTTTTAGCCGAAAATGCCAGATTTGCTGAAATCTGTGCCGATCACGATATTGCCTTTATTGGACCTTCCCCAGAAGCGATTCGGGCCATGGGGGATAAATCAACCGCAAAGGAAACCATGATCCGGGTTGGCGTGCCCACTGTGCCAGGCAGTGATGGGTTGCTCCAAGACGACCAGGAAGCGCGGACGCTCGCTCGTCAAATTGGCTACCCTGTAATGATCAAAGCCACAGCGGGTGGCGGCGGACGTGGGATGCGGTTTGTGCGAGAAGATAGCGAACTTGTCAAGCTGTTCCAAGCAGCCCAGGGAGAAGCTGAAGCCGCCTTTGGTAATCCCGGCCTTTATCTAGAGAAATTTGTCGAACGCCCGCGCCATATTGAATTTCAAATTATGGCCGATAGCCACGGCAACGTCATCCACCTTGGTGAGCGAGACTGCTCAATCCAACGTCGCCACCAGAAGCTGCTAGAAGAAGCCCCCAGCCCAGCTTTGAACCCAGAACTGCGAGAAAAAATGGGTGCTGCAGCTGTGAAGGCAGCTCAGTCAATTAACTACGTAGGGGCAGGCACGGTCGAGTTTCTACTATCTCAATCCGGCGAGTTCTATTTCATGGAAATGAACACCCGGATTCAAGTTGAGCACCCCGTGACGGAAATGATCACCGGACTCGACTTGGTAGCGGAACAAATTCGGGTTGCACAAGGTGAAAAACTACAACTTACTCAAGACCAGGTAGTCCTTCGAGGCCATGCGATTGAGTGCCGCATCAACGCGGAAGACCCTGAACACGACTTCCGTCCCGCTCCGGGGCGGATCAGCGGTTATCTGC
Source organism: uncultured bacterium (assembly GCA_964250845.1). GTDB lineage: Bacteria > Cyanobacteriota > Cyanobacteriia > Cyanobacteriales > Chroococcidiopsidaceae > CAXUIG01. Next base: position 12,154 of record CAXUIG010000121.1, on the reverse strand, counting down.
CGCCCGGAGGTCCCGGTGTCCGAATGGATTCCCACGTTTACACAGATTATCTAATTCCTCCCTACTACGACTCCCTAATTGGCAAGTTAATTGTCTGGGCACCAGACCGCCCCACCGCGATTAAGCGGATGAAACGGGCACTGCGGGAGTGTGCGCTCACAGGAGTACCGACTACGATTGGCTTTCATCAAAAGATCCTGGAGACACCGGAGTTTTTGCACGGAGAAGTCTATACCAATTTTGTGGAGCAAGTGATGTTGCCACGGCGCTAGGGAAGGGAATCTTCCCCAGTCCTAACTTTATTGCAATTGAGAAATCATGGTCAGCAGTCCTTGCTGACCCAAAATCAATTCCCGTAGCAAGCTGAAGATACCAACCCAAATGACTGGGGTAATGTCAACGCCGCCCAAAGGTGGCACCAGCTTTCGCAACGGTACTAAAAAGGGTTCAGTAGGCCAAGCAATCAGATTAAAGGGAAAGCGATTGAGATCGACTTGGGGATACCAGGTCAGTACGATCCGGAAAATAAACAAGAATATCATCAGGCCCAAGAACGGACCCAGAATCCAACCAGCAATGGTAAAAGCAGTCATGGCGTGTCGCTAACTCTGCGAGCGGAAAATTTTAAGCTTTGTAAATAAATCTATTTATTATTTTAACCAAATGCTGCTGCCTGCTTTCGGCGCAGCCGAGGTGTTGGGAACACTATTACCGCCAAACTCAGTCAAAGCGCTTTGATCGACTTCTCAAGCGTGTAACAGACGACTAAAATGATGAAGTGTGTAAAACAAGGTTGAGAATCTATGACCCCTTCTTTAATGAATTTCTTTTACAGTCTGCTTGCGGGTACTCTGATTGTGGTTATCCCGGTGGTAGTTGGCCTGATTTTTATCAGCCAGAAGGATAAAATTCAGCGTTCTTAAGACCTGAAGAAGTTCAGGGCGTGGTGATTTTCAGCGTGAGTCGCTAGGATAAGACATACTTGGGAGAAAACAAATGGTTAACTTTGGATTCGGCGCAGCGAGTATCCTGGGTATTTGCTTAGCTGTAGCTGGGGCTGCGCTGTATTTCCTACGCTCAGTGCGTCCAGAGCTGGCGCGAGATCACGATATCTTTTTTGCTGCCGTGGGTTTACTCTGCGGCTTCATTCTCCTGTTCCAGGGTTGGCGGCTAGACCCGATTCTGCAATTTGGTCAATTGCTCTTGACCGGAGCCACTATTTTTTTTGCTGTTGAAAGTATTCGCCTGCGGAGTGTAGCTACCGAGCAAGCGAAGCGAAATACACCGATTGTGGATGATGAGCGACCGGTTAGCCGTTCCTATGTTTATCGGGCAGAACTAGATGAACTAGATCCTATGGAAGACGACGAGCGACCGATCCGTCGTCAAATTCGGGGAACCAGGGACACTCGTTCAACTCGTACGGATGAGTACGAGGACGAAGCCCCTCGTCGTACTCGTACGGATGAGTACGAGGACGAAACCCGTCCTCGCTCCTACAATCGCAGTAGTAGTGACCCTCGGCTGGGGCAAGGAAACAAATCGCGTCGGCGTACTTCCCGTCCAGGGAGTCCCACTACACAACGGTCTGAACAAGAAGATGAATGGGGTTCTCCTAAGCGCTCTGATTCTGATCAGGATTGGGATGCATCGGGCAGCGGAGTCAGCAAATCGACTCGCCCTAGCAGTAATGGCTCTCCTCGTTCAGAAAGTCGTAACCCAGATGTCGCCTCCAGGCCGAGAAAGAGGAGTCGTCCGCCTCAAAACTCAGTCAACCAGCGACAGCGGGATGAGTCAGCTGCGCCGACGGACTATGTTGATTACCAACCCGTCGATCACCCAGATGAAGATCCAGATAACTCAGCGAATTTTGACGAGCCTTAACCAGCTGGGGGTGAAGCTACTCCCCAGGTCAAACCATTACCCTAAGAGGCCAAAAACGCTGGTGGAGGCTACGGAAAACAGCCCAGGTGAAAGAATTCAAGCCTAGATTTTTGCTCCAGCGGTGGATTCATTGGGGTCTTAGCTTGGGCATAGCAGGTTTGGTTGTTGCTTGTGGTCCAAGCGATTACTTTGGTGGCTCAGCTGGCCTCAACAGCCGCTATAACGATGAGCAACCGGCGTTAAGCGGGAATGGTCGCTTCCTGGCGTTGGTGTCTAACCGAAATGGCAGTCGCAGTATTCTGCTGTATGACTTACAGCAACAGCAGCTGATGCCTTTACCCCACTTGAACCGGCGCGACACAATTGCCGAAAACCCCAGTCTTAGCTATACAGGGCGTTACATTGCCTACATTATCGCTGAGCAGGGCAGACCGACAGTGGAGCTGTACGATCGCGCTACGCAACAGTCGCAAATCCTCACCCAATGGTATCCAGGCTGGGTGCGTCATCCAAGTATTAGTCCAGATGGTCGTTATATCGTGTTTGAAAGCGGGAGTCGCGGTCAGTGGGATATTGAGGTGCTAGACCGGGGACCTAATATTGAGTTAGATATTCCCGATGGTGCCCCAGCTGGTTCATCTGCTACGCCATCGCCTTGACACTGGTAGCTAACGAAGTGAAGCGCTCGATTTTTATGGCGGCGTTCGCCCTGGCTGGGTTATTGAGTAGCTGTACTGGCTACCCCCGCCTGTTAAGTTTTCCCTTTGATTCGGGGGGGCGAAGTCTCAACAGTCTGGCTTCGCAATTAAACCCCAAAATTGCTGGTCGATACATTGTCTTTACTTCTGACCGTCGCGGTAGTCAAGATATTTACCTGTTCGATATGGTGGATGGGCATTTGATTGATTTGCCCGGATTGAATCAGTTCGATGCGATCGCATCAAACCCAGGTATTTCCCAGAACGGTCGTTTTATTGTGTTCGCTGCCATTCGTCAAGGTCGTTCAGGGATCTTCATTTACGACCGTGAAACAAGCCAGTTACGGAATTTGACTACTGACCTACAAGCAGAAGTCCGCCACCCCACTATTAGCGCTGATGGCAGTACGATTGCCTTTGAGTCGAGTGCAAATGGGCATTGGGGTATTTTGGTCTATGACCGCTCAGGGCAACCGTTGAATGTACCGACTGGTCCGGGCTGAACAACTTCACCCCCTCACCCGTTCCCCCCCTCTCCCTCTCTTAGCTCTTGCACCGATTCGATCAGCGATCGCACCTCCTTAGCGCCAGATGAAGGCTCAAACGAGAGTGGGAACTTCCCCCGGACTAACATCCGCAACCCCAGTGGCCCAATACTGAGCAATCCCTTGAGGTCACGGAAGAAATTACCCATTACTTGTAAACCAAACTGACGTTCATCAATCCATCCCCCTTGTTTGACTAGCTCCACCAATACCTTACGGTGGCGAATTGGGCGGCTGTCTGGTACGTCCTTATTGACGAGAATTTCCTGTTTAATTTTATTGATTTGCTCCAAGGGTTCCACACCCATAGGACAAACTGTGTTGCAGTTAAAACAACGGGTACAGCCCCATACTCCCTGAGTGCCTTGGTTATAATTTTCTAGACGATTTTCAGTTTTGGCGTCGCGCGAGTCTACTACCATTCTGTAAGCTTTGGCAAGCGCGTGAGGGCCAACAAAGTCTGGGTTGACTTCGCGGGCATTGCACTCAGAATAGCAAGCCCCACACATAATACAATTGCCCATCTGATCCAGCCGCGAGCGCTCAGTAGGTGTCTGCAAAAACTCCCGCTCCGGCACTTGTCGCGCACTGGTACTGATGTAGGGTTCAACCTCCTCCAAGTGGTTCCAGAAACTGCTCATATCCACTACCAGATCTTTAATCACCGGCATATTTCCCATCGGGGCGACGGTAATTTCTGGAAGAGTGTCTTTTGCCGCATGCGAGCCAGGCAGAAATTCCAGTCTTTCCAGTTCACTGCCAACATTTTCCTTACAAGCTAAAGCTGAGCGACCATTAATTCGCATGGCGCAGCTACCACATATGGTATTGCGACAATTCTTGCGAAAAGCCAAGCTTCCATCTTGCTCCCACTTAATGCGATTGAGGCAATCTAGGATTGTATTACCGGCTTCTACCTCCAACTGATAAGTCTGAACTTGAGGAGAGGAATTTTGTGCCTGCCGAATGACCTTAAAAAGAACTTGCATTCCCACCTACCAACGTCTTGTAATTCCAACACTCGCGCCTAAAAGTCATTATCACCGCTCGTTACCCTACAAGCCATTTTCAAACAGACCTGTTCCTTCCAGGCTCCGTGTTATTTGTCGGCTGATGATTAAAGGGCCACTGTTTCTAGTTTAAGGCTCAACTATTGCATCTTACGATAAAACCAGACTTTTTTACAGACTTGACCAGGCTTAAGTCTCAGCTAAGACAACCTTTACTATCACCAGAACCGAAAACAGATATATCCTTAGACTGATGTCTATCAGAGCTGAAGTTTCTGAAGCTTGGGAGTCCCGTAAAGCTACCAACCGGAAACTCTCTTTTCACCAGCAAGCTGCAACGCTGGTGGTCAGCACTTCTCGTTCCTCGGCAAGGAACAGGGATAAGTAAAAAAATATTTGTGTTGAATCGTTTCTAGGAGCTAGGGAGCAGCAGGTATAGCTTTGACTATAAAACCTAGATGGTTGCGATTGTGTGTTCACAATCTTTATAGAAGCGCTCTCATGTTAAGACGAAATTTGCACTCGCGCTCATTAAGAATCGCCTTGACGTAACTAAGCAAAAAAAAAGTTTTGTTGCAAAGTAGAGATTTGAGGATATATTTTTTATAACGTCAATGCTCTTGCATAAGACGTTGAAAAGGGGCTAAACTCCAATTCAGACTATGTTTACCAGTTTGGAGATCGTAAGGATATTTTGAGCGTGATGACTGAAACTGCAACCGCACCGTTAACGGGGAAAGCACTGCTTCAAAAGGTAAAAGAACTCTCTGACTTACCACGGCGAGAAAGAGCAAAGCGCTGTGGCTATTACACCGTCACCAAGAATAACCAGGTTCGCGTCAATCTCACTGATTTCTACGACGCATTGCTAGGAGCTAGGGGGATTCCCCTGAGTCCTGAAGGGCCAAAAGATGGTCGCGGTCGGGAGCCAACCTATCGGGTTAGTGTCCACAAAAATGGTCAGATTGTTATTGGTGCAACTTACACCGAGGCAATGGGCTTAAAGCCCGGCGATGAGTTTGAGATTAAGCTGGGCTACAAGCACATTCATCTAATTCAGCTCGATAGTGATAAACGTGGAAGTCGGGAAGAGGACGAGAGTGAATCAGACGATGAGTAAATTTGTATTAAGAGGTGGTTCCATTGAAAGGGTAGGGCAAGTCTCTTCCTGTAGAGTGGACTGAGTACTTCAGCCTCACGCCTTTATGATGTCTGAAAAGAAAATTATGGCAATTGTATGGCTGTTTTGATGGCGAACTTTGATCCAGCAGCCAACATATTGCTGTCATTTCTGGAGGCAAAAGGCGGTCAGATTACTCTGCTGACTGATGGCAGTGCAGCTCGACTGTGGTCACTGCTTCAGGTGATAGCTTTTTTCTTTGCCTGGGCTGGGTGCTGGTTGCCACTAGCGATTGTGTGCGCGAACGCTATAGATTGGCGACCGCCTAAACCCCTGAGCGCAGAGCAAAAGCTGCCTTTAGTTGCGTCGCTATACCTAATTGCCCCGCTGGTTCTGTGGGGAGCAAGCTCGGTGATAGGTGCGTCTTTCTCAGATTACGGCTGCGCCTGGAACCTCTGGATATTACGTTCCGCAGTTGCAGGTTTTGGCTTCGGAGTGCTGAGCCTGGTGGTTTTGTTTGGTATCCAAACAGCACTGGGTTGGGTCACTTGGCAACCGGCAGAATGGCAGCGACTGGCGTCGGTATTGCTACTCACGTTGCTGTTAGCAGTTTGGGTTAGTGGTATAGAGGAGTTAGTCTTTCGCGGCTTCGTCCTGAATCAACTCCAGCAGGACTACCAAACTGTGGCGGCAGCGGCGATTTCTAGCTTGATTTTTGCCTTACTACACCTGGTTTGGGAGCGACGAGAAACCATGCCCCAACTACCAGGACTGTGGCTGATGGGAATGATACTGGTGCTGGCGCGCTATGTAGATGGTGGCAGTTTGGGTTTAGCTTGGGGACTCCACGCCGGTTGGGTTTGGGCGATAGCCAGTCTAGACTCAGCCCAACTGATAACCTACACTGGCATTGGCTCCGAATGGGTGACAGGTAAAAATGGAAAACCCCTAGCTGGCGCAGGCGGAATTTTTTGTTTACTGGCAACCGGGGGCATCCTCTGGTGGTTCTTTGTTTGGTGACTAGGGTGAGCAATGCCCACTCTAGTCCTCTGGCTCACTCCTTACTGCTTAAAAATCCAAAACCGGCCAGTCAGGCTCGCGGTAGTAGCGCGTCATGTCATCAAACTTCCGCAGTTCGACTCGGTGTACCCAGAGTTCTTGGGGCGTTTCCAGCCATTGCTGATTTAACTGAGATAGGGTAGCGCTGAGGCGATCGCGGTCTAGATTAGGCGATATGTTACCAAAATAGCCTAGGGTGATATGTGCTGTGAAGTGATACTGTTGTTCAATCCCCAAGGCAATTAAATTGGGATTTTGATAGATTGTGCGGCGAAATTTCAAAATCTGGTCGTAGGAGCCTTCATCCTTGGGCACTAAACAAATACCTACGGCTCGGGGCATCACTATTAGTCCCAGCATTTGCCACCGAATGGGATTTGTTTGTGTGAGCGATTGTCGGTACTGCTCAAAGATCTGGGCGACGCGATCGCGCAACTGTACCTCAAATTCAGAATTTTCATTAGCGTAACGGTAAGCGCTGTCCCAAATCAAGTCCGCCAAAGTGAGATGAAAGCTAGCGGGGGGTAAAGGAACAATCAGATCAGTTTCCAGAGGAAGTTGCAAAAGTTGCCCAAGGCACTGATTCAAATTTTGATAAAAAGCAAAGTTTTCCGACTCTGACTCCGCTGGCGGGGTGATCGCTGTATAGCCAGGGAAGGGGACAGCCTGTCTGCCACCCTCTAGACGCGGCTGAAACTTAGGAGATTCCTGGATATGCTGTAGCTGAGAGCTGTAAGTTTCTGGCAGCGTCATCCGTGCCACCCGATTCAAGTAAGTCTGATAGTTTTCGTCCAACCTTGATAGCCTCGCACTCTAACCTGCATAGATTTTAGACAAGAATTACTAGGTTTTTGTAAAACAGGTGTTTTATATGCCAATCTACCTCTACTGGGGTGAGGATGACTTTGCGATTCAAACAGCGGTTGCCAATATGCGCGATCGCGTCCTCGATCCACAATGGGTCAGCTTTAACTACACTTTACTCCCCCCGGAGCAACCCGATGCCGTCACGAATGCGACTACCCTGATCGTGACACCCCCGTTTGGAGCCGGTAGTCGCTTAGTCTGGCTCGTGGATACCACCCTCTGCCAGCAATGTTCCGAAGATTTGTTGACGGAACTAAAACGCACACTACCGGTGATTCCAGAAACATCCATTTTATTGTTAAGTAGCCGCACCAAACCGGATGGGCGACTCAAATCTACACAGCTGTTGCAAAAATACGCCGAGATCCGAGAATTTTCTCTGATCCCACCTTGGAAGACTGAACAACTCAATGCTCGTGTACAACAAGCAGCCCTTGAACTGGGGGTAAAACTGACCCACAAGAGTGCCAATCTTCTGGCAGAGTCGGTTGGCAACAATACGCGGCAACTTTACAGTGAATTGGAAAAATTGCGCACTTTTGCTGGTGCTCTCAACAAGCCACTGGACGTGGATACCGTTGCTGACTTAGTACGATCTAACACTCAAAACAGCTTGCAGCTAGCGGCGGCTATTCAGAAGGGGGATGGAGCCAAGGCACTGGCGTTGGTTGAGGATTTGATTAGTCGCAATGAGCCAGGGCTGCGGATTGTCGCTACACTGATTGGACAATTTCGCACCTGGTTATGGGTCAAGCTGATGATGGAGACGGGACAGGGCGACGCCAAGAGCGAGCGTAGCGAGAATGCAGTCCGGCTGATCGCCCAAGCGGCAGAAATCAGCAACCCCAAGCGCGTCTACTTTCTACAGCAAGAAGTCAAGTCCCTTTCGGTGCAGCAACTTGTTTCAACCTTGCCCCTGCTACTTGAACTTGAAGTTAGCCTTAAGCAAGGAGCAGATGAGATGTCAGCACTCCAAACTAAAGTGATAGAACTTTGCCGAGTTTTCCAATCAGGCTACGGGGATTCGTAAGCTTTATCTTATACCAATTAAGCCGGAACTTCTCACTCTTAAAATACTTCAAAACAACTGACGCCTCCGGTGTTATATTTCTTCCTTAGACGAATTATGATCAACTTTTGCCGTCTGTTTTCCCGACCTCGCTTGAGCCGGATGCTGTCGCGAGCGTTGGTTGTGGGCGCTCTCTCTACCGTAGGTTTGCTCTCGGGACTTGCTCCTAACCTATCTGGACGCTCAATTACCCTCGTGTTTAGTTCTGCGGCTTATGCTGAAGATGTCAGTAACGATGAATTGACAAACTACGCCCACTCTGCCCTGGAAATAGAGAAGATCCGTCAACAAGCCCACGAAGGAATTAAGAAAATCATTGGCAGCGAGCCTCCCGCCATTGACTGCTACAAACCCGAAAGCCTGAACGCACTTACGGGCGACGCCCGGAATATCGCCATGGATTACTGCAAACGCTCGGAAGAAATAGTCAAGAGCAATCACCTCACCATTGCTCGCTTCAACGCGATTACTGTAAATAAGCAAAGTGACCCGAATTTAAAAAAACGGATTGACGATCAAGTGATGCACCTTCAAACTGCCTCTCATTAGTTGACTGGGATCAGAAAAACTTTCGACTTAATTCATAGTTATGCTGACGTTAACGCAACGTAACCCTTCAAATCCGGATGCAGTAGTCAGCTTTACCCTCGCTCTCACAGCTCTTGAGCGCACCCGCAGCCGCCATCGCTTTGAGACGGCAGATGGGCAAGCAATATATTTGCGCTTACCTAGAGGGACGATGCTACGGGATGGCGATCTGCTGGGATGCGAGACCGATAGCAGTTTAGTCCGGGTTAGTGCCAAACCAGAACTAGTTCTCAATGTAACCGCTCCAACACCACTAGAGTTGCTGCGGGCTGCCTATCATCTAGGCAATCGCCATGTGCCGGTAGAGATCACTGCGACCTATTTGCGGTTGTCTCCCGATCCAGTCTTGCGGACAATGCTTGAACATCTGGGGATGGAGGTACAAGAGGCAGTTTTACCTTTTCAACCGGAACTGGGAGCTTATGGACATCAATATGCCCATTAATAGCACTAGTCATGTCCTATGTCTTTTACAACTGGCTAGCCCAGCCCTGCCAGTCGGAGCGTATAGCTATTCTGAGGGACTGGAAATGCTGGTTGAGACTGGTATAGTTGAGAATGAGCAAAGCCTGAAGCACTGGTTAGAGCAGGAACTGCTCTACGGAGCCATTCGGTTAGAGGCGGCGGTGATGCTACGAGCCTATAAATCTGCTCGGGCTCATGATCCAGAGGCTTTGAGTTACTGGAATAACTGGCTATCTGCCGCCAAGGAAACAGAAGAGTTACGTCAGCAAAGCTGGCAGATGGGTCAATCCCTAATGCGACTGCTGCTGAAAATTCAGTCGCAAGAAACGCGAAATTTCCCGTCTTTACAGTCTCTGGCGAATGCAGCTGGGTTACCCTGTAATTTTGCGATCGCCTTCGGCATTGCCGCTGCCCACTGGCAAATAGATTTACCTGAGTCTGCCCTACTCGGTTACCTGCACAGCTGGACAACGAATCTGATCACAGCTGGGGTCAAACTCATTCCCTTGGGTCAAACAGCTGGGCAACAGCTGCTGCTGGAGTTACATACCAATATCGAGCGTGTAGCTGAAGAAATTCTCGCCTTGGAGGATGATAACCTCAGTAGTTGCGGCTGGGGCTTGGCCCTTGCCAGTATGGCACATGAAACCCAGTATACAAGGTTATTTCGCAGTTAATCTCTATGATGAATGCGTTTCGAGTCGGAGTGGCTGGTCCAGTGGGTTCGGGGAAAACCGCTTTAGTCGATGCCTTATGTAAGGCAATGCGCCAGCAATACAATATTGCGGTGGTGACGAATGATATCTACACCCAAGAAGACGCCCAGTTTTTGGTTCAAAGTCAGGCACTGGAGCGCGATCGCATCCTCGGTGTTGAAACCGGCGGTTGCCCTCACACTGCCATCCGTGAAGATGCCTCAATCAACCTGGCAGCAATTGAACAGCTGGAGCAGCGGTTTGCGGATCTGGATCTAGTGTTCTTAGAAAGTGGCGGGGACAATCTGGCTGCCACCTTTAGCCCGGAGTTGGTGGATTTAACGATTTACGTCATCGATGTTGCAGCTGGGGACAAGATTCCACGCAAAGGTGGTCCGGGAATTACCAAGTCTGATTTGCTGGTAATCAATAAAACCGATCTGGCTCCCCTAGTCGGCGCAGATCTAAGCGTCATGGAACGGGATGCAAAAAAAATGCGAGGCGATCAACCGTTTGTCTTCACAAATTTGAAGACTCAGTCAGGACTCACAGCCGTGCTCAACTTTATCCGCAACCATATTTGCTAGCTTCAGCCCCAGAAAGCGGGCTGGCACTTGCCCTCAGTACACTTTTGAAAAAACAAGATGAGATTACCTCGTCCAACCTTAGAGAAATTGAAGGATGTAATTCGACAGCCTGCATTTAGACAGTCGCCAATTAAGGTAATTTCCCGAATTATAAAATGGCAATTTCTCCGCGTTTTTAACCAGCCAACTTTATTAAATTTTGATAATTCAATCTGGATTAAGCTATATACAGATGATGATGACGTTGCCACACGTACCTATTATTTTGATTATCATGAACCTAAAATATTTAGTTTTTTAAACAAATATCTCAAAGATGGAATGACTTATGTTGACGTTGGAGCAAATATTGGTGTTTATACATTATTTGCTGCCAAACGTGTTGGAAGAGGAAAAGTCTTTGCCTTTGAACCCCAGCCCAAAACTTTTAACAGATTGATAGAGAACATTCAACTTAGCAAATTAAAAAATATAATCGCTGAACAAGCCGCTGTTGGTGAAAAAGAGGGGGAAATCGAAATTGTAACAAATGATAAATACAGTTCAGTAAGTTATACGAAACATATAAATAGTGATAGTGCAGCTCTAAACAGATGTAAAATAATTAAATTAGATGCATATTTTGAGGCGTTAAACCATATAGATTATTTAAAAATCGATGTTGAAGGTTTCGAATTTTATGTTCTCAAAGGAGCAGAGCAGATGTTAAAAACAAAAATACCTTCAATAATCCAACTAGAACTGATCGAAAAGTTTCAAAATAGAAGTGGCAGTAGTATAAAAATGATTTGTCAACTCCTGAACAGTTTAGGCTATATTTTTTTTCACCTACAAGAAAACTTATTAAAACTAGCACCTCCTTATAACGAGGAAGAGAATGAAGAGATATATAATTATAATGATATTTTTGCAATTCACGAAACAAAGGTGACGCAGATTCTCCAAGAACTGGATTAGTTATTACCAAATTGAATTTTTTTGCATCTAGTCCGTGGCAACGGATGCCTGAAGGATAAGCTCATGCCGATTGAACAGTTAACAAAAGAACCGGATAATCTCGACTTAAAACAGCTACTGAAAACGTTGGGGGCTGTCAAGCAAGGTAACTTTTCTGTTCGCATGCCAATCGACCGGACTGGCATGGCTGGAAAAATAGCCGATACGCTCAACGATATTATTGATCTGAATGAAAGGATGGCAGCGGAGTTAGACAGGATAGGCACGGTTGTTGGTAAAGAAGGCAAGATAACGCAACGCGCCTCCCTAGGGCTAGCTGGCGGTTCGTGGGCAGCATGCGTTGATTCTGTCAATACGCTGATCACCGATTTAGTTCAGCCCACTGCTGAAACAGCTCGCGTGATTCGGGCTGTTGCCAATGGCGATTTATCACAAACGATCGCGCCGGAAATTGAAGGCAGACCCCTCAAGGGTGAGTTTCTTCAAACCGCGCAGGTCGTAAACACCATGGTGGATCAGCTCAGTTCGTTTGCCTCGGAAGTAACGCGGGTGGCTCGTGAAGTGGGCACGGAAGGCAAATTGGGGGTTCAGGCAGAAGTCAGCGGCGTGG
>CAXUIG010000120.1:0-18159 GCA_964250845.1 uncultured bacterium | reverse complement strand
AAAAACCATACGGGAGAGTGCTTTGAGGCAATTCGCTTACATCGAACTCAGGTTGCCAGAAGTTTCTCTGCTTCGGGGTAGTAGACGCGGCGCACTTCTTCATCGTCGTAGAAGTCGCGGACAGAACTCGAGTGAGCGACCAGCGCAAAACCTTCCCGATCTAGGGATAGATCTTGGGCGATCCCCCTGGCATTGCGGAGCGGCAGCCTGCGCGTTTCGTAATTCCCATTGTAGCGAGGGATACCCGATGGTGGTTCGTAAGTGTAGTTAACTGGTTTTTCTGCCATTGGGACGAGGTAATAGAGGTCTGCCTCAACCTGCGGAAGGCGATCAAGAACGGATCTATCTAAAACGGGGCTATTTAGACTCATAGATTGCATCCTTATATCTAATAAGAAGGAAGTGGGGAGAAGTCGAAAGTCGGAAGTCGCTGCTCAGAAGTTCCCTGGTAACTAGTCCAGCCCAATACAGAAGCAAGCTAAGTTGATTTGTAAGATTCAAATCATCTAACTGGCACGTATCCGCACCAGCTGAAAAAATAATATGGTTTACCACTCGATTTACTGTATTATAGCAAGAGAATATTTCATCTATGTTCTCCACAGTTTCCGCAGACTAGGTAGCTCATCTTTTCGATGATGCCAAGTACCGGAAATTTTTCCCGACCAATCCAAATCACGTTACTGCTAGATTGACCAGCATTAGTAGCGCACGGCTTTAAGAAGCCGCGACGCCGTTAAATAGAACCATTGTTCGATGCCGCAAGGCACGTTGATACACTCTTCAGGCTGAACTGTCAGTTCCATTTGGCTGCCATCAGGACGCACAAACCCAAAAACGCCCTCACCGGCGATGATATAGCGTACTTCGGCCTCGGCGTGGGTGTGGCACTGATCGAACTTGGACAGCAGAGCGTCGAGATTGGGGACTCCTGAATGCAGCACAATCAGGTCGCGAGACTGATAGCCAGCACTTAAGCGCCTCGCTTCGTTAAAGCTACTTCGCCTTACCGATCATTAAACATACATAACAGCTTTCAAATTACTACCTCTACCTGATGGCATAACTCGGAAAACTCAATCCTCGTCCAACTTCTGTCTTTTGGAGGATTTTAGGTCTTAGTAGCTTTAACCTAGTATTGATTTAAATATACGCTAAGTTTACTAACTTACAGTATATTAATTTTTCTGCGCATCCATCTCACGCTCAAGGAGCGCTTGAATCTGCTGTTGTGGAGGGTGAAATTGTTGCCAATCAAAATTTTCCCAACCAGCAACAACTTAACGCTACTATCTAGCCCAATGAAGACCCGAACTCCTCAACAACGCGGCCTCACTAATCTCACTTCAGTTCTGACCATTTCCCGCTGGTGGCCAACTTACGATCCAAACAAGTTCCGTTCCGATCTCCTGGCGGGTTTAGCGCTGGTGGCTTTTACTGTTCCCGAAGATATGGCTTATGCCTCCTTAGCCGGTCTGCCGCCACAGGCCGGATTGTATGCCAGCTCGCTAGCGCCGCTCGCCTATTTGCTGTTCGGCACATCGCGCCAGCTAGCATTTGGTCCAACGTCAGCTCTCTCTATTCTGCTGGCGTCCGGTCTCGGTGAGCTAGTGCGTCACCACCAGGTCTCATATGCCGCCATGGCGGCGCTGACTGGTTTAATGGTCGGCATCATCAGTTCTCTGGCCTGGACATTCCGGCTCGGGTTTGTGGTTAACTTTATTTCCGAGCCGGTACTCACAGGAACTATAACAGGAGCGGCGCTCGTGATTGGCGCTTCCCAGGTTTCAAAGCTGTTGGGGATTGAGGGGGGAAAGGGTGAGTTCTTCGAGCGGATCGGGTACATTTTCCAACATCTGGGTGAAATCAACCTCCCTACACTGCTCCTCGGTCTGGCGGGGATCGTCCTATTGCTTATTGGAGAGAAACGATTCCACAAACTCCCCAATTCCCTGATTGTGGTTCTGCTGTCAATTGGACTGATGTCAGTGACTGATCTGACAAGGCTAGGGGTGAAAATCGTGGGCACTATCCCACATGGGTTGCCACACTTTGGTATACCAGCTTTCACGCTCACAAACGTAGTGGATCTTCTGCCGTTGGGGTTTTCTGTATTTCTGCTGTCCTACGTAGAGGGAATGAGCGTTGCCCGTGCCCTGGCCCACAAGCATCGCTATCCCCTCGACACGAATCAAGAGTTGCTGGCGCTGGGCGTTGCTAACTTGGCTGTGGGACTGGGGCTAGGGTATCCGGTTGGCGGCAGCCTGTCCCGGACGGCTGTGAATGAACGTCTTGGAGCCAATACGCCCATGGCCTCAGCGACCGCGGCCCTGCTGGTGGTGGTCGTCGTCCTGTTTTTGACGGGGGTCTTCAGCAAGTTGCCAAAGACTATTTTGGCGGCCTTAGTCTTAATGGCTATTAAAGGATTGTTTGACATTCGTGGTCTGCGTCGGATCCGTCGCGTCAGCCGACGGGGGATTGAGCCGAGATCCGTGCAAAAATTTATCATATCGACTGAAAAGCTTTGCTGTATCTAGCTTTCAGCTAATTCAATAGGTAAAGGGATGGCTCCTTCCAATGGCTGTGGAATGTTCTGCAAATCCACCACGTAGTCCCCGTACCGCTTGAGGTGTCTAGTGAGGTAGGGACTTAGAGTGGCGAGGGCCTTCCGGCTCATGAGGTGTCCCTCTGCATTCAATGATTGAATTGCCAACGAAATATCAAATGTGTTCTGGAGAATGACGGCACTGGCGACCAAGTCGAGGTACTTAACTCGCTTCTCCTGTTCCTCCGGGTCATTTTCAGTGATGATGCCATCCTTTCCGAAAAACAGCCAATCCAAGAAGTGATTGTATCCCTCCACAATGTTGGTGCAAGCAGTGATCTGTTGTCGCAGCCCCTGGTCGGAGATGTATTGCAGCAGAAAGATAGTTCGTACCACCTGTCCTAACTCTCGAAATGCTTGATAGAGGCGGTTTCTCCGACTATAGCTGCCCAGCTTGCGGAGTATAGTAGACGGCATTAACTTGCCCGCCTTAATCGACAGCACTACCCGCATCAGGTCTTGCCAGTGGGTCCTAATCAACTTCCAGTCCACCACATCTTTGAATAACGGGTCGATGTACTTGTACGTGGCATCCGAACTCGGGCGGAAGAACGTCAAGTCTTGCCAGTTACGGATGCGGGGCATCAACTTGATACCTAATAAATAGGACAACGCAAACACTGGAGCTGACTGACCTTGAGTATCTGCGTGTAAAGTGTCCGGCTGAATATCCGAAGTGTTTTTCAGTAAACCATCAAGAATATATACTGCTTCCCAGACCCCGCAATTGATCAAGTGGGTAAATAAAGCAATGTAGGTATCGGAGACATGGTGATAAGCAATACCTCCATAGCCGCCATAGCGGATGTGATACTCCGAGAGCAAGTTGTTCTCGTAAATCTCAAACTTGCTGCCATCCGCCGCCGCCGTTTTTCCACTACCCCAGCACTTAGGGAGATTCAGACGATTGTAAGCGTTGATAATGTCACGAATAGCTGCTTGAAGTTTCTCGGCATTCATGTGGCGACGGTTGGTATAAGAGAGCATGTGGGAGGTCACCAAACCCCTAGTATGACGAGCCGTCTGATTTGCTCCCAGGTTACAGCCAAAACCGAAGGTCGTGAGGATATAGCGCTCCATTGGCTGTGCCAGCTTTGGCTCTGACCCAGATCCAGGACCGAAGTGACGTGTCCAATTTAACCAATGCTCAACGTTGCAAAGAATATCGAGGAGACTACGCTCCGGTAAGCGTTGCAGGATAGCTGCTTCTAGCGCTGCTGCCCCGTCCGGCTGTTCTTGGGCAGGAATACGTTTGAGAACAGGTTCACCATCAGAGCTAATCGTTACCTGTTTACCGTCAGCACAGATTTGGTCTACTTCTGCCGCTACTTGAGTGAGCTGTGCTTGTAAATACTGGACAAATTCATCTGCGGTTGAGGGAATGCCAAGTTCGCGGCAGTATGATTCCACTAGTGGTTCACACTCTGACCAAGTGAGCAACTGCTCCCTGAAGTCTGCATAGTCTTCTGACCCTAATACACAAGCATCCCCCGTCTTCAACTCAGTTGCTAGATAAGTGAACACGCAGATCTCTAACTGCTGGCGAATTAATACAGAAGTATCACCTTGATGAGACACAACCAACCGCCGCCATTGGTCACTGATAAAGCTCAAATCAACCCCCACAGGTAACCATTTGAGAAAGTCGATGTTCATGGTTGAGAAGAAAAGCCAAGGCATTCATCAATGACTGGTCTTGGGTTGTAGATCGGATATCCAGTGAGCGCACGAGGGCAAACAGCAGCTTGCGGTAGCGGGAGTAGAACTGCCACAATAGGGGTAGGTAATTATTGCTGTTGTAAGCTGTAATTTCCTCACACTGTTTGAGGAGGCATTCTGAACCTCCATGACCTTTAAAAACGGATTGAACCTGCTGTCCTAAAGCTGCATCATCTTGGCTCTCATTGGAGACTTCCAGAATTTCTGTTAGTACCCCAAGCAAGGCTTCAGTTTGAGCCAGATGCTTCTCCCGTAACTCCACCAGCTTAGTTTTGGCATGATTAAGGATAGTCTGGAGGCGCTTGAGAAACATCTCGACTAAATGATCTCGTGTTTTGACCTGAGCTTGGTAAAGGAGGCACAGGAGCAAAGTACGGCGCTTAGGACGTTTGATATCATGGAACTCTGAGATATCCAGTGCTTTGGCTTGCGCGGCAAAGGACTTTACTTTGCTAGGGACAATTCCTGACAATAACCGCCTAGCATCGCCACAAGACATCAACTGGTCAAACTTTGCTTGAAGTTGCTCCATATGAGAAAAGGTAGCACTCTTGGGCGGAGCTTTCAGAAGATTGAGGGTTGCCTGAGATGTGGACGACTCAGGTAGCAGCAGTTGGTCTAGGGAAGCCTGAATAGCTGTTGACAACCCAGCTTCTACTCGACAAAATAGACGGGTGTTGGTAATAGAGCGGACATTACCAACCAGTCGGTCAATGGTACTGAAAGCAGGCAACTCGTAACGCTCCTTAACCAACTCCTCAATCGCTACATTAATTAGATCTGCTGGATGGTCCTTCACCTCTGCAGCAAGAGCAATGGCTTTCGCTACTAGTTGTTGAGCCACGTTGTTGTAGGGCTGGACACCCAAGTAGGTATGAACCGCTTGCTGGTAGCGATAGCGAGAGGGTAGAGAGGGGATTGCTGATACCCACGAACGCAGCTTCAAACATGAACGCAAGTGATTAATGACAAGAATGGGAACGAACTCTGGATGGGGAAAGTAGCCCAGTCGTTGAAAGGACTTAAGCATCGCCATCAAACTAAGTAGTCCACTTTTGCTACGAACCTGAGACAGAACAAACTCAATTTCCTCCGGTGTCGGGGTGTAAAGCTCAGCTAGTTCTTTGGTAGTGAGATTTTGCTTAAAGCGAGGATAAGCAGTCCGTTCAATTGCAGTCATGCAGTCAGTGCAAGTATCAACAACTTGGTTGGTATAAAGTTTCTAGGGAATCAGTACAATCCTGCCAAAGTTCCTAGTAGTGAAGTCATAGGGGCTTCAAGTTTTGGTTTCAATCAAAGTCCAAAATTTAAGTGTCCAAGGATAACTTTTCGCCACAAGCCATTAGCCCCTGCATCAAGATCAAAGGGTCGGGTGCATTCAGGAGTCTCGCACGCGAGGCAATAATACTTCCTCCTCTGAGAACATCCCTTGCTTAGCCAAGTGCATAGCCTGCTCAGGATCAATCTGTGGCAGAAAGGCTTCAATGCCCAAAGCATCACTATGGCAGACTACGGCCTTTAAATCCAGATCGGCTTCTGGGCCAGCAGCCAGGGGAGCGCGATTTGAGCAGGTGTTGCCTCCTTCCGCTCTGCGATGCTGCCGAGCAGGTCAACAAGGGACTGATTCGCCTTGAGCGCCTCCTTAGTGAAGCGAGGCAGGGTGCGGTGGAAGTCGGACATGCCTTTGGAAGCTACTGTCACAAGCGCCACTTTGTGTATCAAGTCAATCGTTATCATCGCCATTACTCCGTCGCCACTTCATTCAGGCATTTCAACGCATTCAGCGTCCGGGGATATCCCACCCAGGGCAACAATTGTGTCATCAGATCCAGCAGGATGTCTTTGCCGTTTCCAACGTTAATGTTGCCTTGAATGTGCCCCTTAATCTGTGATTCAACCCCGCCCAGAGCAATGAGGATAGACAGTGTGATCAGTTCCCTAACGCTGATGGCTACACCATTGCGGGTGTAGTAATCGCCAAAGCAATTGGCAGACAGAAACCTTTGAATGTGCAGTTGATCTTTAGGCGATTGCTCATACATTTGGTCGATCGTTTCGCCGAACACTGCTTTCTGGATTGCCAGCCCTTTGTCGTAGCGCGTTTCCGGGCTGGTAGTCGATTGCCCTTCCAAAGGTAATGGAATGCCCCTGCTCGACAGCACTTCATTCGTGGCATGGATGAAGTCAAAGGCTTTCGCCATCCCTAAGTAGGGCACTGACTGATACAGGATTTCTTTGATTTCGATCGGCGTTACCCCGACATTAAGCGCAGCGGTCACCATCACCCTGTATTCGCCGACTGCCTGACTGCCAATGATAGCCGCCAGAGTCAGCATCACCCTTGTCTTGGTATCTAGCTTGCTAAGCGCAATGATTTCGTCGAAGGCGAAGTTGTCAAAGACTTCGATTAGTTCAGGGTCGGTTACTTTCAGAGTTGATTTGTAGTTTGGAAAGAGTTCCTCATGATTTTTATATGCCGCTTCGCTGATTCTCACAGCAGATTGAGTTTCGTCTTGCTGCGGTGTGTTGGTCATCTGCACCTCCTTGAGTTGTGGTTCTGCGGTTGGCGATTCCGTCTATAAGCCCGTTCGCTTTTCCAACTCTTCTGGATAGCGATTGCCTTCCACTGGAATTTGCGCCAAGGCCGCATCAATGCGCTTCAATTCGTCCTGTGTCAGTTCGATGTCCCCTGCCCCAATGTTTTCTTCTAGACGGCTCAATTTGGTCGTGCCAGGAATGGGCACAATCCACGGTTTTTGTGCCAGCAGCCAGGATAGTGCGATTTGTGCTGCGGTGGCTTTCCTCTGTTCCGCTACCTTTCTCAACAAATCCACTAGAGACTGGTTAGCATTGAGAGCTTCCGGGGTAAACCGGGGAACAATGCTGCGGAAGTCAGATTTGTCGAATTTTGCATCCTTGCTGATACTGCCCGTCAGGAAGCCTTTACCCAAAGGACTAAACGGCACAAAACCAATCCCTAGCTCTTCTAGGACAGGTAACAGGGCTTCTTCCGGTCGCCGCCACCACAGGGAGTACTCACTCTCAACGGCAGTTAGCTGTTGGACTGCGTGTGCCCGACGAATGGTCTGTACACCGGCTTCTGAAAGCCCCCAATGCTTGATTTTACCTTCACTGATCAAATCTTTGATGGTTCCAGCTACGTCTTCGATCGGCACTTGGGTATCCACTCGGTGCTGGTAGTACAAATCAATCACGTCGGTGTTTAAGCGCTTCAGCGAACCTTCGATGGATTCCCTGATTCCTGATGGATGACTGTCCTGCACTTGCTTGCCGTCCTGTAATTTGATACCGAACTTCGTGGCAATGACGACGTGATCGCGGTAGGGTTTGAGCGCTTCGCCCACTAATTCTTCATTGGTGAATGGCCCATACATTTCGGCTGTATCGAAGAAGGTGACACCACGCTCCACTGCGGCTTGCAGCAGGGAGATGCTTTCTTGCTTGTCGAGAGTGTTGCTGTAGGCGTAGTTCAGCCCCATGCAGCCGAATCCGATCGCCGAGACTTCCAGATTACTGTTTCCGAGTTTGCGTGTTTGCATGATTATTCCTTCGAGATTCCATCGCGGTTATTCAGATTTTAGGGATGCCATATCAATCACGAAGCGGTACTTCACATCGGACTTGACCAGTCGCTCGTAAGCTTCGTTGACTTTTTGGATGGGGATGACTTCAACATCGGCAGTGATGTTATGTTCACCGCAAAAGTCGAGCATTTCCTGGGTTTCAGGGATGCCACCGATGTTTGAGCCAGAGAGATTACGGCGCGCCATGATCAGGCTGAATGCTGCAACCTCCAAAGGGATTGGGGAAGCGCCGACCAGGGTGAGGTTACCATCGAGGCGGAGCAGGTTGAGATAGGCGTTGATGTCGTGCTTGGCGGAGACGGTGTCGAGGATGAAATCGAAGCTACCAGCATGTTTCTGCATCTCGTCAGCATCGCGGGAGACGACCACTTCGTCGGCACCAAGGCGGAGCGCATCCTCCGTCTTGCCGGGTGAGGTGGTGAAGACGACGACATGGGCACCGAGTGCATGAGCAAATTTCACCCCCATGTGTCCTAGTCCACCCAGACCGACTACGCCGACCTTCTTGCCCTTAGTGACGCCCCAGTGGTGCATGGGCGAATAGGTTGTGATCCCAGCACAGAGGAGCGGTGCAGCCCCGGCAGGATCGAGGTTAGAAGGGACGCGCAGAACAAAGCGTTCATCAACAACAATACTGTCGGAGTAGCCCCCATAAGTAACCCCTCCCAGGTGCTTATCTGGAGCGTTGAAGGTGAGGATCTGATTCGGGCAGAAATTCTCAAGACCCGCTTTGCAATTAGGACAGGTACCATCCGAATCAACTAAACAACCGATTGCGGCGAGATCACCAGGCTTGTACTTGGTCACTGCCGAGCCGACCTTAGTGACACGTCCAACGATCTCATGGCCAGGAACAATCGGGTAGACCGTGGGCATGAATTCGCTCCACTCGTTACGCACTGAATGGAGATCGGAGTGACAAATGCCGCAGAATAGGATTTCAATCTGAACGTCGTGTTCGGTTGGATCGCGCCGCTTGATCGTGTCGGAGTCCAGCGACGATGTTGCACTGGCAGCGGAGTAAGCCTTCGCGTTGTACATGAATTGATGCTCCTAGTTGTTTACGTTTGGCGTCTGGTATTGTTCGTCGCTGACCTTTTCCATCCAGTCCACGGGTTTGCCGTCAAGCCATTCCTGAATGGCGATATGGGTCATGGCTGTGGTAGCTGTGGCTCCGTGCCAGTGTTTCTGACCTGGCGGAATCCAGACAACATCACCGGGTCTGATTTCCTGAATTGGTCCATCCCACTGCTGAACCCAGCCTGATCCAGCCGTTACGATCAGGGTCTGTCCCAACGGGTGAGTGTGCCATGCAGTTCGAGCGCCCGGCTCAAAGGTGACACTGGCACCAGATGTGCGTGCTGGAGCGGGTGCCTCGAACAGGGGGTCAATGCGGACAGTGCCGGTAAAATACTCGGCTGGTCCTTTGGCGGAAGGCTGGGAGCCACTTCGTTTGATGTCCATTTGCTTAATTCCTTCACTTGATGCCATGTGAGTGGCTAGCCCAATCGTAGAGATTGATTACTGATCGCCTGTATCAGTAGGGATGGAAATTTTTTAAGCAGTAAGGCTAACCTTGCTGCCTTTTAGGTCGTCAGTCGGCGAATCTCTTGCCCAATCAAAAGTGCGTTTTCTCTTAAATAAAAATCCAGACGCTTGCAGGAAGCCGGAATCGTTTTTCATTGCTTTAGCTTCATTCTAGGAGTCCTCAAAGCCACGCAATAGGATAATCGTCTAAGATTGTTGTACAATCCTGCAAAATTTAGAAATGAACGCGGCAAAAACGAGTGAAACGTCCGCAATGGATTCAATGAACAACCCGCAGGCAAGGCGCGAGGCAGACCGAGCGCAAGCCAACCGAGAGGAACTGGCTGAGCGGATTGCACAGGCGATTCATCGTGATGGGACGATCGAGCCGCTGAAAGGATTGCACTTCAACCGCATCTCCTCATCTGCGGAACCCTGTCATAGTGTCTCTGTCCCTGCCTTTTGTGTGATTGCTCAGGGCAGCAAAGAAGTGCTTCTGGGCAGCGATCTCTATCAGTACGACCCTTCGCATTATCTCCTGGCGACAGCCGAACTTCCGGTTGTCAGCCAAATTCTGGAAGCGTCCAAAGAGAAGCCATACCTGAGTCTTCGCCTCGATCTCGACCCCACCTTGGTCGGTTCAGTCATGGTTGAGGCAGGCTATCCCTCAGCCCAAAGGGGTGCTAGTGTCAAAGCGATCGACGTGAGTTCGTTGGATGCAAATCTGTTGGATGCTGTGGTGCGGCTCGTCAGGCTTCTAGATTCCCCTGCAGAAGCGCATGTGCTTGCACTATTGATTAAGCGGGAAATCATTTACCGGCTCCTAATGGGAGAGCAGGGTAATCGGCTGCGTCAGATTGCCGTTTTGGGTGGCTACACTCACTACATTGCCAGAGCTGTCGAGCGACTTCGTAAAGACTTTAATCAGCCACTTCGGATTGAAGACATCGCACGAGAGCTTGGCATGAGTGTCTCAGGCTTCCACCATCACTTCAAGTCTGTCACTGCAATAAGTCCCTTGCAATTCCAGAAGCAACTGCGGCTCCAGGAGGCTCGCCGTCTGATGCTGGGGCAAAACCTTGACGCTACCAGTGCTGCCTACCGTGTGGGTTATGACGATGCCTCGCACTTCAACCGGGAGTACAAGCGGCTCTTTGGTGCACCACCGATGCGCGATGTGGAGCGGCTGCGAGAAGCTGCTAGGGAGACTGCTAGTGCAATATGATCACATCAATAATGTGTATGGGCGCTACCACTTTAACCAGGAACAGGTTGGCAAGAAGCAACAACTCCGAGAGCTATGCCAGCCTGGTTTTCAGCCTTAACGATCAAAAATTTTCTGTTGCTAAAACTAAGTCTTTGTGTGTGGGGCTGAGCTGCGAGACCGATGTGCTAGCTGCAATGAGCCGATCGCGTCACTCAAGCATCGATTTTGTCCGTACTGTGGTAAATGCTTGTAAGCCTACTCAGTCCCAACCTCAATTATCTAGAGCAAAATGCTGAAAGCTAAAGCCAGCAAAGCTTTTCAGTCGATATGATAAATTTTTGCACGGCTCTCGGCTCAATCCCGACGGGAGTGGTTTGTTGCCATGGGAACTTTCGCCGCAGTGCTGCTGTTCGGCATCCTCAAAGGAATCCTCATCGGCATCGTTCTCTCGCTGCTAGACTTGCTCGAACGTGTATCAAACCCGCATACAGCGATTTTGGGTCGAATTCCTGGTACAGATAGTTATCGGGATGTCAAACGCCATCCTGAAAACGAGCAGATTCCGGGCGTACTAATTTTCCGATTGGATGCCTCCCTCTTCTTTGCCAATGCATCAACCGTCCACGATAAACTTATCGCTCTGGTAGACAAGGACCCATCCATCAAGCTCGTGGTATTTGATTTAGCCGATACTCCCATCCTCGACATCAGTGGAGCCGCCATGCTTGAGGAACTCCACGAGCAACTTGCTGCGCGTGGTATAACGTTGAAATTGGCAGATGCATCTGGTCCAGTTCGTGATATCTTGCGTGCACAAGGGCTGGAAGCGCGCTTTGGCAAAATCGAACCAAACATGAATATCACGAAAGCTATCAGCGAGTGGCGGTCCAATGGGGCCGTTTGAGCGTTGCTCCTGGGGTAGTGTTCTATTGTGGGTAGCAGATTGCCTGACTAGTACTTATGAGCAGGATGCCAGAATTTGACCGTCAAAGAGAACATCATGCAAATGAGCGCAGTTTTCTAGGCAAGGCTTGCGTACTTCTATTGCATTAATTAGTTTTGGTTTGGTGCTTACCCGGTTTGACTTATTTCTGCGTCAACTCGAAGCGAGTGTGACTCAGCAGACAGGATCAACAAACGCTCTGTTTAATTCTGAGAACCTAGGTGTCGGGCTAGTCATTGTAGCGATTGTCATGATTGCCTTAGCAGCTTGGCGCTATAACCAGGTGTTCTGGCAAATCGAGCGGACAAATTATCGGTCAAATCGATGGGAGTGGTAAATATGTAGTGAAGATTCAGATTTAGTAAAAAACTTGAACCGCAGGAGGCTGATTTGGAAGATGCAATCAGACCCGAAGGAATCACGACTCAGGCGCGAAATCAACTCTAGCTACTGTGATTTAGCAGCGGGATTTGTACTTCCCTAACGTGAATGGATGCGACTCCTAACCGCAAGCGGCGTGTAGTCGAACAAGAACTCACTCTTTTTTTGAATTTGCAGTAATATGACTCGTGCCTGATAACGGCACGAGTTGCAATTGAACAATTTGACCTGTCTGCCAGGCATCAGCACCCGGTTGAATCGGGGGAGACGAGATGTCTGTCCGCTTCAGTTTCTTGGCCTGAGTAGAAATGTGGAACCGCTTGTCGCGGTTTTCCACAAGTGCCGGATTGGCTTGACCATCAGCCGTGAACCCCACCATTAGCGCTGGCTGACCAAGTGGTAGAGTCATGTTTGGCTCCTCTACATTCCAAGTGTGCCAAATCTTGCCGTAAGTCGAAGCGATCTTTTCCATCAGAGCATGCTCTGCTATTTCCGGAATACCTGGGGCGATCAGCTGGCCCGACTTCACCTCATAGACATGGCTGTGCCACAATTTCTTTTCGTCCTCAGGTAAAGTCTGGAAGCTCTTGCCGCTGATGATATACTCGATGCCTATAAGCCGTGCGTTCTTGCTGTTGTCATCATAGAGCACACATTGAATGAAGTCCTCATTAACTACACTACAGTAGTGATGAGCTTCCAACTGTCTATCCAGGTTGCCGTTGTGGAAGTGAAATGCATCCACATAGACATTGACAGCATCAACTGGTGTTTGATTCTGCAACACTGCCGCACCTGTTTCCAGGATTTTAGTCTTGGCTGATTTCTCTCCACCTGGAGGTGTAACGCTTGAGTCAACGTTTCCGGCAGCGCTTGCCGTTGGTACATAAACGAGAAGGATGATGCTGAAAATAAACGTGAAAATCAATCGACTCGTGAACCATCTCATTGTATTCATAGTGTAGTTCAATCGCACGAGGCTGCCATGATTAAAATCGATGGTCGGCAACCCCCAGATGTAGACTTGTTTACCGTTTGGAATTTTAAAAAGTATTGCATACACTTGCATCAAACGCAAGTCATCTTTTTAAGCTTTATGAACCTCATCTAGATCCATGAAGATGATGCTGTGTGGGGCCAATGCGTAGAGCCTCGACAGTAATTGTCAGCGCCCCCACCGTCAATGACTCCAATGTAATTAATTACTTTTTTCAGCACCGAAGTCGGGAAACCTGCTTGCTTTTTGCAAGAGCGTTAGAGTCTTAGTTCCATTTCACCCTGAAGGCTTGTGTTTGAAGAGCGTGGAATTCTAACTAGAAGGTGAATGTCGTTCTCAGCGTGCCTATCCAAACGTTGTTGTTGTGAACGTTTTGACCAGGAGCCGTCAGCAAAAT
This sequence comes from uncultured bacterium, assembly GCA_964250845.1. Taxonomy (GTDB): domain Bacteria; phylum Cyanobacteriota; class Cyanobacteriia; order Cyanobacteriales; family Chroococcidiopsidaceae; genus CAXUIG01. The sequence continues at coordinate 4,778 of CAXUIG010000120.1, read as the reverse complement.
AACACCAGGAGTAATTGAGATATTATCCGTCAGCTGGTATTTATAAAAACCTTCAAAGTGATAGGAGTTATCACGAGAAAATTTGACAGGAGCACCAGCGGCGTGCAAACCTCTGAGAGTAGGTTCTACGCCTGCAAAAAAGCCTAAAACGTTACCCTGTTTGCCCAGGTCGGGGAAAGCCACCCCTAATCCATAACTCCAGATGTTGGCATCACCGCGACCCAGGATTCGAGCGTCGGTTTCATCCACAAAGCCACTAATTGAAATTTGGCTGATAGGTTGGAACGCCACCTCAGCCCCGTAAGAGTTAGTGACAGTTGGACGTTGACCTCCTGCCAATAGGAGGGATGGATCGTTGGCCACAGCAGTGCCTACAACTCCTTGGAATGGCGTCTGCTTAGAGCCAGGTCCACCCACGTTAAATATCCCTGTACCAGTAGCATGGTAACCGTGGGCATAGGTAGCAGCGATGGCAAACCGATTATTAAGCTTGAAGTTGAGTTCTCCCAGAGCTACGTAGTCACCGTTGAATAGACCAGTACCCGAACCTGGATTTTTGGCGTTATCTGCCAGGTAAACCAAACTCAGCGAGCTAAGTCCGAGGATACCATGGCGGCTCAAAGGCAGGTTCAGTCCAACACCTGCCCCACCACCGATGCGAAAGATGGGACTATTAGCAGCAAAGATAGAGAGCGCCCCATTAGCACCAGTACCGTCGTAAAAATAGGGGTTGTTCACGGGGGCGATGTCGCTAGTAATTTCTCCAGTAGTGCCAACAAAAGCTTGCCCTTTACCAAACAATGGAAAGTAATACGACAACCAATCTAGAGCAATGCTGTTGTTGGTAGTTGGCTCAAAGCTTAAGATCTGGCTGCCCTCGCCATCGTAGGTCGCAAATGGTCCGTTCAGACCGCCAGGGGCAACCGCACTGTGGAAATTAAAGCGTTGAGTGTTACCAGTCGCCAGCCTAATATGCAGGGTATCTTGACCTGTAAAGCTGCTCTGAAAGTCTAAACGCGCTCGGTCTGAGAAGACGGCGTTATCTCGATAATTTCCGAAATTATCAGAGATATTAAAAACAACGTCACCCACCAGCTTAGTAGTAGTGGAGAACTGATTCGCTTCTAACTGGGCTGTCTTTGCTTCCAGGGTGTCTACTCGACCTCTAATGCTTGCAAGTTCTGTGGAAAACTCTTGTTGCAGCCGTTGCAGGGTGATCAGATCTTCTTTTCTGACTAGGTTCGTAGTCCCAGCAGCAACGAGTTCATTCACTCGGTTTAAGCAGGCATTCAAACCAGTGGCAAATTCGTACCTAGTCAGTGCCCGATTTCCCCGATAGGTGCCATCGGGATAACCAGCGATACACCCGTAGCGTTCTACCAGCGATTGCAATGCTTGAAAAGCCCAATCAGTTGGTTGGACGTCAGATAGTTCGGAAACGGAAGTGACTTGACCTCTAAAGCTGTCTAGGCTATCAGTGCCTCCCTCGCTGTAGCGAATAGGTTGGTCTAAATCGTTGCTAGATTCAGGTGCTGGGGAACTGGCAGTCGGAGTTGCTGGCGTAGGCAAAGACAAAGCCATCGCCCAAACCACATACACCAAAGTCGCTCCTAAAACAGCTGGCATCAGCAGCAGTAATTTCCACCTGACTTGATCCATCTTTATATGCTCACACTTTTGTAAACAACGGTATATATTGCTCCTCTAACTGAAAATTAGAAATCGCCGTTTGCCCATTGTTAAACCTCAGGGCTCTTCCTGCCAAAGGCCAAAACCATCGTATAAACCAGGAGCCATCAGTAACACTTGAACCCAGAGAATGTTGAACCACCAGTAAAGCCCCTGGAGGATATTTCCCCGACCAAATAAGAACTCTGTTGCTGCGTAAAGCAAGAGCGAAACTACCACACTGGCAATGGACGCAACAATGCCCTTCGTCGGCTGAGATAGGCTATTGAAGGGCCACATGTTAAATTGCCAAAGCAAGCCTAAACCAACAGTTGTCCAAATTGCTGCGAAGGTTGGACCTGTTGTTGTAGTGAATAAATCCATCCCAACCTGTTTAAGAAATAGCTCTAAGATCAGAGTCAGTAACAGGACAACACCCGTATGGAGTAACCCTAAGCGCGGCATCCCCAGTTCCAGATGATTGAGCGGCCAACGTTCAAAGAAACTGCCGAATACCGTTGAGCAGGGATACCAGTACCAAGGGATGTAAAACGGCTGCAGACCCCAGAGCTGCGGTAAAAAGGTGAGAGCAGGAGCGATGAAGAAGATGGCAAAAAAGATGTTGAGAAATCCGCTCACCGGATGCCAATTCCGAACTTTCTCAGTCGTGACAATCGTGTTGTCGAAAAAGAATAGGCTAGCTGCTGCTGCAATAATGGCAGTTTGTCCCCATAGACCAGCAGGTGTGTCAGTAAGACTCGGTTTTCCAGAGATAAACTTCCAGGCTTCGCCAGTAATATAAACCAGGACTACCAGCACTAGCAAATTCACCGTTCCCCGGATAAAGCGAGTCGAGGAAAAGCGTGAACCTGGATAACCGTTGAGAGAGAATCCTAAGTGCCACCACCAGACAAAGCAGATGGTAATGTAAACCAACTTTAAATTCACGTCGAGCCGCAAAATTTGACCAAATGCTAGCTCAAATACAGCGCTAACAGCAGCAATTACAGCGATAAAGAGGAGTCCCTTAAACGGCTGGCTGTTGCGAACACTCCGCTTTAAGGTTGAGTTTCCAATGCTCATAAGTTCTCTCCGTTATTATGCAAAGATTCACCTCCAACCTTAAGTTTCAGACTTAGCCCTCAAGCGTGCTGTTCGGAGAGTTGTAGCCTTTGACAGCAGTTTCTGCTGAGATCACAGTAGCTTTGAATGTGACGATCCAAATTGTGTAATTGCGACATAGTTTCTCCCTTTTTCAGGGTTGAGGAATTCGCTCCGAATCGCCTAAATTTTGATCGGGTCGAGCAAATAGCATGGCTCTAACCCGATGGCTTACCAACCACGTAATGCTCTTACAGCCAGGGATGACGCGGTGGATTGACGTTGTTGAGAAAGAAGTTGCCTATAGCGTAGTATTTCCAACGAGCCGGGTCATGTAGCGTATGAGTCCGGGCATTACGCCAGTGACGGTCTAAGTTGTACTCCTGCAAGGTTGACTTGGTGCCTGCCAACTCAAACAGCTTGTTCGTCGTTAAAATCGAGACCTCGGCGGAGAGCGCTTTCGCCTCTGCTACGGCAATGGAAGCCTCTGCGACACTGGTCTCAGTCGGATTTTCACTAGCCCGATCAATATACTCACCGGAACGGCGTAGCAGCTCTTCGGCGGCGTGAACTTGGATGACTAGATTGCCAACGTTGTAGATAGTCAGCGGATCTTCGTAGCCGTGTTCTAACTCAACATCAATCCACGGACGGGCATAATTGCGAACGTAGTTAATAGTCTCTTTTAAAGCAGCCTTGGCGATGCCGACATCCACTGCCGCTTGGATAATCTGAGCAACTGGACCTTGTGTCGTGGGACGTTCAAAGGCTAAGTATTGAGGAATTACATGTTCTTCTGGCACAAATACATTCTCAATAATGGTGGTGCCACTAGCCGTGGTGCGCTGCCCAAAACTGCTCCAGTCGTCAATCACATTCAATCCTGGCGTGCCGCGCTCAACCAAGGCAATTACTGTTTTGTCGTCATCATTGCGAGCAACAACCGGAATCCAGTCTGCTAGTAATGCTCCAGTCGAGTAGAATTTTCGACCGTTGAGAGTGTACCCATCGCCAGAACGTTGCAGACGTGTCTGCACATCAGTCACTGATTTCGTGCCAATCTCAGAGAAGGCGTTACCGAACCGCTTACCCTGCAACACCAAATCAAAGAAAAAGCGCTTTTGCTCTTGGGTACCATCCAGGCGGATAGCTTCGACTATGTACAGGTGATTTTGGGGAATTTGTCCGATACTGGAGTCAGCTTCGGAGATAATTTTGGTCACTGACGCGAGCGTTACATTTGACACAAACGGTCCACCATATTCTTTAGGTACGGTGATGCCCCACAACCCACTCTCAGAGTACTTGTTTATCTCTGCAACAGGTATACGGCGTTGCTTGTCTCGTTCAGAAGATTCCTTGACAAATTCAGCCGCTAGCTCGCTCGCTATCGCGATCGCTTCGGAGTCATCCCGAATCACATCGGCTTTTTGCCTGATACTAATTACAGATGTCATAATTTACCTACCTTGATTGCAATTCAGTCAACGGTACACCGCCGTGACCCTGACCCCTGGCGCGGTCAAAATCTTGCTATGCGACCACCAATTCTTCAGTCAGACGATGCGCTTCTAACTGCCGCACCAGCGGAATTACCTCCCGACCAAAAGCTGGTAGGTCATCGCTGTAGTGCAAAAATCCCAACAAGAACAAATCCACTCCCACTTCGTAGTACTGGCGGATGCGTTCGCTCACTTGCTCTTTAGTCCCAATCAGCCCAGTCTTAAAGCCATCGTTGTACTGCACCAAGTCTGAGAAATTAGAATTAGCCCACATTCCCTGCTGCTCGCGAGTTGAGGCTCCAGCATTTTTCACGGCTTCCCCAAACCCATGAACCGCTTCTACATCTGCTTGAGCAATAATTTCCTTTAGCACTGCGTGTGCCTCAGCTTCTGTGTCCCTAACCAAGGCAAAGGCATTCAACCCAAACTTGACCTTTCGCCCTTCCTGACGGGCTAGAGCGCCGGTCACCTAATCAAGCTACTTGCTGCTGAGACAGAGAGGGCATT
>CAXUIG010000119.1:0-18303 GCA_964250845.1 uncultured bacterium | reverse complement strand
GGATAGGGGGAGTGGGGGGGAGAAAAATAAAGAATTGGCCGCTGCTGTATTACAGACTGGGCTTGTAATACCAGTTTCTTCCCCTCTTTGTCGCCAAACACTTGCTCTAGCTGAGTTGAATTGGCATTGGCTAGAGATTCTACCGATGTCAGGTTAAGGGCTTGCAGCTTGGTGTAGCGGCTGGGCGTTACACCTGGTAAAAGAGAGAGGTGTTGCTGAGATTTGGCGATCGCATAGCAGTAGCTGTACCATCGGCAAAGACTGCACCGCTGACGAGCAATGAAAACCTCTGGAGCTTGTTCTGATTGTATGGTCTGGATACACTCCTCCAGAACTCGCTGCATCTGAGGCACCCATTTCGCCAGATTCACGTCATAAACTTTATATTTTATGTCTCTACTTTTAGAGCGCAACAGTAACCAAGCTGTCTCGGGGTCTGCTCCCTGTACTGCTGTCAGCACCTGTCCATTGTATGCTGCAACAATTTGATATTCCAGCTTCGGGCGCTTGCCAAGCTCGATTTGAGCTGGAATGTAAATCCAATCTCCACAGCCGGACCGTCCCGGCTGTTTAATTAGTAAATCTGGACGACTCACTACCGTGACTCCCCCAGCTGCCGTCGCCATTAAAACTCCACGATGGATACGCTCCACCCCTTGCTGCATCAACCCTAAAGTTGCTTTTGCACCGGCTTCCCAGTTCCCTTTTGGATAATCCGGTTGGTGATAAGCCTGCTCTGCCAGAAGAATTTGCTGATGAGTCTTCCTATCCTGTTGCAGTTTCACCAGCAGGCCACTCGGGGCATCTCGCACTCCTAGATCCCCATAGATATCGAGAAAAGTTCGTCGCCTACAGCGTTGGTAGGAAATCAGCTGTTCAGCAGTCAGTATCAAGTTTAGTCCCTGAATTTCAGTCGCTGATCGGTATTCATATAGCTCAACTCCCGCCACATTAGATATAATACCAGATTTGGTGGTGCTATGTGTGTTGGCTGCGACGCCTGAAAATCGCTATTAACTTGAATTTAAGTCTAGAATGCGTTCATTTGTCGTCCCTTCTCACTCCTGATTATGACAAGCATTTCTCCAGCGCCAAATCTGAACACCGAGCGCCATCGACAGCAATTTCCCGCCCTGGCAAATAAGAGCTATTTCAATTACGGGGGCCAGGGACCGATGCCCCAAGTGGCAATGGAAGCCATAACCCGCGCTCAGGAATGTATCCAGCATTTAGGTCCCTTTTCAACAGAGGTAAATGCTTGGATCACGCAGGAAGTTAAAGCTACAAGAGAAGCGATCGCCACCGAGTTAGGTGTTGCCGCCCAAACGATTACGCTGACTGAGGATGTGACTGTTGGCTGCAATATTGCCCTGTGGGGTATTGATTGGCAACCTGGCGATCACCTGCTGCTATCAGACTGTGAACACCCAGGCGTTGTGGCGATCGCCCAGGAAATCGGGCGGCGATTCGGTGTAGAAGTTTCTACCTGCCCATTGATGGCAACCTTGAACGACGGTAACCCAGCTGATGTGGTTGCCCAGCACCTGAGATCAACTACTCGTCTGGTGGTGTTGAGCCATATTTTCTGGAATACTGGTCAAGTTCTGCCACTGGCTGAAATTGTTAAGAAATGCAAACAAAATCAGCCCTCCTCCCCACCAGTGAGAATTCTAGTAGATGCGGCTCAGTCCGTAGGTCTGCTGGATTTGAATCTGACGGAATTGGGGGCAGACTTCTATGCGTTCACTGGTCACAAGTGGTGGTGTGGCCCAACTGGGGTGGGTGGTCTGTATGTGCGACCGGAAGCACGATCAAGCCTGAAACCTACATTTATTGGTTTTCGCGGCATTATAACTGATGGTGAAGGCACGCCTGTGGGTTGGCAACCGGATGGGCGGCGATATGAAGTGTCTACTTCCGCCTTTGGACAGTACGCTGCATTAAGAGCGGCGATCGCTACTCATCAGCAATGGGGGACAGCTCAGGAACGTTACCAACAAATTTGCTCCTTGGGTTCGTACCTCTGGCAACGCTTAACCCAGCTACCCCAGGTTAGCTGTTTGCGGACTGCTCCACCAGAAGCAGGGCTGGTCTCTTTTCAGGTAACCAGTAGCAAGCGAGAAGCTTCCACGGTTCACCGGCAACTGATGCAGTTCCTAGAGAAAAAGGCCTTAATGACTCGGACACTTGTCGATCCAGACTGTGTGCGAGCCTGTGTCCACTACTTCACTCTAAAATCTGAGATTGACCAGTTGGTTGCAGGAATTCAAGAGTTTTGCCTTCTCCAAGATAGGTCAGAATAATGTCTCAACCGATATTATATGTGGCAATCACAAATCACGGGTTTGGTCATGCTGCCCGCACCGCATCCGTCGCGGCGGCAATTCAGCAGCTATGTCCAGAAATCCTGCTGATTCTGGTCACAACAGCACCGCGTTGGTTGCTAGAGTCATATATAAAAGGAGATTTTATCCATCGCCCCCGCGCCTTTGATGTGGGCGTGGTGCAAGCAGATAGCTTAACGATGGATAAAGCAGCCACTCTGGAAAAACTTCTCCGGCTTCGCGCCCAGGAGCGATCGCTTGTGGCGGGGGAAGTCAACTTTATCCGCCAAAACCGGGTGAGTCTAGTGCTGGCAGATATTCCGCCTCTAGCGGCAGTGATCGCCGAAACAGCTGGCATTCCCTGTTGGATGATCAGCAACTTTGGCTGGGACTTTATCTACCGGGCTTGGGGGGGTGAATTTATTGAAATTGCTGATTGGATCAAAGATTGTTTCAGTCAGTGCGATCACCTGTTTCGTCTGCCCTTCCACGAACCGATGAGTGCCTTCAAAAAGCTTACAGACGTAGGCTTAACTGGCGGCTCCCCCAATTACAGCCCGGATGCTCTAAGATCTATCTGGGGTATAACGGAAAAAGCGGATAAGACCATCCTACTCAGCTTCGGCGGCTTGGGTTTACAGCAAATTCCATACCATAACTTGCAATACTTCCCCGATTGGCAATTCATCACCTTCGACCAGTCTGCCCCCGATCAGCCCAATTTAATTAAAATTACCAATTATAAATACCGACCAGTGGATTTCATGCCCGTGTGTGGACGGGTAGTTTCTAAACCGGGTTATGGTACCTTTGCCGAAGCCTTACGACTAGGAGTGCCTATTGTTTCTCTGACCCGTCAGGACTTTGCGGAAGCTGCTTTTCTAATGGAAGGGCTTGTCAATTACGCCCACCATCAAATTATTAGCCCAGCTGAGTTTTTCCAAGGCAGTTGGGAGTTTCTGCATCAATCGCCCGCCCTACCACGACAATCCCAACCCTTAGCTATGGATGGGAATCAAGCGATCGCCCATGCCGTTTTCAGCTATTTTCAATCTTGACTCATGCATTACCAACAGCTGCTCAAAATTCCTACCACTGGAAAATCTTTGTGCAAAATTACCCCCAAAGTTGAAGCCATAGTTGCCGACTCCGGGGTGAAAACTGGCCTTTGTAGCCTGTTTTTGCGCCATACCTCAGCCAGTTTACTGATTCAAGAAAACGCTGATCCGGATGTACTCAAGGATCTAGCCAACTTCCTGGCTTCATTGGTGCCAGAGTCTGGTCAATACATTCACAATGCCGAAGGTCCCGACGACATGCCTGCTCACATCCGCACTGCCCTCACCCACACTTCAGAGCAAATACCGATTGCTCAAGGTCAGCTGCTTTTAGGAACTTGGCAAGGCATCTACATTTGGGAACACCGGCAGCGCGGTCACTTGCGTGAGATTGTTGTTCACATTAGCACTTAGAAAGATGAAGCCTAGCCAGAGAATGAGTTAAAATCAATTACATTGGGCCAAGCAACAAGTGGAGTACCCAGACCCCCAGGCAATGCCACTCGACTTGAGGAGGCAAAGCAAATAAGCACATTGAGCGGTAGCATTAGAGTAGGTTGAGAGAAATGAATAGCGAGGAGTTGAGATCAACGACTGGCTCGAGCAGGGCAAATGCCCATATTGTCTGCTCTCGATGAATTAGACCTTCCTTGAAGGAACTGTGAGGCGATTGTCTTGGACTCACCAGTGACCAGCAGATAGCGACCGAAAATTTAAATGAAACTGAAAACGGAAAGAAAGTCGCTTTTTCAGGTTTTGCCAGACACTCGTAAGGGTAGAGTAAACGCGCTCAGACTGGGTGCTACTTACTGGGGTCAAACTCAGCAATTGACAAATTCAACTACGTTTAGAAAGGTAGAAGCAATACATGCTACACCGCAAGATTTATCAACTGTGTTGCGATGGGCGTGAGATATGTGTATTCTTGCGGGACCAGCAACGCTGGATTGAACGCGCTCGCATCATCGATTTAGAAGGGGATTTAGTCACCCTACGCTATGAAACTGAAGAAGAAGACGAAATCTGTTCCTGGGAGGAGATGGTTCGCTTAGAAAGCATTGGTGCCGTGACTCAGAAATTAGCTTCCGTGCCACGGGGGAATGCTGAACCTCTCGTTTCTGAAGATTGCCCAGAAGCTGAGAGAATTCGTAATCCTCACAAAGACTCGAATCCAGATTAAAAAGGCTCTGCTTAGCAGGGGGGATTCAGGGGCCCTGCCCCCCTGCCTCTGAAGCCGCCTTGCCTTCTTCGCCCAAGGGTGGAACGCCTTGGCGTTCGAAAGCAGGACAGTACCCCTCAGGTGTTACTTTAAAGCCAAATAGGGGTGAAGCTTGGTTCCAACAGCGCTGCCCCCGTTGGAATCTACAATTTGCGCAGCATTCTAAGTCCGCTGGAATCAGGCGTTCGCTACTCTGGTTCATGAGTTCCCGCTGCGACAACCCTCGCAATACTAGTTCCTCACCCTGCCAACGGGCTTCCACTAAACCCGTATCGGCAAAGTGTCGCCAGCGAGGTTCTGCCGTAATGGCATCGGGCAGCGTAATAGTCACCACCGTACCTAGCTCATTTAGCTCGCCTTCATAGTTTGTCTCCGGTGCTGCCGGTTGGAGGAAAGTTTCGCCAATTGGCAGTTCTACTATGGTTCCGGCAGCTGGGGAATGCAAATGATAGCGGTTTTGCAACTCTTCCAAGCTAGTCAGGTCTGCCAGGTAGGTGGGAGAACCGTGGACAAAAATGACGTGCTGGGGCCGCAAGTTGTGAATCAACTGAGTAATGCCGGGACCATCGCTATGCTGAGCGAGTAGATAGGTTTCGACGCTGTTGAGCTGGAGCCCGGCTGCGGACGGCTGTGCCGGATCGAGAACTGGGGTTGAGGGTTGCAGGGGCGACCCTGCGGGTTGCCGGTAAAACAGGGAAGGATCAGTGTTGATTGTGCGACCAGGTTTTTCAGGCAGGAGGATGAGCCAATAGCCGTTGTCTGGATGGCAGTATTCACTCAAATCAGATGTTTCATCCGTGAGGACAATGCAGGGAAACTGGCCAACAGTGGGACGCTGTTGCGGACTTAATCGGCGCATCCGGGGACGCACCCGTTCATCCCAAAACAGGGGTTGATGTCGGGCAAAGTTCTGCACCGAGGTTGGGAGGTGAGGCAGCAGTTCTAAGTAGGCATCGCAGCCAGCAGCGACCATGCCGTCAACCCATATATCTAAGTCACGACCAGTAAAGTTGTGATGACTCCGCAGCAACATCAATATTTCCTGACCCAGCCCCAAGCTGGGGGTGGGGAGTAGGACAGAGTAGGAATTAGCGATCGCCCGATTGATTCGATCAGCCAATTGATTTTCTTGGCTACGCCGGTGGGGATGACGAGCCGTGCCATGACTGCCTTCAATAATCAGCACATCTGGCTCTAATCCCCGCAATTCCTCTAAGGGCAACCCCTCCACCAGGCGCGAATTCGACAAGAAAAAATCCCCGGTATACAGAAGTGTGTAAGACCGATCTGGGGTGGTGTAGGTTAATAGAATCGCGGTAGCTCCTGGTAGATGCCCAGCTGGAAATAATTCAGCACTCAGGCCATCTTGGAACTCGACTGGCGATCGCCACGGCAAAGCTTGACAAAATTGGGCAATCTCTTTAGGGTCTAACTCTGGCCAATTGAGCGGCAGTAACTGGGTTGTCACCTCACTGGCATAGATTGGTAACAGCGGAAAAGCCTGATGCAGTGCCAGCAAGCCCTTGGCGTGATCTGGATGGGCGTGGCTACACAGGACTAAATCTGCTGGTAGATCTGAGCTGCCTGGTCGTGGGTACTTTTTAAGCCCCGTCTGTAGCGGTGAAAGGTCTGTTATACCACAGTCGAGCAAGATGCGGTATGGCCCCATCCGCACTAGCAAACATACGCCCTCGTCATTATGGTTGACACCGTAGGGCAGACATTCCAATTCTGAACCAGCTTCCCCAGCATTGAAGCGAAAGGATACTGACCGCTGATCACTCATATTCTGTTCCCCTCTTACCCTACGCTGGCTAGGGGATAGGCGTATTGACTCGCCTCTCGCCTTGCTTTATTCAGTGGGCAGATCCGTTACCGTGATAGTTTTCAGAGTCATAAAATCCATTTTTAGTGCCAAAAAACAGGCAAGACAGAGTGAAGATAACCGTTAATCCCACTAAAATCAGTTTTACATCCATTTTTTTTCACCCTCTGGCGAAGATTTTATTACCACAACAGATAACCTCAGTTTAGCTATTCCCACTGCTACTGCGGTAGAATCAACTGAGGTTTTTAACTTTACAAGAAATCGATTGTAAGTAGTCTACCCTACACGGCGTAGCAACACGAGCGATCGCCCCGTGACTGGCACAGATTTATCAGCTGTGTAGATATTCCCAGGTTCGATGAAACTCGGCTCCTTGGTATCAATCACAACCTCCCAATTTCTATCTTGCAAACCGAGTGGTAAAGCAAACTCCACCAATTCATAGTGGGCATTAAAGAACAGCAGAAAGCTCTCATCGATGATCCTTTGACCTTGGGAACCAAGTGTGGTTATTTCTTCTCCATTCAAGAACACCCCAATCGCCTTCGCAAAACCAGCATTCCACTGCTCCTCAGTCATCTCACCGCCATCAGGATTGAACCAGCCAATATCACTGACAGTATTACCGTAGATCGCTCTACCTTGAAACCACTTGCGGCGCTGAAACACCGGATGCTTGCGGCGGAAGTAGATTAGCTGCCGAGAGAAATCTAACAGCTCAGCGTTTCCTTCAACCAAATCCCAATCTAACCAAGAAATTTCATTGTCCTGGCAGTAAGCATTATTGTTGCCCTTCTGAGTTCGCCCCATTTCGTCCCCAGAAACCAGCATCGGTATGCCTTGGGAAAGTATCAGGGTTACCAGGAAGTTCCGCCTTTGTTGCTCTCTCAACTGCAGCACTTCTGGATCGTCTGTTTCTCCTTCTATCCCACAATTCCAGGAACGGTTGTGGCTCTCACCATCTCGGTTGTCTTCTCCATTCGCCTCATTGTGCTTCTCGTTGTAGCTGACAAGATCGTTGAGCGTGAAGCCATCGTGGGCAGTAATGAAGTTGATACTGGCATAAGGACTGCGTCCATTAGTCTCGTACAAGTCAGAGCTACCAGTGAAGCGATAGGCAAATTCCGCCAGAGTTCTATCTTCACCTCGCCAAAAATCCCGCACCGTGTCCCGATATTTACCATTCCACTCCGACCATAGCAGCGGAAAGTTGCCGACTTGATAGCCGCCTGTGCCTAAATCCCAGGGTTCGGCAATTAGCTTCACGTCAGCGATCACAGGGTCTTGGTGCACGATGTCAAAGAACCCTGACAGATTATCCACGTCATAGAATTCTCGCGCCAGTGCCGAGGCAAGGTCGAAGCGAAACCCGTCTACATGCATCTCTAAGATCCAATAGCGCAGGCTGTCCATCATTAATTTCAGGACTTGGGGATGGCGCACGTGCAGGGAATTGCCGCAGCCTGTGAAATCCATGTAGTAACGGGGATCGTCTTCTACCAGACGGTAGTAAGCCGCATTGTCAATCCCGCGCAGCGACAGCGTAGGACCGAGGTGATTGCCTTCGCCGGTGTGGTTGTAGACCACATCCAAAATCACTTCAATTCCGGCCTTGTGCAAAGCCTTGACCATGTCCTTGAACTCATTGACCTGGTAACCTGCCTTTGGGTCAGCACTGTAGCCGGAGTAGGGGGCCAAAAAATTGATCGAATCGTAACCCCAGTAGTTCTTCAGTCCCTTGTCAGCTAGATGTCCAGGATAGGTCAAAAAGTGATGCACTGGGAGCAGTTCAACAGCTGTAATTCCGATAGACTGGAGATAGGCGATCGACGCCGGATGCGCTAGTCCTGCATAGGTACCGCGAATTTCTTCTGGGATATCTGGTTGCCGCTTGGTAAAGCCCTTGACGTGGGTTTCATAAATGATTGTTTCATGGAAGGGAAGGCGCAGCAGGCCGTCACCCTCCCAATCGTAGGACTGATCGATGACAACACCTTTTGGCATTAGATGGGCGTTGTCAGTCTCACTGAACGAGAGGTCTGCTTCTGGGTCATCCCAAGAGTAGCCAAAGTTTTCTGGACCATCGACGACATCACCATCAATCGCCTTGGCATAGGGGTCAATTACGAGTTTGTTGGGGTTGAAGCGGTGACCTTCATTTGGCGCAAAGGGTCCATGCACTCGGAACCCGTAGCGTTGTCCTGGGGCTATTCCCGGCACATAGCCGTGCCAAACGTGGTTGTCTACCTCAGTCAGGGTTAGGCGTGTCTCCTGGTCTTCTTTATCAAATAGACAAAGCTCTACACCCGTTGCGTTTTCACTGAACAAAGCGAAGTTTGTGCCTTTACCATCCCAGTTTGACCCCAAGGGATAAACTTTGCCGGGCCAGAGTTCTAAGTACATATTTGATCTCGGTTATTTTGTCCCATTAAGAACCAATACTCAATGCTTAAAGAAGAGGACAGACAGTGGTGGTAGGGTAATACTAAGGGAATAGGGTCGCCCGTGATATGGGTTTTCCTCTGCTTCTTGCCCGCCCAAGTTGCCTACACCACTGCCACCGTATTCTTGGGCATCGCTGTTGAGCAATTCTTGCCAAAATCCATTAGCAGGGACGCCAATCCGGTAGTTGAAGCGAGGTAGGGGGGTAAAGTTGCAGATCACTAGTACCGCCTCGTCAGGAGCACTGCCTTTACGAATTAGACTAATAATACTATTTTCTGAATCGTTACAATCAACCCACTCAAACCCGGCGGGTTCGCAGTCTAGTTCGTGGAGTGCTCTTTCGGTGCGGTAAGTCCGGTTTAGATCAGCGACCCACTTTTGTAAACCCGCATGCAGAGGATATTGCAACAGATGCCAGTCTAAGCTCGTGTCGTGGTTCCACTCTCGCAACTGACCAAACTCGCCGCCCATAAACAGCAGCTTTTTGGCAGACTGGGCGTACATATAGCCGAAGAGCGATCGCAAATTCGCAAATTTCTGCCAATCGTCCCCCGGCATTTTATTCAATAGTGACCCTTTGCCGTGAACCACTTCATCATGAGAAAGTGGCAGCACAAAGTTCTCATTGAATGCATAAAGCATCCTAAAAGTCAACTGGTTGTAATGATACTTCCGGTGGATCGGGTCATGAGCCATGTAGCTGAGGGTATCGTGCATCCAACCCATGTCCCACTTCATGCCAAAGCCTAAGCCCCCTAAATAGGTGGGGCGAGAGACCATCAACCAGGCAGTGGACTCCTCGGCAATAGTCATGGCATCGGGGAAGCGCTGATAAACTGCCTGATTAAAACGACGCAGAAAGGCGATCGCTTCTAGATTTTCTTTGCCACCATGTTGATTGGGTATCCATTCCCCATCCTTGCGGGAGTAATCCAGGTAGAGCATTGACGCTACCGCATCCACCCGCAGCCCGTCAAGGTGGCACTTATCTAACCAAAAGTAGGCACTACTAATGAGAAAACTGCAGACTTCATTGCGTCCGTAGTTAAAAATGTAACTCCCCCAATCGGGGTGGTAACCCTGACGGGGATCAGCGTGTTCGTAGAGATGAGTCCCGTCAAAGAATGAGAGTCCATGCTGATCGGTGGGGAAGTGGGACGGCACCCAATCCAAAATTACACCAATGTCGTGCTGGTGCAGGTAGTCCACCAGGTACATAAAGTCTTGAGGAGTCCCGTAGCGGCTAGAGGGAGCGAAGAAGCCTGTGGTTTGGTAGCCCCAGGAGCCAAAGAAGGGATGTTCTGTAATTGGCAGTAATTCAACGTGGGTAAACCCCATCTGCTGCATGTATTCAGTCAGCTTGGGAGCAAGTTCTCGATAGGAGAGGGAACGATTTCCGTCTTCAGGAACTCGCATCCAGGAACCTAAATGCATTTCATAGATGGAAATGGGAGCATCCAGGGCGTTATGACGCTGACGTTTTGCCATCCATTCCTGGTCATTCCAAGTATACTCGCTGTCCCAAACAACAGAAGCAGTTTTGGGAGGCACTTCATAGGCAAGTGCTAGAGGGTCAGCTTTCTCGACTTCATAACCGTTATGCAGGGAAACAATATGGTACTTGTAGATATTACCTTTAGTCACCCCAGGAATAAAGCCTTCCCAAATGCCGGAGTGTCCTCTCTTGTTCAGCGGGTGGCTATCCCGATTCCAACCGTTGAAATCTCCTTTGACGAAGACTTGGGCAGCATTGGGTGCCCAGACGGCAAAGTAGGTTCCCTCGACATTATTGTGTGTCAGTTGGTGGGAGCCTAGGTTTTCATACAAGCAGAAGTGAGACCCCTCGTTGAATAGGTAGAGGTCATCCTCTGTAATCAACGTCACATCGGAGCCGATTGATTGAGTTAAGACCATAGTTTATTTCCTCTTACCCCTGTGAATGCGAAGAGAGCAACTGTAAAACCCGCTGGAGTGGGATGTCTGTCCAATCTGGGCGATTATTGAGTTCGTACCCCAACTCATAAATCGCTTTTTCCAAAATGTAAGCATTCAGCAGCACTTCCAGTTCTTGCGTAGTTTTGGGTAAAAAAGTGGCTTCGGCTGCTGTCACCAGATAGGTATTAAGGAAAGCAGCACTAACCCAGCCATACCAAAACTGCGCCCATTGCTGCATAACCGGCAAAGTCTCAGGACGGATCATGCCGTTATCTACTTCATTACGCAGTGCCAGGGTGACAGCGTAGTTGAAAGATTGCAGCATCCCAGCGACATCTCGCAAAGGCGATCGCTTCATCCGCCGCTCACTCATAGGACGAGCAGGTTCTCCCTCAAAATCAATGATGATGAAGTCTTTGCCTGTGTAGAGAACTTGCCCCAAATGGTAGTCTCCATGACAACGGGTTCGTTGACCTGTGATCTTCAGATCCAAGATTGACTTGAAGCGGTCCATCAGTTGCTCCTGGCGGTTGAGGACACTCTGCGCCAGTTGTTGCGTGTCTGGTGGCAGTTTTAACAGCCGCTTTTTCAGTAGCAGCAATGTTTGCCCTGACAGATTACGCATGTATTGATAGATGGAGCGCTGGTAAAACGAGGTGAAGGGTTCTGGGGCAAAATTGGGATGTTCTCGATCAGAAGCCAAAGCTATATGGAGTTCAGCCGTGCGCTGACCCAAAAGTTCGGCAGATGCTAGGTAAGAGCCAATAATTTCCTGAGCTAGCTCCGGGATACCGACCGATATTTCGGATACAAGTGAGTTTGATGGCAGCTCTACTGGAGTCATATCAACCTGTACCATCACTTGCTCGAAATAGTCACGCAGGCTATCTATGGTATAAGACCAAGCATCTCTGGTATCGGCGACAAACCCCTGCAATATCCCGATCGTGGTTGGTTGGCTTCCTTGGCGGCGGTACTCCAATGCTCCAGCAACCGGAGCAAAGTGTTCCAAGAGTTTTTTCTCGGTCAGGAAGCGCCCAATTTCTAGATCGGGGTTAATTCCCTCCTCAACTTTACGGAAGAGTTTGAGAATGAACTGATCGCCATAAACTACTGATGTATTGCTCTGTTCTCCCCTGAGCAGGCGAGCTTCAAGCTGTGAGAAGTCCAGTTGCCCTTGTGTTAAGACATCGGTAGTAGTTGCCAGCAATTCACCGGCAGCACCTTTGTAACTACCTGAGGAAGCGATCGCCTCCAGCGGGAAAGCCAAAAAGTCTGCGTCGGCTATAGCGTCAAACAACACCCCAACTTCATTTGTTGCTCGAACCTGGATTTTAGCTACCACCTGCTCGGGGTGAGCTTCTAATACTTCACTCCCAACACCATCCTCTTGATAGGCTAGCGGCAGGACATAGGTTTCTGGGCTGCCTTCGGTGTATGCCACCAGCAGAAAAACAATATAAGCCTGATTAGGTACCGGAATCACCTCAGTGATTTGTGCCGATTGAATCGTCCGGGCTTTGCCGCCAAACCAGCGACGAGTTTGCAGGTACGCAGGCAAGACAGAGGCAAGAGTTGCTCTTGATTCGTTGGCAAAAATTCTTTGCCAGTTGCCATTAACAACCAGAGTCGGCAGTTGTGCTTGAGGTCTGGATTGGGTGAGATCCTCTTCTTGCAGCTGTAGAGTAAACCAGTAAAATGCGTGAGGGCTGAGGCTGAGGAAGTAGGGCAACTCCCCAACGGGTGGGAACTCAGTGCGACCGAAAATCTCAACCGGCACCATGCCTTTGAATTGCGATAGATCTAATTCCACCGTTTGGACAAAGCGCGACAAATTCGCCACCACCAGGATGTGTTCGCCCTTGTAGGTGCGCATGAACGCCATGACTTTGCGGTTATCCGGGTACAAAAACTCAAATGTCCCGCGACCAAATGCCTGGAAACGCTGCCTGGTAGCAATCAGGCGTTTCATCCACCACCACAAAGCCTGGGGGTTAGCCCGTTGTGCCTCGACGTTGATTGCTTCGTAGTGATACTCCGGGTCAACAATTGGTGGGGCATACAGCCGCTGCGGATTGGCGCGACTAAAGCCAGCGTTGCGGTCACTACTCCACTGCATCGGTGTCCGAACACCATTGCGATCGCCTAGATAAATATTGTCTCCCATGCCAATCTCATCCCCGTAGTAGAGCACTGGAGTGCCGGGGAGAGAGAGCAAAAGACCATTCATCAACTCAATCCGGCGGCGGTTATTCCCCATTAGAGGAGCCAAACGGCGACGGATGCCTAAGTTAATTCTTGCCTGGATGTCTTGAGCGTAGACCCGATACATATAGTCGCGGTCTTCGTCACTGACCATTTCCAGGGTGAGTTCATCGTGGTTGCGTAGGAACAATGCCCATTGGCAATTATCGGGAATCGCGGGAGTCTGCTGGAGAATATCAATAATGGGGAAGTTGTCTTCCATTTGCAACGCCATAAACAAGCGAGGCATGAGGGGAAAATGGAAGTCCATATGGCACTCATCCCCATCGCCATAGTATTGAACCGCATCCTCAGGCCATTGATTCGCCTCGGCTAAAAGCATCCGATTTGGGAATTTTTCGTCTACGTGTGTGCGCAGCCGCTTGAGGAAGGCATGGGTTTGGGGCAGATTCTCACAGTTTGTCCCCTCTTCCACGTACAGATAAGGCACCGCATCCATGCGTAGCCCATCTACCCCCATTGCTAACCAGAAATCGACCACATCTAGTACTGCCTGACACACCGCTGGGTTGTCGTAGTTCAAATCCGGCTGATGGGAGTAGAAGCGATGCCAGTAATATGCCTTAGCAATCGGGTCCCAAGCCCAGTTAGAGTGTTCGAAATCCTGGAAGATAATCCTTACATCTTGGTATTTTTCTGGGGTGTCATTCCAGACGTAAAAATCTCTCTCCTTACTGCCGCTTGGTGCCTTGCGTGCCCGTACAAACCAAGGATGCTGATCGGAGGTATGATTGACAATTAACTCAATAATTACCCGGATGCCCCGCTCATGGGCAGCATCTAGAAGCGCTTGGAAGTCGGCCAAATTGCCATAAATCGGGTTGACGCCAGTGTAGTCGGCAATATCGTAGCCATCATCCCGGAGTGGGGAGGGAAAGAAGGGCAGCACCCAAATTGCAGTAACCCCCAATTCTTTCAGGTAATCCAGTTTTTCTGTCAGCCCCCGAAAGTCGCCAATACCGTCATCATTGCTATCTGCAAAGGCTCGAACCGGCACTTCATAAATTATAGCGTCTTTAAACCATAAAGGGTCGTCATTGAGGATCGAGTTTGGCATTTTTTCCTTTGTCCTTATTTTTAGGTGTCCTCCGAATGACCAAGCTACTGTTTAATCCAGAAAACATGAGCTGGCAGTACGTAGGGATTAAGTTCAACATAGTTATGCTCGCCATACCAAGTGTAGTGGGTATCTGTGAGCAGGTCATGAATCTGAAAATGCTGGTTTGGATCAATACCCATTAACTCTAGGGACAAATTAACCCAGCCGGATTGAGTATTGTAAGGGTCGAGGTTGACGATCATCAACATTACGTCCCTAAAATCCTCAGTCTGCTTGCTGTAGCAGATAATTTGATCGTTACTAGTTTGATGAAATTTGACCGAATTGTTACTCTGTAAGGCGATATGGTCGCGGCGGGTTCGGTTCACCCGTGCGATCAAATCCTTGATGGTGTAAGGACTATTTAAGTCCCACTCCCGAATCTGATATTTCTCGGAGTCTAGGTATTCTTCACTCCCTGGTCTCACTGGTCGGTTTTCACAAACTTCAAAAGCTGGCCCGTAAATGCCGTAGTTAGCTGCTAATGTGGCAGCTAGGACAAACCGAATCATGAAAGCAGGTCGTCCACCGTGCTGGAGAAATTCATGCAGAATATCTGGGGTATTTGGCCAGACATTGGGTCGAAAGAACTCACGAACTGGGTATTGCGCTAATTCCGTAAAATACTCTGCTAGTTCCCACTTTGTGTTCCGCCAGGTGAAGTAGGTGTAGGACTGAGTAAAGCCCAACTTCGCTAACCGATACATCACCTTGGGGCGAGAAAAGGCTTCTGCTAAAAACAGCACCTCGGGATGATCTTGCTTGACTTGTGCAATCATCCACTCCCAAAAGGGAAAGGCTTTGGTATGAGGATTGTCTACGCGGAAGATTTTCACTCCCTTTTCAACCCAGAACAGCACAACGCTTTTTAGTTCTTCCCAGAGGTTTTGCCAATCTGAGGTTTCAAAGTCAATTGGGTAAATATCCTGATACTTTTTGGGCGGGTTTTCGGCATACTGAATCGTGCCATCCGGTCTATGCAGAAACCACTCGGGATGTTCTTTAACGTAGGGATGGTCGGGGGAGCATTGGTAAGCCAGATCTAATGCTACCTCAATTCCAAACTCAGCCGCTGCAGCCACAAATTCCTGGAAGTCTGCCGTTGTGCCTAACTGGGGATGAATTGCTTTGTGTCCGCCTTCAGGAGCACCAATTCCCCAGCACACTCCGACATCTCCAGGCTCGGCTACAGTGGTGTTGTTTTTGCCTTTGCGAAAGGTGGTGCCAATTGGGTGAATTGGCGGCAGGTAAAGAACATCAAAACCCAGTTCGGCAATGTAGGGGAGTCGGGCTTGAGCGTCTTTGAAAGTACCGTGAATTCCTGGTTCACCACAAGAGCGAGGAAACATTTCATACCAACTACTGAAACGGGCTTGTTCTCGGTCTACGACGATGCTGAGTTGCTTTTCGTAGGTGCTCGCCAGTGTGCGGTCTGGGTACTTGGCGATCAGAGCTGCCAAGTCTTCTGAAAGGACTTTTTGCTCCATGGCAGGGTCTTCCTTCTGCACAGAACGCAGGTTTGCTGCCCAGGTTTTCAATTGCGAACTATCGTCGTCAACGGCTCTTTGACTCGCTTGCTCGACCAATTGCGCCCCAATTAGCAAATCAACCGATACATCTTGTCCCGCCGTCAGTTTCTTCGCCATACCTCGTCGCCAGGATAGAAAATGGTCAACCCAGGCGGTTATGGTATAGACGTAACGACCGATCTCGGAAACAGTGAATGCCCCTTGCCAGCGATCGTTGACGAGAGGAGATAGTGGCGCTTCAACCCACTGCTCGGACGCTGACGGACGGTACAGAATGACACCAGTGACAGCGTCGTGACCATCCGAGAACATATCGACTTCGACCCGGACTTCTTCACCGACTGTTCGCTTGATCGGAAAACGGCCTCCGTCGATCTCTGGCGAGATGCCCTCAATCTGAACTCTTCTCCTACCTTCTTCTAGCAGCATTTGAGATGCTTCCTTGAGTTGTTTGTCAACTTAGTACACAAAAGTCATGCTCTCAGGTAAACCCGTCCAGTGTAAAGTAATTTAAACCGAAAGGCATCTGTCGGTAGTAGCATCGTACTCAGCAACCAAATGAAGCCTCGACCTCTGGGCAAAAATTCTCTCCAGAGAAAGAGACTTCCGCTGGCTCAAACAGGTAATATCAACACAATTTCCCGCCAGATCTAAGCCAGTTCGTTTTGAGAAGCTTTAAACCGGGAAGTCCTTAAAAACCTATGGCATAGGAGCAAGCCTGATTCAAGGTGAAAATTGGATCTGATTATCTCGGTAACAGTAACTGTGCATTTACCGTTTGGGCACCTGAGCTCAAAGAGGTAGCTGTACAGATCCTTTCTCCCGAAAAGCGCCTTCTCCCCATGGAACAAAATGAGTGGGGGTACTGGCAAGTAACGGCTGAAGGCATTGAGCCAGGAACGCTCTATTTCTATAAGCTCGAAGGGGCTACGGAAAGACCTGATCCGGCATCGCACTTGCAACCAGAGGGTGTACATGGTCCTTCTCAGGTAGTCGATCACAGCGCTATGAGCTGGAATGACACCCAGTGGTCTGGCATTCCCCTGGAAGCCACGATCATGTATGAACTGCACGTCGGCACTTTTACTCCGGAAGGCACCTTTGAGGCAATCATTCCCCGACTCAGTGAGTTGTATGAGCTGGGTGTCAATGCGATTGAAATTATGCCGGTTGCTCAATTTCCAGGCGATCGCAACTGGGGCTATGATGGAGCCTATACCTTTGCGGTGCAGAATTCCTATGGCGGGCCGGAAGGATTAAAGCGACTCGTCGATGCGTGTCACCAGCATGGTATATCGGTGATTCTCGATGTCGTCTACAACCACTTTGGCCCAGAAGGGAACTACATCAGTGACTTTGGCCCCTACTTTACGCAAACGTATAAAACACCTTGGGGCAGTGCGGTTAACTTTGATGATGCACGCAGTGACACTGTCCGTAATTTCTTTATTCAAAACGCCTTGTACTGGTTCCAGAATTATCACATTGATGCCCTGCGCTTAGATGCTATCCATGCCATTTACGATCTGGGGGCTAAACACTTCCTACATGAACTAGGAGAAAGCGTTGCCGCACTTTCCAACCAGTCAGGCAGGAAACTTTATTTGATTGCCGAAAGCGATTTAAATGATGTCCGTGTGATTCGCGATCGCGATTCGGGTGGGCATGGCATGGATGCCCAGTGGAGTGACGATTTCCATCACTCACTTCACACATTGCTTACCGGCGAGCAGTTGGGATATTACCAGGATTTCGGCAAGTGTGAAGATCTAGCGCTCGCCTTCAAAGAAAGCTTTGTTTACTCCTGGAAATATGCCGCCAACAGACAACGGTATCATGGTAGCGATGCTAAAGACCTACCAGGCCACCAATTCGTCATTGCCGCCCAAAATCACGATCAGATAGGCAATCGAATGCTGGGTGAGAGGTTATCCCAACTAGTTTCCTTTGAAGCCCTGAAATTAGCTGCCGGTGCCCTATTACTTTCGCCTAACATCCCACTGCTTTTTATGGGTGAGGAGTACGGTGAAGATTCCCCTTTCCTCTACTTTATTAGTCACACGGACCCTGATTTAGTTGAAGCGGTTAGAAAGGGAAGGAAGGAAGAATTTAAACACTTTCATCTGGAAGGAGAGTTTCAAGATCCACAGAGTCCTGAAACATCGCTTAAGTCTCAACTGAAATGGGAAAAGCGAAAAGAAGGGAAGCATAAAGCTCTGCTTGAACTTTACCGCCATTTAATTCAATTACGTCGGACAATTCCCGCCCTGAAAAACCTCGACAAGCAAAATCTAGAAGTGTCCAGCCTGGAAGCAGATAAACTCCTGTTCCTGCATCGATGGAGTGATGCCAGCCAGATATTCTGCATTATGAACTTCAATCAGAAAGATGTTTCTTTTACGCCTACTCAGCCGAGTGGGAACTGGCAAAAGATTTTGGATTCTTCTGATACCGAGTGGATGGGTCCTGGAGCGACATTGCCTAAAAGTTTGGAACCGGATCAGGAATTGACAATCAAACCACAGAGTTTTGCAATCTACAACTTGTAAGTTGCTCAGCATTCAATTTACATCTCCTAGTATTTGGGAGGGGGAGAGGGGG
>CAXUIG010000118.1:0-18562 GCA_964250845.1 uncultured bacterium | reverse complement strand
AGAACCGGGGGTCAATTCCACAGCGACCACTTCCCCCCCCTGAACGCTTACGAGCCAACCCAGGCACAATTAAGGAAGTTATACGAGCTTTGCCACACCCTAACAAACTTGATGTTCCAACGCATCCACGTTATACGGTTAGACGAGCGCACGAGAAATCTGTTTGTTCTAGCTGGACGCACAGAGACACTTGAGTTTAAAATCAGACGTGATGGAGGCTTTGCATGAGCAAGTTTGAAGCTATGACCCTGAACCAAGTTAAAGCCTATTTCTTAGAGGATCGGGATGACAATGGAGCTTTCCATGCCTATATGGATAAGCTGCATGAGTCCGGCAGGGCTATTGTGATTGAGCCTGACGATCCAGATTGGGAAGCTCATGCAATAGCAGCTATCCAGCAAAAACTCTCCAGCCAGACTTAGCCAGACTGAGGTTAGAGGAACTCGCCACTGACACCCGATCCATGAACCCGAACCAGGCAATCTTTCCAATTAAGATCGCCCAATCCACTTGATTACTTTTGCAACTCCATCGCCAACCAAGCCCGAAATGCTTTCACCGCCACATTCCTTCCTCGCTCTTGTGAAAGTGCAACATATCGAGGAATTAGTTCAACCACTTGTATGTTGGGGAAAACCTGGCTTTTGTCGGAATCAACATACTTACCCTCTTGCAGTACGTTGATTCGTAGCTTACTTCCATCATAAATCCAAAGTTCAGGTATGCCCAAAGCTTGGTAACTGCTCTTCTTTGTCTGTGAATCAGTAGTCACGTCAATTTCAATAGCCAAATCAGGTGGTGGGTCTATGTTCAGATCTATCCTCTTTTTCCCGCGCACAGCCGCTTCGTTCTGAATGTAGAAACACTCATCAGGCTCAATACCGGCTTTCACACTTCTACACTTGAAGGTGGTGGAACCCAAAGGGTCAAACTCAATATCTAGCTCTTCCAGAATAATTTCTACCAGGCTCCTAATAATACTTTTGCTTCTTTCATGTCCCGCCATCGGGGCCATAATTTCTAGTATCCCTTCGTAATAAGCAACTCTGGTTCCACGCTCATCGCCTAGCTCCTGCAAAATTTGTTCAAACTCATCCCAGCTAATGTTGCGCAGTGACACCCGCTCCCCTGGGCGTAAATCTAGTTGTTTCAGTTGGATTTGCATTGCTGGATACCTCCGTAAATCTAAGGGGACGGCGTGGTTAAGAAAAAAGTGATCTCGAATCGGCGAAATAGCTTCTGACCGAGAACGGGGTGTGGGGTGTGGGGTGTAGGGATAGAGTTTGTGCCCACACCCTACACCCGCGCTACGGAATCGGACTGGCTCGCATCACTGGTGGTGTTCCACTTGTACGGCTAAAAGCACTTGTCCGGCAGACACCATTTGTCCCTGGGTGCAGAACACATCAATCACGGTTCCAGCAACATCAGCAGTAACAGCAATTTCCATTTTCATCGCTTCCAGGATGACTAAGCGATCGCCCTCACTAACTACATCGCCCGGTTTCACCAGCACTTGCCAAACATTAGCGCCAACGTGGGCAACAACGGCTTCAGTGTTGGGGGGAAGCTCGAGCAAAGATTCAGCCGTATCCTGAGATGAGTCTTGATCCACTTGTTCAGTCTGACGGGCAAATTCTCCTGCCGCTGCCCAACGTTCTCGTTCAGCATTAAAGGCTGCTTGCTGTTTGGCTTTGAATGCTGCCACTTCCTCAGCAATTGAGCGCAGGGATTCGTTATAGCGTTTGAGGCTAAAGGTTTCTGACTGGATATCCAATTTCACCTTACCTTGAAGGAAGGCTTCTCGGTAGCGCTGGAGTTCTGCTGCCGAGACGGGGTAGAACCGGATTTGGTCAAAAAAGCGCAATAGCCACGGTTTACCTGGATGAAAATCAGCGGTTTGCTTGTAGCGATTCCAAACCTGCACGGTGCGTCCGACAAACTGGTAGCCTCCCGGACCTTCCATGCCATAGATGCAAAGATAGGCACCCCCAATCCCAACACCATTTTCAGGTGTCCAAGTTCGGGCAGGGTTGTATTTCGTAGTGACTAGACGATGGCGCGGATCGAGTGGTGTAGCCACGGGTGCGCCCAGGTAGACATCCCCCAATCCCATCACCAGGTAGCTGGCATTCAAGACAATTTCCCTGACTTGCTCAACGCTGTCTAGCCCATTGATGCGTCGGATGAATTCAATATTGCTAGGACACCAAGGCGCATCGGGGCGCACGGACTGCATGTATTTCTGAATCGCCAGCAGCGTTGATTCATCTTCCCAAGACAGAGGTAGATGCACAATCCGGGTGGGCACCTCCATATCCTCAATCGTAGGCAGTTCTCGCTCTGCACCAATCAGGGTGCTGAGTAATTCCTGAAGGGGCAGGATACGGCTGTCGTAGTGTATTTGCAGCGATCGCATCCCAGGCGTGAGATCCAAAACTCCTGGCAGCTGATTCGCCTGCATCCACTCCATTAGCGCATGGGCTCGGAAGCGCAGGTTGAGATCGAGCACTAGCGAACCGTATTCAATCAGCAGGTACTTGTCTCCCGACTGGCGGTAGGTGACAGCAATTTGACCGGGAGATTCAGTAATTTGGTGGAGGATGGGGCAATCGTAGAGTGTAGGGAGCGATCGCTCACTCTTTTGTTCTGATCTAGCGATCGCCTGTAGAGTCGCAATTATTCGATCTTGTTCCAACTCACGTTGTAGGGCTTGGGCGAAGGTGAGGCGCAAGAAGCGGATGGTGTCGCCGGGTCTGAGTTGTCCAATTTTCCAGAGTTCGGCTTGGACTATTGTTGCCGGACAAACGAAGCCGCCGAGACTCGGACCGTCGTGACCGAGAATGATCGGCATGTCGCCCGTGAAATCAATTGTACCAATCGCATAAGCATTGTCGTGAATATTTGACGGATGCAATCCCGCCTCACCGCCATCGGGACGTGCCCACTTGGGTTTGGCACCGATTAGGCGTACCCCCGTTCGCGCCGAGTTATGATGCACTTTCCAGCGCGTTGAGAAGAACATTTCAATATCTTCTTCTGTGAAGAAATCCGGCGCACCGTGAGGACCATAGAGAACTCCAATCTCCCATTCGTTTGTGTATTGGGGAATCAGTTGAGCCGGACAATCACTCTGTTCCCTATCTCCTATTCCCCGATTCAGTCGCAATACATCTCCAGTTCTCAATGTACGTCCGGCGTGTCCTCCGAACTTTCCCAGGGTAAAGGTAGCAAGGCTACCCAGGTAATCGGGTACGTCAAACCCGTGTTTGACACTGAGGTAGGTGCGGTAGCCGTGACCCTGAATCGCCTTGAGTTTGAGGGTGCTGCCAGCCTTTACAGGCACTGCCGTCCAGAAGGGGACGGTTTGCCCATTCAGGGTGGCTTTCATAGTTGCACCAGTGAGGCAAATCATGGTATCGTAATTGAATAGTAGAGTTGGCCCCATAACCGTGCATTCCAACCCTGCTGCCGATTCGGGATTGCCCAAAATTCGATTCCCTAACCGAAATGCCAGGTGATCCATCGGTCCTGACGGTGGAACGCCAATATCCCAGTAGCCGATGCGCCCCGGATAGTCCTGGATAGTGGTGAAGGTGCCAGGTTCCAAAATATCGATTGTGGGTGGCTTATACTCAAAAGTGCTCAGGAAACGGGTGCTAATTTTGCCCTGGATGAAATTGTCATTGTCGATGACCTGTGACAGGAAGTCCAAGTTCGTCTCAATTCCGGCAATTTGGGACTGATTCAAAGCAGATTTAAGGTGGGCGATCGCAGTTTCCCGGTTCTCCCCATGCACAATCAGTTTCGCGAGCAACGGGTCGTAAAATGGCGTTACTTCCATCCCGGCTTCAATCCAGGTATCGCAGCGGACGGTTTCGGGAAACGCTACGGCAGTTAAGGTCCCGGAACTAGGCTGGAAGTTTTTGTTAGCATCCTCCGCATAAATACGCACTTGGATGGAATGCCCTTGAGGTTGATGGTGATAGCTTTCGAGTGGAAACAAATCTCCCGATGCCAGCTTCACCATCCACTCCACTAGGTCAATTGCGCTCACCAATTCCGTCACCCCATGTTCTACTTGCAAGCGCGTGTTCACTTCCAAAAAGTAGAACTGTTGGGTTTCAACATCAAAGACAAACTCGACTGTTCCAGCCGATTGATAATTGACGGCTCCACCAAGGCGCACTGCTGATTCATACAATTGATGTCGCAGAGCATCATGAATTCCTGGAGCCGGAGTTTCTTCAATCACCTTTTGATTCCGGCGTTGCACCGAACAATCTCGCTCACCCAGTGCAACCACATTCCCTTTGCCGTTGCCGAAGATTTGCACTTCAATATGTCGAGCCGTTTGAATGTATTTCTCCAAATACACGCCGCTCTGCTTGAAATTAGCCTGACTCAGGCGTTGCACTTTTTCAAACGATTGTGCCAGAGCCTCTTCACCGAGGCACACCTGGATTCCAATCCCGCCACCTCCCGCCGTGCTCTTGAGTATCACCGGATAACCGATCTGACGTGCTTCCTGCTGCGCCTGCTCCAGACTTTCCAGTAATTGACTTCCCGGCAACAGCGGTACTTGGTTTTGGAATGCCAATTCCCGCGCCGTATGCTTGAGTCCAAACTGCCGCAGCTGCTCTGGCGTAGGACCGATAAAAACTATTCCTTCTCTGGTGCAAGCTTCTGCAAATTCGGCATTTTCACTCAAAAATCCATAGCCGGGATGAATCGCCTCTGCCCCCGTTTGCCGCGCTGCTTCCAGAATGCGATCGCTGCGTAAATAACTTTCAGCAACAAGAGCAGCCCCAATCCCAACAGCTTCTGTTGCCATTGCTACATGCTGCGCGTGGACATCCGCTTCCGAGTAAACAGCAACAGAGGCAATATTCAGGCGATTCAAGGTTCGAATAATGCGGCAGGCGATTTCACCCCGATTCGCAATCAAAATTTTGTTAAACATCGGTGCTGTCTCATTAGTGCTAAATGCTATTTACTATCCCAAACCATCAACTGGATCGGGGTGGGATTGTAGGCGTTACAGGGATTGTTCACCTGAGGGCAATTGGAGATTGCAACCAGAGCGTTGATCTCGGCGCGTAGATCTACAATGCTGCCTGGATCAGAGATGCCGTCCACAATCTCCAGAGTGCCGTCCTCGGTTACGGGGACATTCATAAAGAAGTTGATGTTGCTGACTAGATCGCGTTTGCCCATGCCGTAGGGAGCGATCGCTGCCAAGAAATTCTCAACACAGGCATGTTGATATTTCTTGTCGAGTCCAAAGCGGACTGAGTTACTTTCACAGCTACACGCGCCACCTGAAGTGTCATGTCGTCCACAGGTGTCGTTGAGGATAGTCATAATCACCCCTCCCTCATTCGAAATCAGTTGACTTCCAGTAGTCAGGAAAATATTTCCCTGCCGGATAATCGTATCAGCAGCACTGTAGCGCTCCGTTACATCGTCGGCGTTGTAAACGAGAAAATCCACCGCTTGGTTACCACCAAGATCGACAATGCGGAGAATCTGTCCTTTTTTGAGCACGCGAGCCCAGGGTTTTCTGGCGGGCAGAACGTAGTCGTAAATTGCTTTTTGAGGATCGAGTTCAGTTTGTAAGGTTGCAACCATGATTTCATTCTCCTAATTATAAATGTGCCGCGTATGTCATGACTGAGCAAACAGAGCATCGGTGTTGGTGAAGCCGCGAACCACTTCAGGATTAGCCGTGCGGCACAGATCATCCGGTGCGGGTGAGGGAGATTTCCAAACGGTGACTTGAATTGGCTTCGGATCGTATACTTTACTGGTATGCAGCACATGTGGACAGTTGGAGAGAATCACTAACACGTTCATCTCTGCCCGCAGGTCAATAAAGCTACCAGGCTGACACCCTTCTACAAACACCATCTTACCGTCGCGTTCGATGGCAACGCGGCTAAACAGGTTGAGGTTGGGCATAATGTCCTTCTTGCCCATGTTATTTTTTGCTAGTGCCCGCAGGAAGTTATCCCGTGAGTTTTTCCAGTCTCCGGGACCGTATTTTGCTTCGTTGTCCGCAGCATTACTGCATCCAGACAGGGTGTCATGATAACCGGACGTATCCTCGGTGATGGACATCAAAATGCGCCCCATATCGGAGTACAGCACCATCCCTTTCTTCAGAAAGATGTTGAACTGGATCTTACCCGTGTCAGCCGCGTTGTAGCGCTCGATCAGGTTGTCTGCGTTGTAGCAGAGCATAGATACACCCTGAGAGCCTTCCAAATCGGTCACACGCAGGGTATTTCCCCTTTTGATCGCGCCATACCAGTAAGAGCCACCCGGAACGACATCCTCTAGGAGCACTAAGCTAGTGTTGATCTGAGCATTCGGGTGAGTAGACGCTGTTTGTACCATACAATCCTCCAGTTACAGTTAGACAATCACTTCACAAATTGCCAGAAGTTTGAGCCTTGATTGGGATTAGAAAACTAACTGACTCCAATAACAAAGCCCAGGAGTTCACCATCAGTTGCTCAAAACTGCATGGTTCTCCCGGGCTTTTTTCCCGCCGTGTGACCGATTCAGCCTTCCCAAACATAGGGAGCACTTAAAATCGGCTGCTTCTCTCGGACCAGCCGTTGAGTGATTTATTCACTCAACCGGAACCCTAGAAGCTTATTACTATTGAACCCAATCGACCTAAATCAAAGACTATAGGTTAGGATTCTTTCGATCATAAGTCCGAAGACTTATATCTACATCTAGCACACTGACTAAAATAAAAAGTATCATAAAATACTTTTTATTAGTTGATAATATAACCAAGTTCCCTAGTTAATTGTAGCATGCAATACAGTTTGCCGATTGAGCTGTTGTTAGCCTATGTAATTAGCTTGTATAGAAAGCTAAATTTGCTTCTAGGGTTCCGATTTGGGTGTTGCAGTTGAGTCTTGAAAGAGTGCTCCTCAGCCCTATCCAAGTGCTGGTCCAAGAGAAGCAGGCTAGCCGATTTGACATCGATTGTCAGATACAGTGCTAGCTACACGGCGGGAGAAAAGCCCGGGAGAAAATTCAGCGAAACAAAGCTGAACGTTTTCTTCTGGGCTTTTATGTTACAAATTCAGGCTTGATTGAGCTTTCGATTTCAATCATTGGCGAAAATATCCCAGATACCTCGTATTTAAGCTCCTTAGAAGGATCGTTATGAAGCTGCGATCGCCCCTATCCTACTGCATTTTGTTTATAATTACACTGACTTTTGTGGTTGGCTGCACCAACCCGGCAATCTACATCAAAACCACGAATGAAATGGATACTGCCTCTTCAGCCGGTGTCGGTTCTGTTCGTTTGGGATTCAGTGCGTGGCCCGGTTGGTTCCCGTGGGAAGTTGCCCAAGAACAAAAGATCTTTGAGGCAAACAAAATTCCAGTCAATCTGAAGTGGTTTGATGGCTATCTAGAATCGATCAGCACGCTGACTGCCGGACAAATCGATGCCAACAGCCAAACCTTGGGCGACACAGTGAGTTCCATCTCCGGTGGTGCAGATCAGGTGATTGTCCTGGTAAACGACAACTCCACGGGCAATGACAAGGTGATTGTCCCAAAGGAAATCAACTCCATCGCGGACTTGAAAGGGAAAAAAGTCGCCGCCGAGGAAGGCACCGTAGATCACTTTTTGTTGCTTCAGGGGTTAAAGAAAGCAGGCTTATCGCCACAGGATATTAAGTTTGTGCCGTTAGAAACTGGCAAAGCCGCCGCTGCATTTGTGGCAGGGCAAGTTGATGCGACGGCAGTGTTCGCTCCATTCACAACTCAGGCATTGAAGCGTCCGGGCAGTAAGGAACTCTTCAGTTCCAAAGATTTTCCGGGTGCGATTTCCGATCACTTGGTCTTCTCGCGCAAGTTTGTGGAGAAAAACCCCGCTCAGGTGCAAGCAATGGTAGATTCCTGGTTTGCCACGTTGGACTACACGACGAAAAATCGAGAACAGGCATACAAAATCATGGCGAAACGCGCAGGCGTTAGCGTTGACGAATACAAACAATATGCCGACGGCACTCGGCTCTTCACTATCGAGGAAAACTTGAAAGCCTTCCAACCGGGCAATGATATGACCTCATTGCCATTTGCCGCAGGGGAAATGAGTAAATTCCTTACCAAAGTAGGTCTGGCTAAAACCACACCAGATCTTAGCAAGCTATTCGACGATCGCTTCGTGAAAGCCTACGCCGAGAAAGCCAAGAAGTCTTAAATACCAACTACCCCCCCCTAAAACTGAACCATGAACCAAAGCGGTAGTCCGCGCTCAATTCAATCGCTGCTCAAACCTAAAACCATCAGTCCCACCGTTTTCTGGCGACTTGCTGAAGACATTCCCAAACCGCTCAATACCGCATTGGTAATTACCTCAATTGGATTGCCATTGCTGCTGTGGTGGGTGGTGACAACATTCGGCAACATAGATCCCAAGTTTTTGCCATCACCCAGTAAGGTGCTAGAAGCCTTTGGAAGACTATGGAGCACCCGTGAACTCCTGAAAGACACGGTAGCGAGTCTGTGGCGAGTTGGAGTGGGGTTCCTATTCGCCGCCCTTCTTTCCATTCCCGTTGGCGTGCTAATGGGCAGTTTTCCGAGTATTCGCGCTTTGCTCGAACCCATCTTCGGCTTGAT
The DNA here is from genome assembly GCA_964250845.1 of uncultured bacterium. Classification (GTDB taxonomy): domain Bacteria; phylum Cyanobacteriota; class Cyanobacteriia; order Cyanobacteriales; family Chroococcidiopsidaceae; genus CAXUIG01. The sequence continues at coordinate 9,905 of CAXUIG010000118.1, read as the reverse complement.
GCGGTACATGCCTGCTCCTGCCTTTATCCCCCTGTTAATCCTTTACTTGGGCATTGGCGAAGAACCCAAAATTACCCTCATCTTCATCGGGGTATTTTTCTTCAACTCGCTGATGGTGATGGATACGGTAAAGTTCGTCCCCAAAGACCTGATTGAAGCCACCTACATGTTGGGAGGAAATCGCTGGGAAACCCTGACTCAAGTGATTCTACCGCACGTATTGCCCGGAATCCTGGACGCTTGCCGAATTAACTTGGCTGCTGCATGGCAACTGGTAATCGTCTCAGAACTGATTGCCGCAAACGAAGGCTTAGGTCGTCGGATCAGCGTAGCGGGTCGCTTCCTCAAAACCGATGAAATTTTTGTCGGGCTAATTGTGATTGGGGTGATCGGGCTGGCATTTGACTTGCTCTTCCAGTACGTCCTACAAGTTACCTGTAAGTGGGCAAGTCAGAAACGATAACGGATTACTAATTACTACCCATACCTACGGAAATTTAACCGATGTTTCTGCAAATCGACAACCTCAACAAGCACTTCTCGACCAAGCAAGGAACCCTAGTTGTTCTGAAAGACATCAACATGGCGATCGAGCAAGGCGAATTTATCTGCGCGGTGGGCGCATCGGGTTCGGGCAAGTCTACCCTACTGCGGCAAATTGCCGGACTGGATAGCCCGACGACTGGAGAAGTCAAGATTGATGGCAAGCGCGTCACGGGACCGGGACCCGATCGCGGTATGGTGTTCCAGCACTACACGCTCTACCCCTGGCTGAGTGTACAGGAAAATACCGAGTTTGGACTGAAGTTGCAAGGCGTACCGAAGAAGGAACGGCGCGAACAAGCCAGCTACTATCTGAGTGTGGTGGGATTGTCTAATTTTGGTAAAGCACTGCCGAAGGAATTATCGGGCGGCATGAAGCAACGAGTTGCGATCGCCCGTGCCCTCGTGTCTGAACCGAAGATGCTATTAATGGATGAACCGTTTGGCGCGTTAGATGTCCACACTAAAGAATCAATGCACGAATTCATGCTCGATCTCTGGCAGCGCACGGGTATCACCATTTTCATGATTACTCATGATGTCGAGGAAGCTGTTTTCCTCTCAAATCGCATCTTTGCTTTGGGTGCCCGTCCGGGTACGGTGCGGAAGGTGATCAATGTCAATCTTCCCAATCGCACTAACACGGTTAAACGCCACTCCACGTTCCATGACTATCGAGATGAACTGATGGAGCTACTACGGAAACACGGGCAAGAGGCTCTAGCCGTAGTCTAGCTGCTGTGTACAAGCTGCATTGGTTAGAAAGCTGTCCCAGCACCAACACCTGGGCGATCGCCCACACGGCGGAACTAGGTCACGGGGATGTGGTCTTCACCCGCCAACAAACGGCTGGGCGGGGTCAACATGGGCGCACCTGGTACGCTCCTCCCGGTGTGCTGACGGCAAGTTTTGTGCTTGAGCGCTTACCTACGGCGCAGTTACCTGGACTGAGTTTGGCAGCAGGGTTAGCGGTGATTTATGCCGTTGAGGACTTGCTTCGGGTTCAGCAGGGAATGCTGCGCCTAAAGTGGCCTAACGATGTGTTGCTCCAAGGACGCAAACTGGCAGGAATTTTGTGCGAGGCAGGTTCCGGTAACAGTCGTGGCATGGCTCGCGTCGTTGTGGGGGTCGGACTCAACCGTTGTGCTGACTTTACCCAGGCTGGATTAGACGCAGACCTGGTTGGCAATGCTGTGAGTCTGCATCAGATCTCCAGTGTGGTGCCAGAAGAGTTACCGCTACTTGAGCGACTGCAGCATTATCTGGTAAAGGTGAGCGAAATCATTTCCAAGCCTAATGATTCACCCGAATCCTCTGGGTTAGCCGCATTCCTCCCAGAGTTGCGTCACCGCGATGCGCTGTTGAATCGTGATATCAGTTTGGAATTGGCGGGAGAACAGATTTCCGGTCAGGCGGCTGGGATTGATGCGAGTGGTCGCTTGTTAGTGCGGCTACCGAATGAGCAGTTACGCGCTTTTGTGTCAGGGCGTGTTGTCTGGTGGGATAGGGAGGGAATGTGAGAATGGATGACTTTGAAAGTCTAGATTTGCGATCGCTGACTCACCGCTACCGGACGGGGGCGACAACTCCAGAAGCCGTGGTAACTCAGGTGTATGATCGGATTGAGCGTTATGCTGACCCGGCAGTATGGATCTACTTGGCACCGATCGCCGACTCGCTGGAACGCGCCAGAGCATTGCACAGGCGTAACCCTGAACTGCCGCTGTATGGTGTGCCCTTTGCCATCAAAGACAATCTGGATTGGGCAGGTGTCCCAACAACGGCAGGCTGTCCGGCATTTGCTTATGTACCACAGCGATCGTCTTTCGTAGTTGAGCGGTTGTGTGCTGCGGGGGCGATTCCGATTGGCAAGACAAACCTGGATCAGTTTGCGACAGGCTTGGTGGGAACGCGCACACCTTATGGGGTCTGTCGCAATCCATTTAATCCAGACTACCTGCCCGGTGGCTCCAGTGCCGGATCAGGAGTAGCCGTCTCAGTCGGACTAGTCAGTTTTGCTCTTGGTACGGATACGGCTGGATCGGGGCGCGTGCCCGCTGCCTTCACTAATATTGTTGGACTCAAACCCACTCGTGGACTAGTCAGCACACGGGGATTAGTGCCAGCTGTGCGGAGTCTGGATTGTGTGTCGGTGTTTGCCCTCACCTGTGCCGATGCGGAGTTGGTGTTGCAGGTGGCGAGTGGTTATGATGTTGAAGATCCGTTTTCTCGTGGGGCAGAGGCAACGACCCGGCGCGAAATCACAGGATTACGGGTGGGGATTCCGGCGGATGAGTATCTGAATTTCTGCAATAACGTCGATGCCCAGGAATGCTACCGAGCAGCGATCGCCGAGCTGAAAACCCTGGGATGCCAGATTGTCACCATCGACTTTCAACCCTTTGCCGATACGGCACCGCTGCTATACGAAGGTGCGTGGGTTGCAGAACGACTGGCAGCGATAGGAGATTTTCTCAAGCGTCAGCCCGACGCCGTTCATCCTGTAGTGCGCCAGATTATAAGTGGGGCGAGCCAATACGATGCAGTTTCTGCCTTTCAGGGCATGTATCGCCTTGCCGCGCTCAAGCGTCAAACTGAAGCCCAATGGCAAAAAATGGACATTATGGCAGTCCCGACTACACCCACCATCTACACAGTCGCAGAGGTGGAAGCCGAGCCGATCTCCCTGAATCGCAATCTGGGCATCTACACCAACTTCGTCAATCTGCTTGATCTGTGTGCTCTGTCGGTGCCCAATCGCTTTCAACGCAACGGACTGCCCACTGGTTTGACTCTAATTGCACCTGCGTGGCACGAATCCCTGCTCTGTCGTCTCGGTGCTGCCTTCCAGACTCACATAGGAGGAACATTAGGAGCTACCCGTATCCCAATTTCAGCCATTGCCGTAACGCCGATGTCATTCTCAACCGAATCCTCATCGGAAGAACGAGTCAAAATCGCTGTGGTAGGCGCACACTTAACGGGAGAGTCTCTCAACTATCAACTCACCCAAGAGCAGGGAATTATGGTTCGTGCCTGCCGCACTAGCCCGATCTACCGGCTCTACGCCCTCACAGAAGGAGCCATCCCCAAGCCCGGATTAGTGCGGCAATTGGATAACAAGGGAAGTGCGATCGAGGTGGAAGTGTGGGAGTTGCCTGTCGCAGGCTTTGGGCGCTTTGTTACCAAAATTCCTCCACCCCTGGGCATTGGCACGCTAGTGTTGGAAAATGATGAAGCAGTCAAAGGCTTCCTGTGTGAATCCTATGCCGTTGTCAATGCGCCAGAAATTTCCCACTTCGGCGGTTGGCGAGCTTACCTGGCAAGCCTCAGCTAGACTTATTACGGACTCAAAACTGAGGTAAAGATGAATTCCCCAATCTGGCAACCCTACACTCAAATGAAAACGGCTCCTCCACCGCTGAAGGTGGTGAAGGGGAAAGGTGTCATGCTGGAACTGGAAGATGGACGAATAATCCTGGACTGCATCTCAAGTTGGTGGGTGACAATTCATGGACATAGTCATCCGGCTTTAGCAGAAGCGCTCTACCACCAGGCACAGCAACTGGAACACGTCATCTTTGCCGGATTTACCCATGAGCCTGCGGAACAACTGGCTCGAAAACTGCTTGCTCATCTGCCTGCTGCTCTGACACGGGTGTTCTTTTCTGACAATGGTTCCACTGCGGTTGAAGTGGCGCTAAAGATGGCGTACCAGTACTGGCGGAACCGGGGAGAGTCTGAGCGCACCACCTTCATTAGTTTTGAAGGAGGCTATCACGGCGATACGGTAGGGGCGATGTCCATTGGCAGGGGTTCTCCGTGGTTCCAACAGTTTCACCCCCTGATGTTTGACACGGAAATGGTTCCTTTCCCTGCCACCTTTGAGAATGACGCTGAGGTGGAAGCGAAAGAGGCGCAAGTACTGGAAAAGATTGAATATTTGCTGAAGCAGCGGGGCGATCGCTATGCCGGAATTTTCATCGAACCCCTAGTTCAGGGAGCTGGCGGCATGAAAATGTGTCGCCCTCAATTCTTGCAGGCGCTGGCACAGCTTGCTCGTCAGTCTGGTGTGCTGTTGATTTATGACGAAGTAATGACAGGCTTTGGTCGCACAGGCGAGTTGTTCGCCTGCCTCAAGTCAGCCACTACACCGGATGTGCTCTGTTTGTCGAAGGGACTCTCAGGCGGTTGTCTGCCGCTGGCAGTGACCCTGGCAACAGAAGAGATTTATCAAGCCTTTTACCAAGATGACCCATCCCAGGCATTATATCACGGTCATTCCTACACTGGCAACCCCCTCGCCTGTTCTACAGGGCTTGCCTCGCTAGCACTGCTGGAACAAAACCCAGATGCCTATCGAGGCATGGAGGTGCAGCACCGGCATTATATAGACAAGTGGCTACGAGACCATCCCAGGCTGGAAAGAGTTCGCATCTGTGGGACGATCGCTGCAATGGACTTAAAGACAGACAGCGCCAGTGGTTACTTTAATGCGATCGCCTCCATCCTGAAAACCAGATTTCTCGAATCAGGGTTTCTGCTGCGTCCTCTGGGCAACACGCTCTACGTCATGCCCCCCTACTGCATTACCCCTGAGGAGTTGGAATCCATTTATCAGGCAACTCACCGCATTCTTGACACCCTCTATCGAAGTTGTTAACCGCAATTCCAAAGGGTTTGAAGTGTTACCTAGACGTTGGGTAGTTGAACGCACTTTTGGGTGGTCAGGACGTTGTCGGCGTTTAATTTCATATTATGAATTATTGCCAGAAGTTAGTGACTCCATGATTTATGCCGCAATGATACGACTCATGCTTAATCGTCTCACCTCTTAAGAAGTAATTTATAAATCACCTCTGAGGCTTCTGACCTCTAACAAAACTGTTAGCCTGTTGCTGGACATATTGAATCATGTCAAAATAGCTTCTAACTCAAAGCATTTGAACCCCACCACTCACAGGTAAATAAGTTCCAGTAATAAATCTCGCTTCCTCCGAGGCTAATAGTAAAATCGCACCTGCAACATCCTCTGGCAGCCCATTTCTTCGCAAGGGTACCTGCTGTGCAGCAGCATCTTTCGCCTGCTGGGGCAACCATCCCGTAGCATCAGTGAGGGTCAATCCTGGTGCTACGGCGTTGACCCGAATCCCTTGCGGACCTAATTCGAGGGCAAGGCTTCTGACGAAAGCATCCAAGGCAGATTTGGCAGTACTGTGGGCAGAAAGACCTTCGCTGGACGTTCGAGACGTGCTACTGCTAACCACAATGATGCAACCCCGTTTCTGTTCAATCATCGATGCAACAACTGCTCTACAGGGAAAAAATGTCGCTTTGAGTTCTCCGAGCAACTTGGCTTCAAAATCTTCCCAGGGAGTATCGACAAACAAAGACACAAAAAAGGCAGCGTTGGCGTTAGCGATGAGGGTATCAATCGTGCCAAATTTCTCTACAACCTGTTGTACCATTGTTTCAACCTGCTGCGGATCTCTTACATCTGCTTTGACTGCCAGAGCTTTGCCCCCGCTTGATATAATTTCATCCACGACCTGCTGAGCTGCCGCTTCACTGCTGTAGTAGTTGACTCCAATCGCGGCACCTTGACGAGCGAACAGTTTAGCGGTTGCGGCACCAATTCCACGGCTAGCTCCTGTAATTAGAACCACACGATTATTCATCAACTTGGAAATATCTGAGGTTGGGTTGGTATTAGAAGGTATGGTAACCATATCAATCTCCTTTCAGGCTGTTAATGCCGTGATTCACTCACCAGAGCAGGTTTTAAGTAAGATATTAACGCAATTGCCTTGTTTGTGCTTGAACAAATCAATCTAGTTATATTCATAAGTTAAAAACCACACATATTTAATTCCGTTATAAAACTTCATGAGCGGGCAGAAATTTATCCCAATACTTCTTGGGTTTTGGGTTAAGCAGTATTAGAAATGGAAAAAGTTAGCGCAGGCAATTTAACTTCAGAACCCCTGTGCATCGGTTTTTTTGATGGGAATTTTGACCTCTGTTTTTTGACATTGGGCACTAGCTACCTGTTTTTGAGCCGCAACTAGTTCGGCTTGGGCTTGCCGGATTTGCTGGGTAGCGGCGTTGCGCTTGGCTACGTCCACCTCATACGAAGCTTTGTAAGCATCCTGTTGTGATCCAGAGATCGCGCCTTGCTGGTAAAGAGTGGCGTAACGGTTATAATCTGCTTGAGTCTTGCGCAAGTCGGCTTCGGCTTGCACTAGTTGTGCCTGAGCGTTGGCGATCGTTGCTTTGGCTTTCTCGACTGCGGCGATAGCATTGGCAATGCTAGATGAGCAAAATTAGTCGCCGCGATCGCGGCGCATCTGGTGTCTTAGGTTGCTGTGTTCCTACTTTGCTAGAACCAATGGATATTCCAGACGTTTGCCCTACAGTTTTTGTTATATCTACCTTTATTTGCTCTGTATTGCTTGGATCAGAATCTTCCATATTTGAGCTAATTTTCGGTTAAATTCACCCAGCGCTGTTGGATTTAGGTGCGTTTAGCCCAGGAATGCCATTTTTAAGAGCGTTCTGGTTGTTGGACAGGAAGTTATAGAAAGGTAGGTGCTGGTGAAACACGTCCAGCGTACCTGCCGCTGTAGGACGCCGCCAGTCGGCTTGCAGGTCAGCAGTGATGGCAGCCCAATTGACGACCTTAATTCCCGCCTGCACCATCCGCATACAAGACATCATTTCCGACATCTGATCCCAGCATCCAGAACAGTCGTACACAGCATAAACGTCGTAGCCTGTCGCCTTTGCTTGTAGTGCTGGAAACATCAGGCAGACATCTGTGGTTACGCCCGACATAATAAGTTTCTTGCGTCCGGTCTTCTCAACCGCTTGGACAAAGTTGGGGTCGTCCCAGGCGCTGATCGGTCCAGGGCGGTAAATGGTGGGCGCATCTGGAAACATCGCAGTTAACTCTTCCATCAGCGGACCATTCGGTCCCTCGGCGAAACTAGCAGTGAGGATAGTCGGTAAGTCGTGCATCTTAGCTGTTTTCGCCAGTGCCAACACGTTGCTGCGGAACTCGGACAGTTTGATGTCCTGTACTCCCAACATTGTGCCAGTCTGATGGTCAATCATCAGCATGGCGCAGTTGTCTTTTGTCAGGCGGTCGTAGTAGATACTATCCATTGCAGTTTCTCCTTTATACGATAAACAAGGTATTGGTGAGTTGATATTGTCCAACTATTATCTCCTAACTGATGTGAGCAGATCCTTTCCTTATTGCACGCCTAAGCGCTTTAGCTAACGAAACTAGGAGCCAGACTGATTTGTGCAATCAAGCACGGCGACCGAATTTTTGCACCGCCCAAGGTAAATCTGCGGGTGAAATCCAGTAATTGTTAAAGAACCGTACCAACTGAGGCGAGTCTGGCGCGTCCAAACCTTGCGGCGGCAAGGTTCTTGATTCCGCTGGTCGAGAACAACCAATGATCGCCTGCTCAAACCCTGCCGGGGTGTAATAGTTAAGGACGTGGCAGACCTCGCGACTGGTGACCTTGAACGAATGAACCGTGTTGCGCGGCACGTTCCCGATCGAGCCTGGTCCCAGAACAATAGTTTCGCCTCCGACATTCAAGGTCATTTCACCCTCAAAGACGTAGAACGACTCGTCCTCAAAAGCGTGAACATGGGGCGGTGGACCAGAGCCATAGGGCATATATTGTTCGACCACGGAGTATCGCCCCTCCGTCTGTTCCCCAGTCACATGAACGATCCATAGGATATCTGCCAACCAGTAAGCTGGGGCATCTTTGGCATCAGACTTGAAGGGCTTAAATTGAAGATTTTCAGCCATTTTTGTTCCTGTTATTTTGTGTGCCTAAAGTATTTCTACGCCATGCCGCCCGTAACATGAATAACTTGTCCAGTTACCCATTCACATTCATCAGAAGCTAGCACTAATAGACCTTACTTTGCTTCGTCTGCCCGTAGTTCCTTTAAAATAAAGCCGCTGTTATTCATCGGACCTGATGCCGCCGCCGCCGCCGCTAACTCCCCAACTTTTTGCAATTCTGACCAACTTGCACCTGCACGCCTCGCAGCTAAAGCGTGGAATTTGGCAGCAGGCACCCCAGCGTGCAATAACATCCCGAACAGAATGAGTTGTGTTGTTTTAATATCGAATACATCAGAGTAGAATGCGTGGGCACGTTGTTGCTCCGCCAGTCGCAACGCCTCTGGGTCGATATCGGCAATCGAATCGAATTTTGCTCCCGGCAGTGGTGGGAGCAAACCAAACAGCTGGTCATAGCTATCGCGAAAGGCAGCCAGATCGGGGGGCAAATTGTTAGTAGTGGTCACTATTTTTTATCCTTTGATTCATCAGTTTGATTGAAAATGACCCCTTGGGCAAAGCAGCAATTGGCGATCAATGGAGGTCACGCCAAAAGTCATCTGAGGTTGGCGATCAATGAAGATAACAGTGCAATTATCGGGGGTTAGCAAAGTGTGAATCGTTATAGTGGCTCCTAAGAAACATGAGTAAATGGATAGCGGACGAGTTGACTAAGCGCGATCGCGCCACTAAACAGATGCCGGAACTTTCTGCTGTTGTTGAGCTTGATAATCCAGGTGAGCCGCAATGAAACCAAAATTCGGCAAGCGCTGGGCGTATAGCTTGCCTAAGGGGACTCCGAAAGTGCTGGACCAATCGGCTAACAGTTCAGCAATCACCATTTTCGTGTTGGCGATCTTTACACCTACCTGACTCATGCGGAACATCGACGCAGACAAAGCCTGCTGATTCACTGTGCCAGAGGCATCCATCACCGCATAAACGTCATAGCCCTCCCCCACAGCGCTAATTGCCGGAAAAGTTAAACACACATCAGTAGTTACTCTTAAGTAGGAGCTAATTCGGGCACTTTAATGTTGCTCGGAGGCTGACCATGCACCATGGTGTAGGCATATTCGACTCCGGCTCCGTAGGCTCCAGCATGTTCTTTGACAATTTCCATCACTGGGTTGTAAGTTTCTCGGCGCGCCCAATCGCGTTGGAATTCCAGCAGCACTTGCAGCCAGGTCACAGGTACTGCACCGGCCTGAATTATCCGTTGCATAGCCATGTCATGAGACATAGTATTTATGTCGCCAGAAGCATCAGCAACGGCGTAGACTTCATATCCAGCTTCCAGTGCCTGAATCGTTGGGAAGGCCACACACACCTCAGTCCAAAGACCTGCAATGACTAGCTTCTTACGACCAATACGTTCCACCTCAGCCACAAAATCTGCATCTTCCCATGCGTTCATGCTAGAGCGTTCAAACAACTTGGGTACTCCTGCATAGTAATGGTAAAGTGATAAATGTAAAAGATTACCTGATGT
>CAXUIG010000117.1:0-18730 GCA_964250845.1 uncultured bacterium | reverse complement strand
CCCTCTCCCCCTCCCCCCTAATGATAGCTAACCAGCTGATCAACCAGCCAAGGATAAGTTTATTGCCTTGACGGAGGCATACAAGCTGCTTGCGACCGTGGTGCAAAAAACTCACATAACTGGAAAACCCAAGCAAGCCTGAACCACTTGGGCATCAGGATACTGGGGTGCAAGGGCGGCAACCACCGGCAACAAAAGTAACACGCAAGGAGAAGCCCACGCCAAATGCTCCCCAGCTTTCACAAACTGAACAACAGCTCAAGTGGCGTTCCTATAAGGAGTTTCAGCAGTTACTGAAATATATTCGATTTCTAGAGGCGATCGCACTGGTTGAAAGCTTAGCTCAACGTCTGCCCCATGACCCAGAAGTGCGCCAGTGGCAAGCGATCGCTTACTCTAGCTGGGGACAGGATTCAACTAATGGTTACTTTTAATTGTTAACTTCGTGTACTCGTGCCAAAAAGTTGCTAGCTCAGCAGCAGGTATTAGCCAGTCTGAGGCAACCATATACATCCGCCGGGGTCGTCCGCGCCCAGTGACTTTCTTTGAGTAACCGACGAGCGCATTTTCGGCTTCGAGAAAATCGAGTGCGCTATCGAGGATGGTATCAGAAAGCCGGTAGGGTGGGTATTCAATGGACAGTCTCTGCATCAGCTCTGTTCCGTAAGATTCTCCGCCTAACAAGACTGACAGGATATAACACACTGCTAATTCCTGACATAAATAAGTCGGCGGAGGATTTTGAAAAAACTGATATATATCCTCAAGTTTCATCTGCATAAGTTCAATATGAGCCTTGTACGCTTTCAACAGCTTGCTGGCCCACTGCCCAATGAATGCCCCTGCTCCGAACTGCTATCAATGAAATCAGGAGACTGTTGCAACTCTGAGGTTTTGAGAATTCGTTCTTGTTTATATATCCAAATTTGGCGTTGACGCAGCCAGAGAGATACCAGCCCAGCGTTGAAGACAAGGGAGCCTAAGACCGCACCCAACCAAACATATTCCTTTTTGGGCGAACTGGGAGTCTCAGGTAAGGTAGGGTCTGCCAGAAGTTGAATTAGAGGATAAGAGCCAAACGCATTCGACCTGCCAATATCCAATCTAGCTAGAGTGGAGGAAAAGACTGCTTCAGCCACTTGCGCATTCCGTTGCAGAGCATCTAAGGTACTTCCCTGTTGGGCTAAAGCTTTGAGTCTAGCCTCAAGCTGTTGAATCTGTTGGTTTATTCCCTCAGCTTGGGATTGGAGTCCTCGTTGCTCTGCCTGAACTGTAACCAGATCTTGGAAAAGCCTGTCTCTACCTGTCCCGGAGTTACTGCTATTAATGTTCAATTTCTGTAGAGTTGCCTGACTTACTGGTCGCCCTAGAAGAGACTGAGCCCGGTTCAACAGAGCTATTTGAGCAGCGTTTTGCTTGGCTTTCTGTGCAACCACTGTAGGATGCTCAGGCTGAAAATTGGAGCCTAAAACAACCGCGTCAGCGCTAGCTGAACTATAGTCTTTTAAGTTTTGCTGAAATATTTGGTCTGTTTCGAGGGCAAAGGCATCTGCAGCTGACTGAGCGGATAAATTTAAATTTGTCGACAGCTGTATCAAACGGCCACCCGCTTGCTGCTCTTGACCTACTATTTCGGCTCGTTGTCTACGTAGCTGTTCAATATTGTCTGAAAGCCCCTTAATTTGGTCATTAGAGTTCAACATTGAACCAGCTTTGAAATCAGAAAGACGCTTCTGAGCGATTTCCAAGTTTCTCTGTGAAGAACTCAGGGCAGATTGGAAGCCCACATCTTGTTGAACAGCTTCTTGAACTCTAAGCTGATTCAGTATTGCCTGAAGGGCTTTGTAAAAAGCAAAGGATTTATTCCGAGCTGCCTCGGGAGTCGCTCCTTTGAGAGCGAACTCCATGATTGTGGTGCTGTCAGCGAGCTTAATCTGAGGTTTACCAAATTTTTCTAGAGGCAGATTGAGCTGAGCCGCAGCTGCCTTCAGTACAGGTTCGCTTTCGGCAATAAATTTGTAATTTTGTCTGGGATCTTGAGTAGCTACACCGTATGGAGACGAACTTTGATAGGAGGCTTGTCCAATGTTAGGCAGGCTAACGTTCGTTTCTGATACTGACCCTGGTAAGGTGACAGACCACGTACTAGTGTATGTTGGTTTTTTGACTTTTAGATAAACTAAAGCTGTCCCAAAAATTGCTGCATTTGCTAATAAAGCTACGAGCAAAAAAAGTTCCCAACCTCCTTGTTTTAATGCTAATCTTGGAGAGATTATAGATTTTATTATAGACTCGCTCATATGATAATCCTTATAGCATTGAAAAACAGATATAATCAAAAACCCCTGCTGGTAAGGAGAATCAGAAGGGTTTCAGAGTTGGTGAACAGACAATAACTTGTCTTACCGTCTGAATTTACAGAATAAAAGTGAAATAAACGTGGAAGAATTAGGGAAGAAATTGGGAAGAAATTCGAAATAAATTGTTAAAAGTAAAATTTTTTTAAATTTGGTTACAAAGAATCAGAGGGTTACGCGCGCTCTCTTGGCCTGATTGGCACCTGGAATCGCTGGGACGGCGATCGCCAAAAACAGCATAGTGCAGCTAGGTTTACCCAGCAACCTATGGTAAAATCATCGGAGTTATCACTAGGCTGAAATTAGTGTAACCAAAGCATTCCTCTGCTAAAATTAGAGGTTAAGCTAGCTGGATGCACTAGCAAGCAGCAACTCACAACCGAGGAGGAAGGTAATGCTTCGTGGAATTTTAGCCGTCTTCGGAGCAGGAGTGGTAGCCATGGGATTGGCATCAACAGTGTACGCCAAACCAATCCAGGGGTCTCAATCAGAAACCACTTCTCTCCATGGGGTTGAGAGCCGAAATCTAGCAAAAGATTACCCAACCCTTTTTTCTGAAACTTCGCCCAATTTACTCAGTGATAATAAGAGTAATCATGCAGATGCTACCACTCCAGCGCCCTCTAAAATTTCGGACTTCTTCGGGCGGTTGAGCAATAAAGTAAACGTTGATTTTGGTGGCTCGTACATTGACGGTGATAGGATACTGAACGTCCAATATAAACTGCTGGGGGATCACTAAAGCTTCATGATTTGGTGGCGGGTTTGCTAAGCGACTTGCAGCGTTAGCGGTTCCGAACCCTGGCACGGATACCGCCTGCCCTGCTTGAAACGGCTGAGCTAACTTCACCTTTTCAATGCCTGAAGTGGTAGCAGTACAAGTCCTCCCGGAGGCATTGATTACGGTTTGAGTCCTCAGATCAATTAAGAAGCCTCAAGAGGCTTTGTCTTGGGGCGTACCGGGCGCTTGAGACGGTTCGTTGGAACTTGGGGTTGGGGGAGCAACAGCTGCACCCTGCTCTTGAGCCCGCTGTTGGCGTTTCTTGCGCTCCGCTGAGAGCATATCTGCCATAACGATCAGCGCTTGGTCCATTTTTTCCAAGTTACTGCGGTACAGATCCAGGTCTTTCTGGAGTTTGTCCTCGGATATGTGCAACGCGGCAGACATTTGTTTAAGCGCCTCTGTCCGCTGCTTTTCATCTTTAACCAGGTCAGAATCTGCTATTTCCAACAGGGTGAATATACCAATGGCAAACAGGCGGCTGTACTTAAAGCTAGGGTTGTTTGCGATCGCTTGGAGCTGTGAATGTAAGTCCTCAGCCCCCTCTAAGTGAGTGGTCCCGCTCAACCAAGCTATTAATTCCTTTGCCGGTAAGCCCTTAGCCAATGCCCCCATTCGTTCGGCATCCTGCCTGTATCGTTGCGGATCTTCCCCCACAGCCTGAAACAGGGCGTTAAAAATTGAGTTCTTATCCCGTTCTGGCTGGTAACCCTGCATGAACCGCTCAAAGGCAGTCACGACACCTAGGGCATAGAGGGGATTGTAGCTAAAATCGACATTAACCGACAGCAAGTGCATTTCTACCATCAACTCTTCCACTATCCGGCGATAAATAGTGTTTATAGGACGAGTGTGAAGGCTATAGAAAGCTCGCTTCGTATCGGAGACAGTGCGGACGTTATTCACAGTCAGACCTAACAGGGAGACGTAAATCCATTGTCTCGCTTAAAAGCGACTTTGCCAAGGTAACGGTTCGCCGTGAGCCCCGATGATTTACCTGACGATGCTATGGTCCACACCATCAAGAGCCTCCGACTCGGTTTCAAAGATTTGAAACACCGAATCCATCATTGTCACTTCAAATACCAGTTTTGCTTCGGGATGAACATTACAGAGGCGGAAACTCCCTTTGACTTTATCTGCATCTCGCATTCCCGCCACCAAGGAAGTGAGGCCAGAGCTATCGATAAAATTCACCTGTCCGAGATTTATAACCAAATGGTGACTGAGTTTGGAAATACACTCCTGCAACTTCAGGCGAAATTCCCAAGCTGTTGTGATGTCCAGTCGGCCTACAGGTGTTAGGACAATGACGGCATTGCCCTCCTGGTTTGTGTAGGTTTTTTGCTCGATCTGAATCATTCGATCTCACCTTGGCTTTAGGAACATTGACACCCATCTTATTATTGACAGGCAAAAGCCAAAACTAACACCGTTATTAGACCTATCCGTAAATTGGTGTAAAATTTATTCTGATCTAGTTGAACTCAGACCTCGGACGTGGCCGGAGGGGTCCAGTTGGACCAGTCTTGAGGCTTTAAGAAAGTTTCATACAACTCTGCTTCTGGTGTGTTCGGTTCCGGTTCATAGCCGTATTCCCAGCGCACTAAAGGTGGCAGCGACATCAGAATTGACTCGGTGCGCCCGTTTGTTTGGAGGCCGAAGATCGTGCCACGGTCATAAACCAGGTTGAATTCCACGTACCGGCCTCGGCGATACAGCTGGAATTGACGTTCGCGATCGCCATATTCTAGTGCTCGCCGCCGCTCCACAATCGGCACATAGGAAGGCAAAAACGCCGCTCCGCTGTCGCACACAAAGGCAAATAAGTCTTCCCAACTGCGTGGCTCTAGCGTTCCCACCTCCTTACTATACGCTGCCGCAGCACCCTCCGCCTGCGGTCCCCTATACAGCTGACCCTGACCATCCTGGTAGTCAAAGAAGAGCCCTCCTATGCCCCGGTTTTCCTGGCGATGCTTCAAGTAGAAATATTCATCACACCAGCGCTTAAACACCGGGTAATAGGCTGGATGGTGAACATCACTTGCCTGCTTCAGGGAGGAGTGGAAATGGGCTGCATCCGCAGCAAAGGGATAATAGGGGGTCAAATCTGAGCCGCCGCCAAACCACCAGACCGGCCCCGCTTCAAAGTAGCGATAATTGAGGTGGACAGTTGGCACGTAAGGATTGCGGGGATGCAATACCAACGAGGTGCCTGTGGCCATCCAGCGATGACCAGCTGCGTCTGGGCGTTGCGCCAGAATTGAGGGTGGCAACTCAGAACCCCAGACCTCGGAGAAGCCGACCCCGCCTTTTTCAAACACAGCACCATCTTGTAGTATGCGCGATCGCCCTCCACCCCCTTCTTCGCGCTCCCACATATCTTCCTTAAACCTGCCTAAGCCATCCAGCGATTCCAAGTTTTGACAGATTTCGTCTTGTAAATGTCGCAGCCACTCAGTCACCCTAGCCTTAGCGTCAACTGGGGGTAGAAACTTGGATGGAGTTGCTTGGGGAGTCGAAGCAGTCGTCATAATCTCAACTTTATTGGCTAGATGAGCGAATATCTAAAGATTTTGGTCAAGTCTGGCTACTAGCTTTTACCTAGTATTCGCGGCTGGGCTTGCACGTTCAGCTACCGTTATCGATTTCCAGTTGAATATTCGGTTTAAAGTACTATATTGTAGCATATTAGTCTAAAAATAGTCCACACCGGGCACTCAGAGCCGATTCCCACAGTTGCCGACGATGCAAGATTTCCTGCCAAGCTATAGCCAGGAGGAGGATATTGAAGATGCGAGGCTGCTTGTCCAAATTCATCCACCGCCAAGGTTGCTGGTTTTGCTGTTCTCTGGCGCGGACGTATCGAGAGATTAGTTCCGCCTCTGTCGATGAGCTTTGGCAGAAGGTAGTTGACTTAGCCGACGTCTCCTGGCATCCAGTGCTGGCGAGAACTAATGTTCCCTACGGATTAGTGCCGCAACCCGGCCTGATTTACCAGGCGGTGACCCGTTTGGGTCCGATTCCCATCCGCATCTTTGTGGAGTGTGTGAGTCCCAGGGAGTTGCTGAGTGTAAGAGTGCTGGCGATTCCAGGCGTGGAGGAACGGCTAACTTACCGGGTGGAGTCAACGGTCTGTGGCACCTGTGTGTCCTACTCAGTGACGTTACGAGGTTGGTTGTCGCCACTGATTTGGTCACTGTCGCGGCCCTATGCGGCTCGTGTGGCATCAGCCTTGGCGGCGGCGGCTGAACAGCCAGTGCCAGCTAGATCAGGAAAGGCAAAATCCCTTAAGGATGGTTGTTTTGATTTTTAGGTGAAAGCCATCAGCCCGTCTTGCCTAAGCGCTTCTACTAGCGTCAGCTACCCAACTGGGCGACAGCTGGACAAGATCCTGTGCATATTAACCACCGCGCCAATTACCGCGATCGCAGGCGCTCCAAATTCAGCTGCTTCAACTTGCGCCACAATCGTCCCCAATTTACCAATCAGTTCCTGTTGCTCCGGTCGCGTTCCCCAGCGCACCAAGGCAAGCGGTGTATCCGGACTCAGCCCTGCGGTTTGTAACTGTTCTACGATGTAGGGTAAATTATGAATTCCCATGTAGATGACGATGGTTTCTGAGCCGTGGGCGAGCGCCTGCCAGTTCACAATCGGTCGATACTTCCCAGCTGACTCGTGACCCGTGACAAACGTAACCGAGGAACTGTAGTTCCGATGAGTCAAAGGAATCCCTGCATAAGCCGGAGCGGCAATTCCAGATGTCACCCCTGGAACCACTTCCACCGGCACAAGGGCGCGTACTAAATCTTCCATTTCTTCAGCGCCGCGACCAAACACAAACGGGTCGCCTCCCTTAAGTCGCACTACCACAGCATGGTCTCTTGCCTTTTCAATCAACAACTGGGTAATCTCATCTTGTACTAGGGAATGACGCCCCCGCCGCTTCCCAGCATTGATTTTTTCTGCATCAGGGTTAATCATCGCCAGAATTGGCGGACTGACCAGAGCATCGTAGACTACCACATCCGCGCACTCCAGCAACCCCTTTCCCTTAAGCGTCATTAATCCCGGATCTCCCGGCCCCGCACCCACCAAGTAGACCTTACCCAAACACTTCTTCTCCTCTGACTCTGGGTTTTTGCCCCGACCTACCCAAAGGGTTGGAGGGGGAGAACGCGATCAAATCCACAATCAAATCCGCTAGCTCAGCACTGGCTCCTAAAGGTTCAGCCAGCTGGAGCCAAGCAGATGGAAAGTGGATTTTGAGCTGCTCAACAGATTGAGCGATCGCATCCGTAATTCCCCCAGCAAATAGAAAGTAGGGCATAATTCCAATTTGCCGATACCCAGCACTGACTAACTCTTTCACCCGCGATTCCAAACGAGGTGCCTGAGCCCAGTAGGCTTCCACCACCACGCCAGTTCTCGATTCGAGCTGCCATGCCGCCTGGCTCCCCAATTGCTTTGCCATCGCTTCAACCGGATGCTTAGAACCAGCGCGACGGCTCCCGTGAGCTAATAGAATCCAAGCGTCTGCCTTGGTAGCGAAAAGCTGGGTTGCCACCAAATTCTCAAGACCAGCATGAGTACCTAAGTAAGGCCGCAAGTCAATTTTCAACTCTTGACCTAGAGCTTGCTGTGCTAGCGCCACTGACTCTGGGATATCTTCCATCACATGCACTCCAGGCAGCAGAAACAGCGGTACTACCTGCATACTGTTGTACCCATTTGCCAGGGCGCGATCGCCAAATTCTTTGAGCTGTTGGTGCAACGGCACTGGACTCAGTTCCAAAGACGCAGTGCCTACCATTGGCTTCAACCGACTTTGCATCGCCACTGGTGCTGCCGCTAACTCCTCAGCATTATCCGCCGCCGTTTGTCCCCAGCCAGATGCTTCAAGCGCCTTAGACTCAGAAACCAACTCAGCCAGCATCTCTACAGCTGCTTGAGGGCGAGGGTCACGACTTCCGTGGAATACCAGCAAATAGGCAGTTCGCATTTCAATGGAGTACTGAAAGTTTCAATTCTAAATCTATTATTAGCTATTAGTATTATTATCTTCTTAATAAAAGCCTAAGTCAGCAGGTATACTACCTGCTGACTTATATTAGCCTATTCTGGTTTTGATGCCAGTTGGCTAGGATTGACTTTTAGCAGCAAGTGGGTCAGCAACGTAACGGAAAGCTGGCTCAGAGTTCCAGGGACCGCGATCATCAACTTTACCATCCGTAGACAAGTTGTAGTAGATATCTACAGTATTATCTGGCTGGATATTGCCGAAGAATGGGTCAGTTAGCTTACCTAGCGAATCTAGCGCTTTCATAAACATCTGCGTATGCGAAATTTCGCGGGTTAACAGATGTACTAGCGTTTTTTTACTGCCTTCGTCGGTGGACAGCTTAATCAACTCCTCATAAGTCTGGCGAGCGCCAGCTTCAGCGGCAATATCAGCCCGCAGGTCACGCACCACATCGCCACCCTCATTCAGATAGTTAGCAGTCCAGGCATTACCCTGGCTGTCTAGGAAATGAGGCCCCATGCCACGCACAGCAAACAAAGTACTTTTGTAAGCCTCTGTCTGGTCAACATTCTTGGTGTGAGCTTCAATCATTTTGCCCACCATCTCCAAGTGACCAAACTCTTCAATCGCAATGTCTTGGAGCATGTCTTTAATGCCCGCATTTTCAACATGGAACGACTGTACCCAGTATTGCAAAGCGGCAGATAGCTCTCCGGTTGCTCCCCCAAACTGCTCTAGGAGCAACTGGGCAAAACGCGGATTTGGTTCATCAACATTTACGACATGAATTGGTTCTTTCTTGTGAAAAAACACGCAGTAACTCCTCTTGGTTGAGTGGATCTTTTAGCGCTCAGCCGGATAGTATAATAAAGTGTATTACGCTAAACAGCTGATACTTTTGTTCTCTTCTCACCATGCTAGACCTGATAGCTAATCTCAACCTACATCTTAAGAAAGAGTTATTAGCTAGGTATCTTTACTCAAGAAGAGTTATTTTTTCAAGCAGCACGAGCTTTCTGTGGCCTGTAGCAACGCCCTTCGTAGCTTCGCACTACCGCTTTTCTGCTTCATAAATATAAAAATTTTTAAACACTCCCACCGTTTCAACATGGTAAGAAGGAATCAACGGATTGACGGCCAAATCTGTGCGATAAATAGTAAAAAAGATAAAGTTTTGCCGTTGCGTGCTCTCGGAAACGAGTTGCTGGATTTTAGGCCGACTTGAATCAACCAGTACAGGGCAGTTACGTTGTAACAAATTTTCCAAAGCTTTGGGTACTTTGGTGCAAACGTCTTTTTTTAAGTATTCTGTCAGCCGTTGCACTGCATACTCTTCATAAGCAGGCTGACTGGGATTGGTCGTTGCCATTGCTACTCCTAGCCCTACTAGTACCGCTGCTCCAACATAGGTAATAATTCTCAAGCTTTTCATCTCACCCGACTGGCTTAAGCGTTGCTGAACGAAGTTATCGCTCTCATGACTGGATTCCAGATTAACCCTCAACGGCAACTCTGGATGAATTAACTTGCAACGTGTTATAGTAAGTAGTGGAATGGCGAGCGTAGCCAAGTGGTTAAGGCAGTGGATTGTGATTCCACCACTCGGGGGTTCAAGTCCCCTCGTTCGCCCTATGAACAGTTTAGGAAAACGTAGACAAGGTAAGGGTTCTAGCTTTTGATGCTAAGAATCCCTAGTCATCAATACTCGTCGGCTCTCATCAAAATCAGTACCCTTCGTGTTGCGTTGGGACTAGCTGGATGATCCGAATGACAGGTCATAGTCGGGTTGTAGCATTCAATCTTGAAGAAGTAATCCTCACCGTCGAGTGTCACCTTCCCGAAATCATGCCTCCCATCTGGGTCATTGGCTGATGTAATACTGCTCAAAGGTTTGCACTAGTCCGATTAACTCAGTCAGCTTTGGCGATGGCAGCCCACACACCCCTGGAGTGATCAGAAACTCTACAAGGGGAGTGTCACCTCGGCGAAATTGATCATTAAGCTCTGCAATTGCGTTCATAATTATTTTTGTTCTCAAGAGAGGAAACACTTAGGCTTCGCTACTCGGTGCGAGTGACTCCAGGAATGCGCTAAAGTCCATCTGAAGAGTGGAAGAGAGCCGAGTCTGGTTTACATATAAAGAGTATTTAGGTAATTGCTTCCCAGGCTAGAGGTTGTGTATCCTTCACCATCAATTCCTTTGATCATACTCTAAATTTATATGTATATTTTATTACCTCACGTAAGTAATTTAGTCAGAACAAAAGTCACGCCGCCGTCATCCGGAGAGTCGTCTTTCATCCTCTGGAGTACAGCACGGGCGCACAATCTTCATGCTTCTTCACAATTTCTACACCAACATCTTCTATTAGATGAGCCAATGTAGAAACATAGCTATTATGAAATACCCTCCATGTCTACAGATAAAGAGTTTATCGAAGACTTCAAGCGCCATGCAGCAGATTACCCACAAGTGAGTAACCTTTTGACGTCAAGTATTGATAAGTATCCACAAGGAGAATTAAATGATGCCAAAACTTTTTGCAAGGCAATAAGAGAAGGTGGCATCGACAAGTGGAGGAACAGTCGCATTGAACAAATTGTAAAAATCACTAATCCGACTCTTACAGAGGCATTGCTTACTCGCTTAGCTATTCTGGAAGTTATTGCAGGTCAATATTACTACCATGACTATGCTGCTGAATCGGGATCTTAATCACGAACTCTGCCCCCTGACTGGGCGCTGAAAGATAAGTTAGCTGGCTGTTTATTGACGGACCTTCAGCGTTTGCCTTCAGGAGAAACTGCAGAATTAGCAGCCTGCTATCTAGCGATAGAGTGAATGTCAACTTTTTTTAAATTGGCCTCGGTTAAGGATAGCGATTAAGGTGTTCGCCGCGATTCCTTTTGAGTAAAGCGTTTGGTTTTGTAAAAGGTTTCTAGGCTTTGGCGATCGCCTATAAAGCGCCAGTGCCAAGGCTCGTAACTCACACCTTGAGGGTTGTTTTTAGGAAACGACATTTCAAAGTCAAAGCGAGTGGCATTGGCTTGAAGCCACTTAAAAGCCCTGGTTTTGTCAAACTTCGGGTTCAGGTCCACTGCTGGTACTGCCCCATCCCCGATGTCTACAGCGTAACCAGTGTGATGTTCGCTATAGCCCGGAGGGGCGCTGACTTCTGCTCGTTGCCTCGCTGTCTGCCCACGCTGGGCTTTGATCTCAAAAAATACGTTTTGCTGGTATGCAATAGAGCGAAAGCCGGAAATCGGTACCAATACTACACCCACATCCCGCGCTGCTGCCACCATTGCCTCAAATTTTTTGGCGGCGGCTTGACGCAGCTTGATATGACTATCGGCGACGATAGGTTGAAGTTCAGCACCAGGCGCTTCCAGGTAGGCAAAGTGTCCCAACAATGTATCTGGATTGCTGGCTGGGGGATTGGCAGAGGCAGTCGATTGTGTTGGCGCCGAACTCGAGGCACTGGCTGGGGGATTGGCAGAGGCAGTCGATTGTGTTGGAGCCGGACTCGAGGCACTGGCTGGGGAATGGTCACCAGCGTTTCTTTGTGGCGCCGCAGCGACGTACCAGATAGTGGCAATGAGGGCAAGAGCGCCTAAGCCGATCAATCCTCGAATCAAAAAAACCAGCTTCATCCGAGGCCGGGTTTTGGCGTCCGCATTGTCCCGTAAAGCTTCTGGAATATCCTCAATCGAGGAATCCGAAACTTTCTGCGGTTTTCCAGAAAACCCAGCATTATCCACGGGTCAACTCCTGCACTTCAGAATAACCATAACAAATTGTGGAGTCGAGTCTTCCTGTTGTGACAGTTGAGGGTGCGGAATCTGGGCTAAAATCTAAAAGTGACGAAGCTCCTAGAACTCTATTTACCGCTGGTAGGATTATCCCTCTTGGGATTCATCCTCGGCGGCAAACTGCCAAAAGTCTTTCCCGCCTATTTAGGCAAGTTTCTCTTCTGGATAGGGGTGCCCATCAGCATTGTGGCTTTTCTACGTAAAGCCGACTTGTCGGGGCCGATTTGGATTGCACCGGTGATTGCCTGGGCAGCCATTTTACTGGGAGCGGGGTTGGCTTGGGCTTGGATTAAGCGGCAAGCCTACCTCAAAAAATCTGTACCAACATCCTGGAGCCAACCGACTCAGGGCAGTTTTCTGTTGGCGGCAATGGTTGGTAATACTGGCTATTTGGGCTACCCCGTCACCCTGGCAATTGTTGGTACTCAATACTTCGGCTGGGCGCTGTTCTACGACCTACTGGGTTCGACGCTGGGCTCCTATGGGTTAGGTGTTGCCCTAGCCGCTCGCTTTGGCAGAGGTGTCCAGAGTCATTGGCAGTTAGCTCAGGTGATACTCATCAATCCAGCGTTGTGGAGCCTTGGGTTTGGTTTGGGTGTCCGAAACCTGCCGCTGCCCACCGTAGCTGAACAAGTTCTGCACGAATTAGCTTGGACTATCGTGGCGCTGTCTCTGGTGCTAATTGGGATGCGACTAAGCAATCTTAATTCCTGGCGCAACCTGCCACGGGCTGCAATCAGTCTGGGAATTAAAATGCTGCTAGTCCCGCTGATCTTGGGCAGCAGTTTATCGCTGTTCGGTCTCACTGGTTCGCCCCAGCTCGTCATTGTTTTACAGATGGCGATGCCACCTGCTTTTGCCACACTGGTGATTGCAGAAGCGTACAATCTTGATCACGACCTCACCGTTACCGCCTTGGCAATAGGGTCTGTCGGACTCCTGTTCACGCTACCGATCTGGTTATGGCTATTTAGAGGTTGAAGCAGCTCGATTGGCTGCTGCTAGTTGAGCTGGATCGATACACTCGTAGTGTTCAAACGGTTGATGAATCCAGGGGTTGTCGAGGAGATAATCGACGTAGTAGTCGGGGGCAATGACGGAGCGGGCTTTATACCAGAGTACGGCAGTGCGAATTTCCTCGATTTGGCAACCATAATGCTGCTTTAGCCAGGGTATAGTCTGCTCGAATGTTATGCCAGAGTCTACTAAATCATCGACCAAAAGTATGCGATCGCCTAACTGAGCAGTGGTCATAGTCAAGTGGCGGGACAAGGTTAAAGTCCCTCTTTCTTGCTTGCCGGAACCACTGTAAGAAGAGGTTGCTAAAATCGCTAGCGGCTGCTTGTAGATCCGGGAAAGAATATCACCAACCCTCAGCCCCCCCCGTGCAAGGCAGACAATCTGGTTGAATTCCCAATTGGATTGATAAATTTTGACTGCCAGGTGTTCAATTTTTTGGTGGTAATCTGACCAAGAAACGTGAAGGTCTGACATAACGGGTGTGGTTAGTCGGGCGATACTGAGGGGTAAGCCTTTTATTTTAGTACTTGGCAAGATTTATGAGCAATTCTTCCCCTGGTGCCTATCCCGAACAGAATCATCAAAGCCAGAAGCTGAGCTTAAGTACCAAACTGGCTTATGGCGCAGGGGATTTGGGACCAGCCATTACTGCCAATATTATGGCGTTTTTCTTGCTGGTTTTCTTTACCAATGTCGCGGGTATTCGCCCTGGGGTGGCGGGTACTATTCTGCTAATTGGCAAAATTTGGGATGCGGTGAATGATCCGATTGTGGGCTTGTTGAGCGATCGCACTCAGTCTCGCTGGGGTCGCCGCCTTCCCTGGCTGTTGTATGGCGCTATTCCGTTTGGCATTTTCTTTTTTTTGCAGTGGCTTGTGCCCAGATTTAGCCCTCAAGAGTCTGCCAACGGGTGGGGTTTGTTCTTCTATTACGTGGCGATTGGTATTGTCTTCAACTCATTATACACTGTTGTCAATTTGCCCTACACCGCCCTGACTCCAGAACTGACTCAGGATTACAACGAACGCACCACCCTCACTAGCTTTCGCTTTGCCTTCTCAATTGGCGGCAGCATTGTGTCTTTGATTCTGGCACAAATTATTTTTGCTCGCATAGCAGACCCCAAACAACATTATTTAGTTTTAGGGGCAGTCTGTGCAGTTATTGCCGTATTACCGTTATATTGGTGCGTTTGGGGAACGCGCGTTCGCGTTTCAGCTTTTGAGGCGCAACGCCGTGAGTCTCACACTCCTGAATCCCTCGGCTTAAGAGAGCAGTTGCGGATTGTCTTCAACAACCGACCTTTTGCGTATGTTACAGGCATTTATTTCTGTTCCTGGTTGGGCGTCCAAATAACAGCTGCGATCATTCCCTACTTTGTAGTCAACTGTATGGGTCTCAAAGACAAAGACATTCCTGGGGTGATTATTGCGGTTCAGGCAACCGCCCTGCTCATGTTGTTCGTTTGGAGCTACATCAGTGAAAGGGTGGGCAAAAAAGCCGTTTATTTCATGGGAATGATTCTCTGGATTGGGGCGCAGGCGGGACTTTTTTTCCTGCAACCCAGCCAGCGGGGTTTGATGTATGTCCTTGCCGTGATCGCAGGCTTTGGCGTTTCCACTGCCTATCTCATTCCCTGGTCGATGATGCCCGACGTGATTGAACTCGACGAGCTACAAACTGGTCAGCGCCGCGAAGGGATTTTTTATGGCTTCATGATTTTGCTGCAAAAAGTGGGTTTAGCTTTGGCGCTGTTTTTGGTGGGGCAAGCTTTAGAATGGGCTGGTTTCGTTGCCTCGACTCCAGGGAAAGGAGTACCCGAACAACCGGCTTCAGCGTTATTGGCAATCCGTCTCGCTATTGGCCCTGTGCCTACTCTATGTTTGATTATTGGTATAATTTTAGCCTATTTTTACCCCATTACCCGCGAGGTACACGCGGAAATTTTGCTCAAACTCAAAGAGCGTCAGGTGCGATCGCGCCAAGATTAGAGATTACGTGGAAGTGGGCGTTAAAAAAAATTTCGTTTTGAGCATACATTCGGTAAACGGGAAATGATAATTCTAGACTAGATATCAGTAAAAAAGGCGCTTTAAAGTAGATGGAGCATCCAAGCCTAGAACAAATCTCTGGGAAGTTAGAAAGCCCAAATTCAGGCGATCGCATGGTGGCGCTTGCCTCACTGCGCCATTTCCCATCTGCCGCAGCTGTACCCTTGATCAAAAAAGCGTTGTCCGACGAAAACCTGCAAATTCGCTCGATGGCTGTATTTGCACTGGGCATTAAACACACAGAAGAATGTTATCCAATTTTGGTGAGCTTGCTCGAAACCGATCCAGACTACGGCATTCGCGCTGATGCAGCTGGAGCGCTGGGCTACTTGGGCGATCCAAGAGCCTTTGAACCCCTAGTACGGGCTTTTTACGAAGACACTAACTGGCTAGTGCGCTTCAGTGCGGCAGTGTCACTGGGCAATCTTAAAGACCTCCGGGCTCATGAACTGTTGATTAGGGCGTTGGATAGTGAGGAAGTAGTATTGCAACAAGCAGCGATCGCGGCGCTGGGAGAAATCAAAGACCTAGAGTCAGTCGATCACATCCTGCGCTTTGCCCAGTCAGAGGATTGGCTGGTGCGACAACGTCTGGCAGAAGCGCTGGGTAATCTCCCTAGTCCCAAGAGTATCTCAGCCTTGAACTACCTGGAAAAAGACAGTCATCCTCACGTTGCTGAGGCTGCCAGGATTTCGCTCAAGCGGCTGGCTGAGGCATCCAATCAGCCCTGAAACGCCCCGCCCACTCAAGATGCGATTGCGTCTTGCTAACTTAAAAGATGGGATTTTAAAAATTAGTGAAGGCAGGATAATTTGATTCATGGATATTCAAGAGTTTTTCGAACAGAGTTCTGGTAAATGGTTTTCACATCGCACCAGTCACCATCTGGCTTTCAAGCAGTCAGAAGGAGGCAAGTCAGACATCACGATTGAGATGGTTTCGCCGGATGCTCCCGAGGTCGTCAAACTCTGTGAACAGTACGAAATTGACCCCGCTTTAGCCCAGTGTGCGGCTAGAGTCACCTGGAACGGCACGATGGAATGGGATCAAGAAAATCACACTGGTTCTACAGTGCTGGTGCCAGTGCCTGATCCAGATAATCCCCACAGCGGCAAGTTGCTGCGTGAAATGGGCTATGCCGAGAAGACACCGGTTGCTGGTCGCTATATCATGGGCAGCGATGAAGCACTGACGCTGATTACCGAGTACGAAACGATGTCTTCTGAGGAGAGGCTGTGGTTTGCTAGTCCCAACTTGCGACTACGGGTTGGTATTTTGAAGCGCTTTGGGGGCTTTAGTATGGCTTCCTTCACTTCTGAGATTCGTATGGGTGGTGCGCAGGTGCCCTCCGCCAAAGCCGTTGACGCCGCCACGCCAGCAGGGCAATAGGCTATTTCTTATGGTCTCGTGCCTTGATCAGGGGCATTTACACTGTACTGGGCAATATATTTGAGTTTGGTGTAGAAGTCGGAGCCGTCGTCAACTGGGGTAAATTGCTCAATCGGGCGACACCGGGCAGGTTTCTTACCTAACTTGTTGGTCGCAGGCGAGACGTTAGCAGTGGCGTCAAGGAGTTGAACTGGCGTTTTCTCACCAGCACCTGATGTGACAACAGATGGGTCATCATCCCCATTGCTGAAATTGACGGCAGCTGGAACTGGTGAGGAAGCGTTGGCTCTGGTTTGGGACTGCCCAGTCAGAGCTTGGGGAAATCTACTACAGACGAGGCGTTCAAATTCGTGGTTGTAATGGTTTAGTGCCTGACCCCGCCGGTTCCAAAAGGCTAATATCTGCTCGACCGAAACCGCTTTGTAACGGCCTTGATACAGCGCCTCAATCACACCTTGCCATACCCAGACGGCTGGGTAGTCTTGGAGCCAGTGGTCAATTAGTTCACCGGCAGTATAGCCACCCAGGTCAAAACTATAGTGAATTAATAACGCTACTGCGGAGTCAGTAGCCGTGAGCGAATCGGGTGCAAACATGAGGCAATCCACATCAGGCAATCGGCGGACATCCTATCGCCTATAGCCTATCGCCTATTGCCAACTCTGAGACCAATTCCCCTCTCCGCCGCTATTAACTACTGGCACAGGTTGGCGATCCACTCCCTGAACTGCTCGCCCTCAGCCTCCAACAGCCAGCACTGCCAGCCCACATCTGACATTTGACTCAATTCTCTAGTAGTTGGAATTACCGATTCGCGGGATTGCCCAGCGCCAATTACCAGAAAAGTCCCTTCTGCCTTCTTCAATATTGCTACTTAATTTGATGCTTCAGATTCAAAATCAACCTTATCGTAGAGTTCAATTAGAGTAATTTCAAATGGAACCGGATGTTGACGATACGTATCCACTCAGCAGTCTCTACTTCCACTGCTCCCGGACGTAACTGCCCAAAAATCACGACTTCGTCTCGAACGGCTGGTGGCAGGCATAATTCGTTGTAAAGCTTCTGGAGCAGGTTAAATTGACCAATCTGAGCTAAGGCAATTAAGGGACCAGCATTGGCGACTGTAGTCACGGGTGAGGTTGGTTTAGGAGACGAGGAGCGATTGCGACTTCTGCTGTCAACTCGGCTGATGATTCTGTAAAATAGGGAATGCGCTGTGTTGCGTTAGCAGTTGGATGAACTCCCATTTGGAGATTCCCAGGAGTTCAGCCCCTTTACCCTTTGAGATCCGATCTTGCCGAAATAGCTCCAGGGCAACTAGTTCTAAAATTCGAGTTTCTAGCTGTGCTTCTGGAATGTCGAGTGCCCCAAGTAAATCTCGTGGCAGTTTTAAGCTAACAGTTAAGGTACTCATGGCTCCCCTCAAGCTGCTGAAATTTAAGCGGGTTGTACCAATTGTAATTACCGTTTAAACCTTGGAGGTATGTGTAGTGTTCGACTAGGTTCATCTCATCACATATGCCTGCGACTATGCCACAGTGGTCAATATCTTGTACTCTGATATCTAATGGTGAAGCTGTCATGCTTCAAAAATACAAGGTTTTGCGATCGCACCTGCGGAATGTGGGCCAAGGTTTACTTGCTCCAAGGCTACGGCGAACACCCCCTCGTTGCTGGACAAGGCGGACTCTCGCAAGCGTTGAGCCGACTTGTGGGGTTGGGAAATTCGGATTTCGCCACAGATGGAATATTTGAGCCCGCAGCAAGGCTAATCTATTAGGTTGGATGTCTCTGTTGCTTTTTCCTCTCATCCTTTTTTTTTTAACCTAAAAAATGTCCGCTAATAGCGAACGTTTTTGTTCCCAATTTGTGAACATTCAGCCGCCGTACTTGGCAGAAGTAGAGCTATAGCGTTGCCGCGTCCGGCTAAGGCCAGATCGCCTCCAGCGCCATCCGCACCAACGTATCTTTATCTACAAGCTCAGTCAGCTCTTTTATCGAAACTTTACCTTTAAGTACTTCTTTTCTAGCTTTAATAATTGCTAGTTCAATCGCATCTTCTTGCAACATTTCTTTGAAATCATCGTAGTTAAGATAAGTACCTTTACTCTTCTTTCTACGATTAAGTATTCGGATATCAACAAGTGAAAAAGCAATAGAATCATTCCAAGAACTAGTAGTTCTTTTTTCAACCTGTTGCTTAATTAAATGAACCAACAGAATAACAGCATAGCTTCTGATATAGCAATCCTAAATCATTTGTAAAAAGTTAAGATTATTGGTATAATGAAAA
>CAXUIG010000116.1:0-18943 GCA_964250845.1 uncultured bacterium | reverse complement strand
AGATCCTAGCCCAGAAAGCACAGAAAATTAACACACCTTGAAAGGGCTAGTCCTAGATATGTTCTGTCCTGGATTACCCGGTTCAGAGTCGTAAAGGCGCTCCCCTTGTGGGGCATGACCCCAAAGGCGAGTGAACCCTAAATGCACCCCTGTCTCATCGACAAACACCTTCTTTCGAGGGTCTACAGTAAATGTCCAGAATCGATGGGCAATCCTCTTGTCCTTCACCCGTTGACTATCTTGCTCATTCGCGCTTAGTGTGTTTTTTTAGAGCTCAACTCTTTGTGCTGCACCGCCCGGTGCATGGTTGACACACTCACATTATAGCGGTTTTCATTTGAGTGCGATACGGCGCAAGTCAAGCCCTATATGGCATTGTCCTGAGGACGCTGTACTTCATCCGAACGCAAACCGCTATAATCTCAGTCTTTTGAGCAAGGCGTTCACACAACTCGGTGAGTAACGCATCGGGTTGTGCTTTGACTAATGCTTCGACTATCTCCAGTTGGGGGCCTCCCAGTTTGACTACTGCTCCACCCCCATGCGGTCTTGGCTCTATCTTCTGAGTTTCATTAGGGCGTCGGGTAAAGTCCCTGACAAACGACTTGCCTGACCTTGAAGCGTCTGGCAATTTGTCGCGCAGACTCTTCCTTGGCTTCATATGCTTCAATGACACGCTGCGCGCAAATCCAGCGAATAGGGGGCAGGCATAAACGACTATTGTTCTGTTACAACCACTGCTTCTAGCCTAGCAAATTGTGGCTTATTCATTTGAAAACCGCTGTAAGACCCAGCCCCATGTCTCAACTGCTAAACTTCTAGCCCAGAAAAAGGCCGAAAATCCGACACCTTCACCTTGAAAGGGCTGGTCCTACAATCGTTGCTTGTTGAGGTTATTAGGTACTAAAGTACTAGTGAGATGTAGTACTTTAGTCACAAGCAATAGGGTACTTTCGATCCATGTGGTTACCTGTTTGAACTACTAAGATTGTTACATCGAACATAAATCAAGCTTTATCCACTACCGGATCTACGACTATATGTACCACTACTGGGATACGGATGGCTGGGGTGATTGTGAACGTGTCTTTCCACCCAATGTGCAGCACCACTATTGGCTAAAGATAAGACCCAAAGACTAGAACGCAGCAATGAAGTCCTTCGACAGCAGTCAGGCAGATGGCATCGTCAGCAAAAAAAGTTTTGTAAAGAGTGGGAGCAGAACCAAGTTATGACATAGCTGATGGTGATTTATTTCAACTCGATGTGGCAAAACAGTCGTTTGGGTAACACCGCAGCCCAACGTTCATGGTTAGCCTCAGATTCCTACTCAGCTTATTTGGTTTACCCGTTTTTTTCTTCTTCTGTTCTACCTGAGATCGAAATCCACCTACCATCCGGCTAAACGTCTCTTTGTGGACTCCACAGTATCTTTTAAATGCTTCTGGGTTTAGATTTTTGCTCTGTGAGTAGGGCATGAGGGGTTTAACTTAAATGTCTTACTATTTTGCCGCTTCTGCCCACTTACGCAAGAAGTCTAATGACTTTGCTACCTATCTAACACTTCTTTCATTCACGACCCAACAATGCAGGCACTTGTTATCAACACCATGTTTATCCTAGCACTCGCATCTTTTGGTTCCCCTGCCTATGCAAACGTGCGTTTACATAAGACAGTATCCTATCAATTGAATCTCCTCGAACAACCTACTGGGGAAGCTGCTCGTGAAAGACTTGAAGCTATGCCAAGGTGCGATCAGGAAGTCCGCTCAAGGGAGCTACAAATGTCTAGCGCTTCACCAATGGGGCAATTGAATCTACCCACTGAAGTAGCATCGGGTAGACCACAATATCTAGACCCGAACCCACCAGCTGAAGTGCCATCACCTAGCCTACTATATTTAGATCCTAGCAGTGCGATGCAACCCCCAGTACACGAAGGGAGGGGGAACCCGAACCCGCCAGCTAGCATACCATCGCCATACCTACAGATGCAACAGACTGGCGGTTCAAGGCAACCCCCAGTACACGAAGGGAGGGGGAACCCGAACCCGCCAGCTGAAGTGCCATCGCCTAGCCTATTCTATCTAGACCCTAGCAGTGCGACTCCACCTCGCTAACAGGAGTTACAAAAAAGTTATTCAAAGTTGGTCAGCCGTCAACTAGGGTTATTAGTGGCGCAACGAGAGATCTTCAATAAACGGCTGACCAACTTTGAATCAGTTTCAGCTCGGAGCAACACAAAAAGGTGAGGTCAGGCTGGATAGAGCATGGCCGTCAAGATAGAGTCGCAAAAATTTGACCAGAAGAGGACTCTGGGATGGGGGGACATTGTTTCCCATCCCAAGAGTCACGGGCGTCAATGCCCAAGGGGTTCATGCCCCACCAAATCTTAAATGGTTGCTTGTTTTCAGGTGGGTTTTGAATCGCAGGAAGAAAACTCCCAAGAGTCCCCTTGTCCTTTTCAACATTCACCCAAGCTTTGCTATTGCTGCGACGCCGTGCTCCCTGTAGTCACGCCAGAGCAAGCGTTGCAGTTTTCGCACGAAGAGAAAACCTGGCAGGGGTTTTTTCCATGCTGTTTCCGGCATGATGCAGGAGCTTAAGTACTCAGACGCAATTAATTACAGAAATGTCTGCTGAAATCCTTGCCTTGTAAAGAATCAGTATGTAATTAATCCTATCTGGTTACTTACGTCGGACCTGGAACGGCTGCATACCATCTATGTAGTAAGCATAAGTACTCAATCGGCTCACTAGGAATGGTTCCCTTATGCTGAAGATAATCAATTCGTTACTCCTTTCTTTGCGACCGATGGACACCGATAAACGGCAACAAATTCAAGCTCATCCCCGAGAGAAAAGCGGCTCTGCTGTACGAAGAAACGGCACCGTAACAGTTAATCACACTCTTCGGGAATCGAGTCGGCGGTGCGAGGGTTACAAAGACTCAAGACAAGACTGGGCAACCCTTAACAACATGCTTCTCTACGGGACACACAGATGGACTTACTGAGGGTTGCCCAGTCGTGACAAGCGTGTTTCGCTCGGGGCATGTGATTGAGCATGTGAGTCCGGAAATTGGTCTTTTTTTATCGCCACAGCAAGCGGTACCAGCAGTGGGCGAACTCGGCACATCAATTGCATTCTGGAAGAAATCGCTATCACCGAAAATCAGGCACAGGCACTTGAGGTCAAAGCCCGCACCCAACTAAGTCCTTATCTGGAGAGATGCTGCTTGTTAGTGAGTGCCAATGCCTCCTACGAGCGGTCAGCACACGATATACACTGCTGACTGGGATGGCAGTCTCACGGGGCACACAACAGCGCCTGGTGCATCGACAAACCTTTGAATTACCCGTCGTAGAGGGTGCAGTTGAGGAAATGAGTATCGACGGTGGCAAAGTGCGCATCCGCATTCCTAAAGGAGAGATTTGTCGGCAAGATTACAAAGCGGTCAATCTGCATGGACACTGCCACTAAGCTTTCAGAACAATGAAAGCTTAGTGGAGTGGGTAAATCAGCAACATGAAAGCAACTCCACTGATCTGCTTAGGGGATGGTAATGACGGCATCTGGAATCTGTTTGAAGGCATTTCTATTGGCTCCGGGACAATTGAATCGACGTTCAAACAGATTGGGGCGCGCATCAAACTTTCCGGCGCACAGTGGAAGTCAGAAAACGTTCCTCAATTTCTCCTGCACCGTTGCGCCTAGCTTAATGGGCAGTTCTTAACTTAAGACTTACAAAACTGGGATGCACCCCACCCGAACTCGCTCAGCGAGGCTGAAATTGATGATTACGTCCGATACTACTCTGCCCCTCACATTATCGATATTTTTATGTGGATTGTTCGACTCGCTTTACGAGCCCCATACACATTTGTGATCACGGCATTGCTGATTGTGCTGCTAGGCATAGTGACAATAATGCGCATGCCAGTTGACATTTTTCCAGCAATTAACATTCCGGTCGTCAGCGTGGTTTGGACTTACTCTGGCGAGACGCCCCAGGAAATGGCAGAGCGAATTGTCACATACAGTGAACGCGCCATTACCACAACCGTAAGTGACATTGAGCACATGGAATCCCAATCCATGACCGGCCTCAGTGTCGTCAAGGTTTTCTTTCAACCAACCGCCAATATTTCAGCGGCAGTTGCCCAAGTGACATCCGTCTGTCAGACAGTTCTGCGCTCTCTGCCGCCGGGCATCACACCGCCTTATATCATCCAATACAGCGCCTCCAATGTGCCAATTGCGCAGATAAGTGTGAGCAGCCCAACCCTCTCTGAACAAGCACTCAACGACTATGCCACCAACTTCATCCGCGTTCAGTTAGCGACGGTTCCGGGGGCGGCGGTGCCCTCGCCCTTCGGCGGCAAACCCCGGCAGATCATGGTTGATATCGACCCTGATGCCCTTTACGCAAAAGGTCTTTCTGCCACCGATGTAGTAAACGCTGTCAGCGCACAAAACCTCATCCAGCCCGGGGGAGATGTTAAAATCGGCACTCGCGATTACTTCGTGCAGATCAACAATAGTCCGGAGGCGGTGGAAGCGCTCAACTACTTACCGATTAAGGAAGTCAACGGTGCCATAGTCTACATCCACGATGTGGCCAAGGTACGCGATGGCTACGCCGTGCAAACGAACATTGTGCGCGAGAATGGGAGACGCTCCAGCTTACTCAGCGTTCTCAAAAGTGGCAGTGCCTCCACCCTTGATGTGGTCAACGGCGTTAAAAAAGCTCTGCCCCGCATCCAAGCCACTTTGCCGAAGGAACTAAATTTATCGTTCCTGTTCGACCAATCCATTTTTGTGAAGGCTTCTATACAAGGTGTGCTCAAAGAAGGGCTGATTGCCGCAGTTTTGACGGCAGCGATGATTCTGATTTTCCTTGGGAGTTGGCGCAGTACCGTGATCGTGGCGGTCTCAATTCCTCTGTCTATCCTGGTCTCCATCATTGTGATGAGTACACTAGGCCAGACGCTCAACATCATGACATTGGGTGGCCTCTCCCTAGCAGTTGGCATTCTGGTGGATGATGCCACGGTGACAATTGAAAACATCCACCGCAATTTAGGACAAGGCAAACCACTTGAGCGGGCAATCCTGGATGGGGCACAGCAAATCGCTACTCCGGCGTTGGTGGCGACGCTGTGTATTTGTATTGTCTTTGTGCCAGTATTCTTTTTGAGTGGGGTGGCCAAGTACCTGTTCACGCCGTTGGCTATGGCGGTGGTTTTTGCCATGATCGCGTCTTACCTGCTCTCGCGTACCCTAGTGCCCACGATGTCGAACTATCTACTGCGGCATGAAGTGGACTTGTATACTGAAGGTGAGCAGCATCATGCTATTGCTCTTGACCACAACACCAACGGAGGTCACTACAGCAGTAGTGCTCTTGACCACAACGGCAACCATCACCGGACGCATTCAGCTCTCGGTAAGTCGTCCGACCTAACAGCTGCGACCGGGGAAGAAGTAACCATTCCTGTCAAGAAAGACTTTATCTGGCGGTTGCACGAAAAGTTTAATGTCCAATTTGAAAAATTTCGCTCTTGCTACCGCGGCATCCTAGCCTCAGCCTTGAATCATCGTCGGATAGTCTTTGTGCTGTTTGGCGCTTTTTGGGTGAGTGCAGTGGTGCTGTTGCCGTTCGTTGGTCAAGACTTTTTCCCCCAAATTGATGGCGGTCAGTTTACCCTGCATGTACGGGCTTTGCCCGGAACCCGCGTTGAAGAGACAGAACGGATCTTTGGCCAGGTAGAAAAAGTTATCCGCCAAACCATTCCGGCCGAGAATCTATCAAAGATTCTGGATAACATTGGCTTACCCACCAGCGGCATCAATCTTACTTATGGCTACAACGGCGCCACGATCGGCGAAGCTGACGGTGACATTCTCGTCTCCCTCAAAGAACCTGGCGAGACCTTTTCGTACGTAAAGCAATTACGTGGGAAATTGAAAGCAAAGTTTCCTGATTACACATTCTTTTTCGAGCCTGCCGATATCGTCACTGAAATCCTAAATTTCGGTCTGCCTGCTGCCGTTGACATTCAAATATCTGGTCCACTCCAAAATGCCACAGCCAACGCTAAAATTGCCAGAGAAATCTCTGCGCGTGTGCAAAGCGTCCCCGGTGCCACAGATGTACACGTGCAGCAAGTCGTTGATGCTCCTGCTTTGAGCGTCAATGTGGACCGCCTAGAGGCTCAAGAAACCGGTCTGACCCAAAGCGATGTGGCGAATAGTCTGCTCACTTCCTTAAGTTCGAGTGGCCAGAAAGCATTAAACTACTGGCTCGATCCCCAAAACGGGGTGAGTTACCTCGTTGCAGTGCAAGTCCCCCAACAGAAAATTGATTCCGTTGAAACCCTCGAGAATACACCGATTACCGGTAGCGGCGCGGTAACGAGTCCCAGTAGCGGCAAGGTACCGCAACTCTTGAAAAATTTGGCTACTGTAAAACAGAAAACAACGATGGAAGTCGTCGATCATTACAATATCCAACCGGTTTTTGATGTCTATGCCAACGCCCAAGACCGTGATTTGGGGAGCGTCTCCCGTGATATCAATTCTGTTGTGGCTGAATTTAAGTCCAAGTTGCCGCGCGGCAGTAAAATCGTTGTGCGTGGCCAAGTTCAAACTATGAACTCTTCTTTCCTTGGGCTGGGCTTGGGGCTGATGTTCGCGATTGTGCTGGTTTACTGCCTGATGGTGGTGAACTTCCAATCCTGGATTGAGCCTCTGATTATCATGATGGCGTTGCCTAGTGCTCTCGCTGGCATTGTGTGGATGCTGTTTGTTACCCAAACTACCTTCAGCGTTCCCTCGTTAATGGGTTCGATCATGTGTATTGGTGTGGCCACAGCAAATAGTATTTTGCTGATAACTTTTGCCAAAGATCAGCTTCTTGAGGGGAAAAATGCGTATGGTGCGGCTCTGGCTGCTGGCTACGTGCGACTGCGCCCCGTATTAATGACTGCCTTGGCCATGATCATCGGTATGGTACCAATGTCTTTGGGGCTTGGGGAAGGCGGCGAGCAGAACGCGCCTTTGGGTCGCGCCGTGATTGGCGGCTTATCGGCTGCCACCTTTGCCACTCTGATCTTTGTGCCAGTCGTATACAGTGTTCTGCAGCGTCAACAACCTCGCCCCTCGCTGAAGAAGAAGAGGTTTTGGCTTCCCAAGAACCGCGTTGTAGTAGCCTTTGTATCACAACAGGAGCGATAATGATCCTTGATTCTCATGTACCTCAATCCCCTGAACCTCCAACAGCACCTACTTCTTGGACACAAAAGCCAGGCATTGGCCGTATAGGCTTGATTTTACTCGGTGCTGGTGCTGTGGTATCTGGCCTGCTGACTATGGGCATTTTGCCCCGTTTAAACCGACAGGCGGGATTACAGGCAGCGGTAAAGTCAGAAAGTAATCCCCCCTTTGTCAATGTTATTACTGCCTACCGCGCTAGAGCTGATACCCATGTGGTTCTGCCCGGCAGTGTTGTGTCCCTCAACCAAACTACCGTTTACGCCCGGAGCAGTGGGTATTTGCGTCGGTGGCTGGTGGACATCGGTGATCGAGTTCAAAAAGGTCAGTTGTTAGCTGAGATTGAATCGCCGGACCTCGATCAGCAATTAACTCAAGCCCAGGCACAATTAGCTCAAGCCCAGGCCAATCTTGTCCAAAACCGCGCTATTGTAGCCAAAGGGCGGAGTGATTTACAGCTAGCGCACGCCAACCTAGTGTTATCATATAAGGAGTGGCAGCGCTGGCACGAACTGGTGCAGGAAGGAGTGGTGAGCCAGGAAAATGCAGACACAAAACTAGCGTCATACAAGGCCAACCTAGCCAACGTCCAATCCGCTCAAAATACTGTCAATTCTGACGAAGCCAACGTCTCTGCGTCTCAAGCTAGCGTAAATTCTAGTCGAGCGAATCTCCACCGTTATGCCGTGTTGCAGTCGTTTGAGCAGGTCAAGGCTCCCTTCACCGGGGTGATTACTGCACGCAACGTTGACGAGGGAGCTTTGATTACCGCAGGCAGCGGCAATACCAACACCAGTATATATACAATCACTGACTACAAAACCCTGGAAGTTAATGTGAATGTCCCGCAGCCTGACGCGCCATCAGTTGAGCTCGGTCAAACTGCGCGGATTAGAGTCCAAGCGTTACCGCAAACGGTATTCATAGCCAAGGTGTACCGCACTACCAACGCCATAGACCCAAGTTCTCGCACAATGCTTACGCAGTTGCTGGTGAAGAATTCGTCAGGCGCACTAAGACCAGGGATGTATGCTACTGTCAAGTTTGACATTACCCGTGCTAATCGTGCCTTAATGCTGCCAGACAGCGCCGTGGTCTTTAACTCGGGGGGTACGCAGGTAGCAACCGTAACCAAAGACCAAACCGTACACTATCAAAAAGTCCAACTCGGGCCAGATAATGGCACGCAGGTAGAAATCACCTCCGGTCTAAGCCCAAATGAATCGCTCATTAACAATCCCACGGTCGATTTGGTTGAGGGAACACGTGTGCAACCGAAAGTGTTAGATCGGCCTTCACTTCCTTGATACCATTTTCCTTTGTGCTTGCTCTTTAAAAATTATCCTGAGCTTACATCAGCAGGGCTCGAACAATTCAAACTTTGCACTGATAAAGTAAAATGGTATGAGTAGTTAGCTCATGTAGGTTTCCAGGTAATAAAATAGAGGTTCTTCATCTGTGCATTGAAGTAAGCAGGTAGAGAGACGCGCGCGATGCAGTTTCCCATCACTGATTTACTGTACGAGCAGGAATGCTACAACTACTTGCTGCATGTTCTCTACCCAGATATTACCCAAAATAAGCGGAAATGAATTGTATTTATACTTGCTTATGCACTCTATTCCTCATCGGCATTGGACTATGGGTACCCACTCACCCAGTGGCTTATGCGCTTAAAAGAGCCGATGGCAGCATCGCCTTTGCCGAGCCGCCGCTGCTGGTTGCAGCCAAGACACCTTACACTGACACGGATGTCTGGGATACCACCTACTATTTCACCCTGGAGTTGCCGCTGACTGCTGGTGAACCACTCCAAAAGGTCACTTTCTCCCAAACTGAAAGCATCGAAATGATTCGCTTTGATATAAAACATAGCCGTGCTTTTGAGGGTACACAAGATCACCAGGGATTAAAGCTAGCACTTGAACCCCCCGGCAAGCGTGATCGCCAAACCCAGACTGTCACAGTGAAGTTCGACCCGCCAGTGTCACCGGGTAAAACAGTGACGATTGCTCTGCGGACTATCCGCAATCCCCTGTATGATGGCATCTATTTACTTGGAGTCACGGCGTTTCCCGCTGGGGAGCGGACTAATGGTCAATTTCTCGGCTATGGACGCCTGCAATTCTACACCGATGGGGATAACTTCTCATCCCTCCTTTGTTACTTTGCAAACATTAACAACACGAAAAAACTCAACTGGCAGTAACCCAAAAATACGGTCCGGTTAACAAAAAATAGGGGGTAGTGGTAAATATGTAGTGAGAACCGATTGTTAATAACTCAAATTTTCAAGTATTATAGAAGCTATACTGGAACTCTAATGTCACAAATACTCGAACTAATACGTTATTCAACAAGTGATCTTCTAATAGATGCTAGATTATCCTTGTTGCCGTTGGTAAAATTTGTACTTGTTTAGTCATGATGTCAAACACTAAACCGATCTGTCCTAAGTGTAGTTCTCAACACACAGTAAAGAATGGAAAAATTCACAGAAAAAAGCCTAAAGATAAATGCCAAAATTGTTGCATACAGTTTGTGTAAAATCCCACAAAAAAAATCATTAGCCAAGAGACTAAGGATTTATTTGACCGGCTTATCATTAAGAAAATTTCTTTACCTGGGATAGCTCGTGCCGCTTCTGGTTCTAAAAAATTGCTCCAAGATTATGTCAAGAATAAATATTCTCAACCCCCTCAACAGGTAAAGGTTTCAGATAAGCCCAAGGCGAAATTAGAGATTTAATGTGATCATGCTTTGTGATTCGTAGCGAATAAAGAT
This sequence comes from uncultured bacterium, assembly GCA_964250845.1. Classification (GTDB taxonomy): domain Bacteria; phylum Cyanobacteriota; class Cyanobacteriia; order Cyanobacteriales; family Chroococcidiopsidaceae; genus CAXUIG01. The sequence goes on along the minus strand of CAXUIG010000116.1, from coordinate 8,884 downwards.
AACAAGCATCTTGACTTGGGTGGGACGTTTAAGTAAGGTTTTTTCTGTCAACAGTATTTCGGGTGAATTGGTCAACTTTGACACTCAGTTAATGCAGGATGCTAACTTTGCTCGGCATTGCCTATAAGCAAGGAACATTGATGGGCTACGAAGTGCGGGAGTTTCTCTTAGAGCGATGGAGACGGCAGTGCGCCTACTGTGGTATCCAAAACGTACCGTTAGAAGTGGAGCACATTCAACCACGGTCTAAAGGCGGCTCTGACAGAATCAGTAATCTCACATTGGCATGCCATGCTTGAAACCAGAAACAGGGAAATTTAGACATCCACGATTTCCTGTCTGGACTCCCAGATTTGCTTAAACGAATTTTGGCTCAACCTAAAAAGCCGTTGGCAGATACAGCGGCGGTTAATACAACGAGATGGGAGCTATTCAATCGACTCAAAGATACAGGACTACTAGTCAGTACCGGAACTGGCGGTCAGACTAAATCCAATCGCACGACATTGGGATTACCGAAAATTCAGTGGATTGATGCGGCTTGTACTGGCCTTACTCCAAAGTTGATAATTTCAGGTATCAAGCCACTTCTGATTTCAACAAAAGGGCATGGAACTAGGGCATCGGTCAAGTAATCGGAGTTGACAAAAAATATGTAATATGTGTGGATTAGTCCAAAATCAGTGAAAGCGTTATTAGTGGTGTGATTTATGCGTCCTCCCTACTGGAATCCTCCCATCGAATTGTCAGAGGCAGAACAAGCCATTATCTCTCGCATCAAGAGAGCCAAACTATTTATCTTCCTACGCCACAACCGTCATCACCTATTTGATCAGGAGTTTCAAACAGAACTTGCCATGATGTTCAAGGACAGCACAGTCGGTCACTGTCCAGTTCCAGGGGCACAGCTAGCACTGGCATTAATTTTGCAAGCTTACACAGGAGTTTCGGATTTGGAAGTCATTGAGGCATTGCTGATGGATAGACGTTGGCAGTTAGTACTCGATTGTCACGATTGCCAGAATCCACCGTTCAGTAAAGGGACTTTGGTAAATTTTAGACAAGCGATGATAGACTTTGGGCTTGACCAAAGATTAATTGAGCAAACTGTAGAAATAGCCAAGGAACGAGGTGGTTTTGGTTCCAGTAACTTGAGAGCGGCGTTGGATTCTTCTCCCCTATGGGGTGCAGCAAAGGTAGAGGATACTTACAATCTACTGGGTCATGCTCTACGTAAAGCTGTGAGGTTAATAGCACAGTCAAATGGGCAAGCAATTGCAGATGTCGCCAACAACACACAAGTAAACGATCTAGTCACAGTCACTTCGCTCAAAGCCTGTTTAGACCTAAATTGGGATCAGCCGACTGAACGCTCATATGCCTTAGAACTAATTCTCAATGCTCTAGATCGGCTCGAGTCATCGCTACAAAAAAAAACTCAGTCTGAGCAGCATCAGGATGCCCAAAAAGTACTGTCCGTGGCACGACAGATTCAATCCCAAGATGTAACTATTGATTTTCAAGGAAAACCAATCCTAAGTATTGGTGTAGCCAAAAACCGCCGCATTGCTATTGAAGACCCAGATATGTGTCATGGTCGTAAAAGTCGCTCCCAACGGTTTGATGGTTATAAGCGTCATGTCCTACGGGATTTGGATATGGGAGTGGTACGAGCCGTGGGGTTGACTCCTGCCAATGTTCCAGAAGCGATAGTTACCTCGGCAATGGATGTTGATTTGAAAGCCCAGAAGGTGAAAATGATTGAGTTACATATTGACCGGGCTTACCTCACTAGTAGTTGGGTTAAAGAACGCCCCCAAGACTTAACGATTTTCTGCAAGGCGTGGCGTGTACTTAGTGGAAACCGCTTCACCAAGACCGACTTTTTACTTGATTGGGAACAAAGTTTGATCCGGTGTCCCAATCAGGTGACTATCGCTTTTGAGCAAGGTAAAACCGTTCACTTTCCTGCATCTGAATGTACGATTTGTCCCTTACGTGAGCGTTGTAATACTTCGGTTATTGGTCGTAGTGTCTCCATCCATCTAGATGAAGCTTTGATACATGAGTTACGTGAGCGTCAGTCTACATCGGTCGGACGAGCCAAACTCCGAGAGCGAAGTGCTGTCGAACATAGTTTGGCTTATTTCAGTCAATGGCAAGGTGACTGCGCTCGCTACATTTGTTGGCGCAAAAAACTATTTGACTTGCGTCGTGTTGCGGTTGTTCACAATCTTCATGTGATTGCTCGTCTAGACCAGTCTGCACCTAACCAGCAAGCCTCATAAACATCCTTACCTAACGAAGGCCCACTACTATGACGATTTTAAAAACTATATATCATGTCTTTTTTGTTAACCATTATTACTTGACCTGCGCTCTAGGCAGATGTGTGGAACTAACAGGTTTTGTTTTCCGACAAGACATCGGTCGTAAACTCAAATCCACAAATGTTTTCATACCGGAGACATTATCAAAGCCGTTGTCACAAGTGGTAAGAAAATTGGTAGATATGTAGTCCGAGTTCTTTGTCGTGCCAGCGGTAGCTTTGATATCGTAACTTCATCAGGCAGAACTTCTGGAATCAGTCACAAATCTTGTCAGCCCTATCATCGTAAGGACGGTTATTCTTATGTTTCCTGAACTTAGGCAAGACGGCAGTTTTAACTGCCGTGTCGTCAATATCCCCCGGATAAATCACGGGGGCTTCCAGACTCCCGGAGGGGTTTAGGTGAATCAGCCGATTCAAATCTAGATTAATTCCTTTCGCTTGCTGCTCTACCTCGATTGGCTCCTGCTAGGCATGATTGCGCTTGCCCAATTCCTGCTTGCCCCGCACCATCCATCCTCACAGTTGCTGCTGGTAACAATCCTGAATCTCGCTGTATTGGGGGTGATGGGCCTGAGATTGCCGACCGGTAAGACGTAAGGATTCAGGTGATCCAAACCCTTACTAGACAAGGGTTTCAGCTCTGGAGATTAAGGCTAAATTGTTAGTTGTTCTCAATAAACAACGAAAAATCAGCGTTTCAGCAATCGCTATTGATAATAAGAATAATCGAGATTTTCGTCGAAAGCATTGCCGGAAAAGCATTTGAGACATTTCCAGATGACCTGAATCCTTACGGTAAGACAATCTACAAAGTGCTTTACACGGGTCTATAATTTGGACTCATTTTGTTATAAACCGTCTTAGACGGTCAGTTGGGCAACCATATCCCGTTACTCTACCTCGTCCCGGTCATCCGCAGTTGTCTAATGTTTAAACCTCTACGTCAACTGATATTCGCTCTTTTGGCTTTTATGTTTTTCCTGCTGACGCTGTTTCTCCGAGTTCAAAGCATTCCTCCTCCAGTACGGCTAATAGTGCCAAAGCAACTTGAAAGGATTGTATTGAACCTGAGGTTGAGTACCGCGTTATCGTTTGGACTGGCTTTGGTGTTTTTGTTGCTATTGATCAACGCTTTGTTAGCGGAGCGTCAGAGTCGGAAGAAACTGATGCTTGCCAATGCGCAACTGCGACAGTATGCCCTGCGGATTGAAGACCAAGCTACACTTCAAGAACGTAACCGGATTGCTCGTGAAATGCATGACTCATTAGGACATGCTTTGGCAGCCCAAAGTATCCAGTTAGAAAACGCCTTAATGTTTGGGCAGTCCAATGCAGAGCAAGCCCAAGCGTTTATGCTCGAAGCCAAACAGCTAGGCTCAAAGGCACTGCAAGATGTCCGCCAATCTATGGCGGCGCTTCGTTGTGATCCGCTGCAAGGGCAATCCCTAGAATCCGCGATCACATTTTTAGTCAAGGACTTCCACCGAAAAACTGGCATTATGCCAGACTGCCAGCTTAGCCTTTCATTCCTTTTATCACCGTTAAACTCTGAGGTGAACACGGCAATCTACTGGATTGTAAAGGAAGCGCTGAACAACATTTATAAACATGGCGCGGCCACTCAGGTCACAATTCACTTGCAGTCCCAGGCTAAAACCCTGTCCCTCATGGTTAAGGACAACGGTAGAGGCTTTAACCCAGAACAGAACCCCACTGTATTTGAACTCCAGGGAATGAGAGAACGCGCAGAGGAGCTGGGAGGTCGATTTGAACTCACAAGTATCCTGGGGGCTGGTTGCCGAATTGTAGCTTATATTCCGTTGTTGAAACTTTATCCATGATTCGTGTATTGCTGGTAGACGATCAGATTATTATTCGTCAGGGATTAAAGAGTTTGCTGGAGTCAAAGTCAGACTTGCAGGTAGTCGGAGATGCGGAAAACGGTCAAAGCGCCATCGAGCAAGTAGAAGCACTACAGCCAGATATTGTGCTGATGGATATCCGGATGCCAGTGATGGATGGAGTCACTGCTACACAGCTAATTTGTGCTCGCTTTACTGGAACTAAAGTTTTGGTATTGACGACATTTGATGACGATGAATACGTCGCACAGGCCATGGGCTTTGGGGCCAAGGGCTATTTATTGAAGGATACGCCTTCGGAAGAATTGGCTCAAGCCATTCGAGCTGTTCATAAAGGATACACTCAGATGGGTCCAGGGTTATTTGAGAAAGCCATTGCTAACTCCCCAACTAAAGTGCGATCTGTGCCAGCAAGTCTACCGCCTGCATTGGCTAAACTTAGCCCACGAGAACGAGAAGTTTTGCGGTTAATTGCTGTCGGCGCAAGCAATCGCGAGATTGCTGAGTTGCTCTACATTTCGGAGCGCACGGTCAAAAACCACGTAACGAATATTCTCAGCCGGTTGGATCTGCGTGATCGCACCCAGGCATCCATCCTGGCTAATTCCTGTTTTTACTTCAAAGAACACCCAGATGAGTAAGCCCTGGTATTTCCCCCAGGGCTTACTCATCTGAATTTCTCCATTAGCTAAAAAAAATGGTTCTACCGCTCCCTTTATGCTATTTTTGCAGGGAGATAAGCTGAAAAAAATTACTGCGCATGGCTTTTAGGATTAAACAACACGGAAAATCCTGAATAGACTCGTTTCTACGCGCAAATTGAAGCTCAGCAAGGGTTGTAGCTGCTAAAGATGGGTTATTTAGCATAAAGGGAGCGATAGAACCGGTTTCTGGAAAAATTTTTTGTTTACTGAGTGTAGCTATGCTTCGGGCAAAACTCGCCTGGCCAATTCTAGAACCTAAAGGTTGTTCGCACCGTTCCCACGTAGTCTATAGGGTTGGATTTATTGTATTCTGGATTGATAATCACCAATACCCCAGGGGTGATGTCAATATGGTCGGTGAGCCGGTAGCGGAAGAAAGCTTCTGCATGATATGAAGTCCCGGTATCCACACGCCTTCTGTTAACAACAGCACCGTTAGCATTAACAAAGGTTTCTCGCGTGGTAGAAGCAGTCAATTTAGGCGATTGACCAAAGAGAAGACCGAGCAAGTTACCTTGTTTGCCTAAGTCAGGAAACGCTAAGCCCGCAGCATAGTACCAGATATCGGCCTTAGTTCCACTACTGCCAGTGATTCTGTCTGCTGTGGCACGGGTTACTGTGGTAGTTTGGTTGTATTCGCTTACCAAAGGGCCTAAACTAGGAGAGCCTTCTGCAATCGCCTGAGTATAGCCTCCCCAACCGAAGATGGTCAAATGTTGGTTGAGGCGGAAGCTTCCTTCTAGACTGAAATTGTTGGTTGTGGTCGGTACGTTACCAAAGGGCGCTTCTGCCAATTGGCTGCCTGTGAAGTCAAAAATGTTAATAGCATTCTGACCATTTATAATCCGTCTTTCTGGATTATCGTAGCCGTGCGAGTAGGTTAGACCCACATTGAAATATTTAGTGGGCATCAAATCGATCTGGCCAATGGCTACATAGGAACCATTGGTAATTCCGTTACCTACATTGGGGTTATTAGCTACCCCCGTCGCATAATAACCCAGGTCAAGACCAATAGGCCCTTGAGGATTGAAGTGAAAACTTACTCCAGGACTCATCGCACTACCCAAAATTCCACTACCCGAATTCAGGCTGTTATTAACTTGCCGGTAGATCGGGCTGAATCGCCCGTAGCGGGATATGGCACCACCTCCACTACTTTCAAAGGGGCTGAAGCTAGAGAAACCCCTTTCAACTAACTCAACGTTAGCGGCATCAATTTCGGCAACGATATTCTTACCCAGAGGAAAATTATACAACAGTTGATCAGCGTAGGTGCCGTTGCCTTCATCTCCTTCATACCCTAGGCGGGTCATGTTAGTACCCGTGACAGCAGTTCCGAATGAAGTTGTGTTTCGAGATTGTAAGCGGGTTCTCAGCAGGTCTTTGCCGGTGAAACTGGTATTTAAAGCCAGACGCACCCGGTCGGAAAATACTTCGTTGTCATATATATTGCCAAGGGCGCCTCGGACTCTACCCGATGGCACTGCCCGTCTGTCACCACCTACACCAGCAATGGAAAATTCGATTTCTCCAGTCAGCTTGGTGGTGGTGGAGAACTGCTTCGATTCTATTTGAGCCGTCCGAGCTTCCAGGGAATCCACCCGACCGCGCAACATGGCTAGTTCCGCTGGAAATTCTTTTTGCAACCGCTGCAGGGTAGCCAGGTCTTCTTTGCGCACCAGGTCAGATGTTCCTGCCGCAATCAGTTCGTTCACCCGGTCTAAACAGGAATTCAAACCAGCAGCAAATTCATAGCGAGTCAAGGCTCGGTTGCCGCGATAGGTCTTATCCGGATAACCCGCGATACAACCGTAGCGCTCGACCAGGGACTGCAACGCTTGGAAAGCCCAGTCAGTTGGCTGCACGTCCGACATCTGGGAAACCGATGTTACCTGAGCTACTGGTGTAGTGGGCGCTTGGCTGTACTGAGCGATTTGTTGCAGCTCAGTGCTGATTTGGCTAGTGGCGCTTGCAGCTGGGACGGTTTGAGCCAACAGCTTGCCACTACTAACCGCTGGTTCAATGGAACCGCTGGGTTGGCTGGTGGCAGCGGCGGCGGCAGGCGCTAACTTCCCCACGGGAGCGACTGAATCCGCCAAGTTACGGCTTGCCAGGAGCAAGCTAGCACACAGAAGCACTGGACTCAGTTTTAGAGTATTCCAGAAAATTTTTGACATGTTTTTTTTCTCACTCACACCGTCTGTTGGCGACTCAGTAACAATGTTATTGTATGTTTCGAAGTTTAAAAACAGGTAAGCATTTGGTAAATAAAAGATTAAGCTTGTACGCGGCTGGCGGGGCGACAAAGAGGCTATAGTGCAGACAGGATAAGATTCATAGCCCTTTGACACTTTTGATAATACTTCCGCTTATTGCGATTGAGTTTCATTAACTCCGCCACTATATGCGCACATTCATCTATAAACTTGACCCATGTTGTCGAGTAACAGATTAGGTATCTCTCTTCTGTCACTTTCGGAAAATTAAACGAGGTTACGTTGTTTTAGCCCACGACAAATCAAGGTTTCACCCCAGTTTTACAGAATAGCAGTATAGCAATCTTAAATTATTTGTTACAACAAAAGTGGCTAATCTAATTAAGATTGGTAGTTGTGATAGAGTGCATGGTAGTACAGATGGAAGAGTTGATAGAGTTTATTCAGGCGAATCTAGACTCCAGAGAATTTAACCGGGCACTTGCTGTACAAATGGTGAGCCAAAACTATAAGCATTCAAAAATTGCAAATATTCTAGGAGTGTCTGTAAGTTTTATCAGCAAATGGAAATATATAGCAATCCTATTCGAGTTGTGAAGAATAAACATCTTTATTTACCTTGGGAAAATCAAAGATTTGATGGTGAGTAAAAAAAATAAACATTTTTTAAACAATGGCAAAACATTTACACAAATGATAGTATTTTCTGACAAAATTCTGGGCTTGCAACCAAATATCTTCTACAGGATTCTGCTCAGGAGCATTAGGAGCGAATAAAATGCAGGTAATTAACCAGTCAGATTTTTCGAGTCCCTCGTTAATTGATTTTAGATACTTTTTAAATTCTCCGTATTTGTGATAGCTGGCTCCATCCCAGAGCACGGCAATTCTTTGGTTGGGGCGTTGCTCAAGGAGGTATTTCAAAAAATCTACAGTAGATTCGGAATTGGCTGTCGGATATTCCTGCAGGGTAAGCGCATCTCAAACGCTATTGACAGTTAGATTCTAGGTTTTGGCCGGATTATAAGCCTTGGTTGGGTTCAGTCAGAGCGGCTGCAAGCACCTTGAGCATGTAGTCATCATCCATGGCGGCCCGCTTGGATTTTTGGGCATGGTTCAAAAAAGACCGTTTTTGGGTAACACTTTCACGACAAATTTGGCCATCGTTTCGACGATGACCTGGATACCATTTCCACTTTTCGCTAGGCTTGTTGGAAGCGCTTAAATCCCAGTAGTTCTAGCGGCATGGTTCAAAAACCGGCGATTTTGGGGAACATTGCAAGCGAAAGCTAGCCACCGAAACCAGATGGCTTGTCAGCACCGACGAACAGGCGAAAGATAACTTTTGGGGTGAGCAATTAGGCGCGTTGAAACCGCTGGAAACCCAAAAGCTCCAGCCAGTGAGCATGAGGTTGACCCGTCATCAATTCCGTTGGACTCTTGCCCACTCGTTCGGGACACTCACTGCGCATAAACGTGCGATGGTTGAGGAAAAATCGTAATAAGTCCAGGTACTGGGGACCGAGTTGACGCCGGAGGAAAAAGTAATTGCGCAAGCGGGAGTTAAGATTTTCTACGAGAGAACTAGCTCTTGGGGTTTGTTGCAGTGCCTGGCGCACAGCTGCCATCAGAAGATGAAACTTCCCTGTTAACAGATGGTGCAAATGATTCCAACGCTGCCAGTAGGCACAAGAAGAAGGCTTTTTTTTATGCAGTAGACTTGTCCGAAATATTATCTCGGGGTCAAAAACATGGTAGAAAGGAATT
>CAXUIG010000115.1:0-18994 GCA_964250845.1 uncultured bacterium | reverse complement strand
ATTCCTTTCTACCATGTTTTTGACCCCGAGATAATATTTCGGACAAGTCTACTGTTTGTCCGCGCGCTGTTTAGGATTCTTGTGTGAGAATAATGTGGTGCTTGGAGTCCCAGGTAATTTCCCCTTGTTCCTGTAGCTTGCCGAGCAGGCGTGTGATTGTCACCCTAGTAGTAGAGCAGGCGTCGGCAAAGTCCTGATGGGTAAAGCGAACCGAGAGACGAATTCCTTGCTCCACTGGTTGACCAATTTCCTGTTTCAACAGCTTCAATAGATTGTGCAATCGGTCTTTCACGTGTCGCTGTCCAGAAATGGCTAAAAGGGATTCTGTCTGTCGTAACCGCTGGTTCATTTTAAGTAAAAAGCTCTGGGCAAGACTTGGGGAGGCGGCTATTTCTGTTAAGGAAAAGCACACTAGCTGAACCTCTGAAAGGGCTGTAGCTTGGTAGGTGTGTAGCGAAGTTAAATCTGAGCCAAAAAGCATTGAGGGTCCTGCCAACCCCACAATCACCTCTTCACCATTTTCACTCATCGTGCTCAGCTTCACAATGCCCTGACAGACTTGCCAAATAGTTTCGGGTTCGAGGGGAATAATCTCCCCCTTTAAATAAACATGCTTTGGGCGAGCAAGGCCAGAGTCATATTCAATTTGTTCTGGCGCTACCTCAGCTCGCTGGCGATTGGTGATGTCGCGCACAGATATGCGTAGAGCAACCAGCTTGCCTTCTCCGTTGGTGACGGTAGCCACCGTCAGAACCGCGTCAAAAGGCTCACAGTTACGCGGACAAAGGCGTACTGCCAACTCCTGCACTTGTTTGGCTTGTTGTAGGCAGTTCAGTTGCCTATGAAAGGTCTGACGCTCTTCCTTAGCTACAAAGATGAGCAGCGGTTTGCCCACCAAGAACCGCTGCGAGATATTTATTAGCTTGGCAGCGGCACGGTTGGCTTCCCTGATCGTCCCGAGCGTATCAGTCACCAGGTAGGCGTCCGGTGCGAACTCGAACATGTCCTGGTAGCGCTGGCGTTCCTCTTCCATCGCCACTCGTGCTGCTGCCAGTTCCTGGTTCTGCTGCTGCAACTCCTCCATGGCGATCTGCAGTTCCTCCGAGGCGGTACCAAGCTCTTTAAAGGCTACCGGCAGCAGATCTGGTTTTAGCTGTAACGAGGCGCTACTGCCTTGGTACATATCATCCAATCGCCTATGCACAACCTTTATTTGTTGGGCAAAAAAGTCTAGGTCTACGTCAAACATCATTTTCCAACCTTTAAGCAGCTTAATGCTAGAAAACTTTCCATGCTACCCACACTTACTTATTTAGAAAAATCAAATATAGCTTAGGTGCTTTTAATACTATTGCTAGTAAATCCAAGGTGCCTTTTATAATAAAAGAACGTTTGTATTTACGTTAATCATGTTTCTCTGTCATCCTTGTTTATTCCTAACTTGAATTAGACAAAAAATGCTTAAAGAAAGTTTTCATTAAAGTTAAACCTAATTATTTTTAGGATTTTTATTGATATCCTGCTTCCTGACCTTAAACTGCACATCTTTCAATTCCCTAATATAGGAAATTTTATAAAAAATAACTGGCGCTCCAAAATAATTTCAGAGCGTGTTATCTATACAATACACTTTATAGCATCGGATTTGTGTACGCTTTCGGTCATAAGGGGTATTGTTAAACCTAGTTAGTGGGGGCAACGAGAAACTCTCACAGAGATATGGCAATGTCTTGAACAGCGGTAGATTTGTGGTAAAAAATAACTTGCCTATAAATGATGAATCTACTCTCTTTAACAGGTACGATCAGATAAAATATTTACATTCTACCTCCTTTAAAACTTGTCCATAGATCAGCAATTTGGGGGATGTTATGTTAAGTGCCAGGTGCATAAATGCTGCAAACCTGACTAAGAAGGCAGACGGTAGCCTGTAATCAGGTAGCTTCTCTCCTAGATAAATTTGTAACTTCGGTACGAGCTTACAAGCCAACGCCGGCTTGGAACGGATTATTTGCATACGAATGCCAGGGGCGTAGTTGGTTATCTACAATGAAGGAAGTTGCCCCGCACGCTTATCGCCTGCCCATTAGACCTATGACCCAGCAACCTGCACGCATTTGTATTCTCGGTGGAGGCTTTGGTGGTCTCTACACGGCTCTGCGTTTGAGCCAGCTGCCTTGGGAAAAGTCGGAACGACCGGAAATTGTCTTGGTTGATCAGAGCGATCGCTTCTTATTCTCGCCCCTACTATACGAACTGCTCACCGGCGAACTGCAAACCTGGGAAATTGCCCCACCGTTTCAAGAACTTTTTGAAACCACCGGGGTGCGCTTTTGTCAAGGGGTCGTGGCTGGAATTGATATAGACGAGCGACGGGTACAGTTGCAGAATGGCCCAGAAATTCCCTATGACCGATTGGTGCTGGCGCTGGGTGGCGAAACGCCCCTTGATTTGGTACCAGGGGCGACATCCTACGCCTTCCCATTCCGCACCGTCGCAGATGCCTATCGCCTGGAAGAACGGCTGCGAGTGTTGGAAGCATCTGTTGCCGATAAAATCCGGGTGGCAATTGTCGGGGGTGGTTACAGCGGCGTCGAATTGGCGTGCAAGCTGGCAGATCGGCTTGGGGAACGAGGCCGGTTCCGGCTGATTGAACTCACTGACCAAATCCTGCGGACATCTCCAGAGTTTAACCGTACAGCAGCAAGCATTGCCTTGGAAGCGCGGGGAGTTTGGATTGATTTAGAAACCAAGGTTGAGTCAATTGAACCAGAGGCGATCGCGCTCGAGTACAAGCATCAAGTAGACACCATCCCAGTGGATTTGGTGATTTGGACAGTGGGAACGCGGGTGGTGCCGGTGGTGCATACACTGCCTCTCAAGCAAAACCAGCGCGGTCAACTAACCACCACACCCACGCTGCAAGTAGTAGATCATCCAGAAATCTTTGCCCTAGGAGATTTAGCTGATTGCCGTGATGCCGAAGGTCAGCAAGTTCCTACGACGGCTCAAGCTGCCTTCCAACAAGCCGACTATGCAGGCTGGAATCTCTGGGCATCTCTGACAGGTCGAGCCTTACTCCCCTTCCGCTACCAGTACTTAGGGGAAACAATGACTTTGGGAACGGACAATGCCACCTTCACGGGTCTAGGAATAAAACTAGATGGCCCTCTGGCTTATGTCAGTCGTCGCCTTGCCTATCTGTATCGGATGCCAACTTTAGATCATCAGCTCAAAGTCGGTTTCAACTGGATCGCCCGTCCCATTATAGAAAGACTGACTAAATTAGAGTAAAGACGCTTCCAATCTTTGCGTCTAGACATAAAAAAGCGTGTCGATGCAACCACCCAAAGTCATTTTTGTAGATGCCGTTGGCACACTGTTTGGGATAAAAGGCAGTGTAGGCGAGGTTTATGCTAAAATATCCCAGCAGTTTGGTGTCGAAGTCTCTCCTGATGCCCTAAATCAGGCATTTTTTCAAAGTTTCCAAGCGGCTCCGCCGCCGGTATTTCCGGGGGTAGAACCGCCAGATATTCCACAGTGCGAATTTGACTGGTGGCAGGTGATTGCGCTTCGCACCTTTCAAGAAGTAGGTGTTTTACACCAATTCCCCGACTTTTCTGCTTTTTTTGCCGCACTCTATACCCACTTCGCCACTGCCGAACCCTGGTTTGTTTATCCCGATGTCCGCCCAGCTTTGGAACACGGGCGGCAACTGGGAATTGAACTGGGGGTGCTGTCGAATTTCGATTCCCGTCTCTACTCGGTCTTGCAAGCCCTTGATTTAGCAGAGTTTTTCACCTCCGTAACCATTTCTACAGAGGTAGGCGCGGCTAAACCGGACCCTAAAATTTTCGCAGTTGGGTTGTACAAACATAACTGCCTAGCTGAGGTGGCTTGGCACATTGGCGATAGCTTTAAAGAAGACTATCAAGGAGCCAAGGCAGCTGGACTATGTGCCATCTGGCTCAAGCGAGATCAAGAGTCTTGAGCGCTGTAGCAACCCAAAAACGGGCTTACGCACTAGATGCACTGCGGGGATTCGCCGTTTTAGCTATGGTATTATCCGGCACAATAGCCTACGGGATATTGCCGCCCTGGATGTATCATGCCCAAGAGCCGCCGCCAACCCATACCTTCAATCCTCATCTGCCTGGTTTAACCTGGGTCGATCTGGTATTTCCCTTGTTCTTATTTGCAATGGGGGCAGCCATACCGCTGGCGCTATCTCGTCGCCTTGCAAAAGGATGGGCTAGAAGAAAAATTGTTTTATCCATCTTTAAAAGAGGATTTTTGCTAGGGACATTTGCCATAGTTCTTCAGCATCTTCGACCGTTGACAATAAATCCGCACCCAAATACGCAAACATGGCGGATTGCATTGTTGGGGTTTTTCCTATTATTTTTAATGTTTGTACGCTGGCCAGACTCCTGGCCAACTAGTCAGGGCAGAGCGATTACGCTCTGCGCTTGGTTAGCAGCGATTATACTGCTGGCTCTGCTTAGATATCCCGATGGAAGTGGATTTTCAGTTGCTCGTAGCGACATTATCCTGGTTGTCTTGACAAACACTGCTATCTTTGGCTCACTAGTGTGGTTGTTTACCCAATCCAACTTGTTGTTACGTCTTGGATGCCTGGGCTTATTGCTCGCTTTGCGGTTGTCTGCTACCGCTAATGGTTGGGTTGCTTGGCTTTGGTCGGCATCGCCGTTACCATGGATTTTCCGATTTGAGTATTTGCAGTATTTGTTTTTGGTTATTCCAGGAACCATTGCTGGCGATTTGATTCTCTCCTGGATGCAAACTCCACTCAGAGTTGATGGCAGTCAAACTTACTGGTCAAGCCGTCGTTTTTATGGCATTATCCTGTTCATGTTGACTATCTGTTTGCTCCTGCTGATTGGACTGCAAGCTAGATGGGTATTGCCAACAACATTAGTAACTGCATTACTCTGTTTGTCCGGTTATTTATTATTTGTAAAACCTGTAACTGAAACCGAAAAATTACTCAATAATCTTTACTTATGGGGCGTTTATTGGCTGATACTTGGTTTAGTTTTTGAACCATTCCAAGGCGGTATTAAGAAAGACCCCCCAACCATAAGTTACTATTTCTTAACCGCAGGGATGGCACTTTTTATTTTAATTTTATTTACAATAATTATAGAAGTTTTAAACAAGCAAAAATGGGTGCAGCTATTAATTGATAACGGCCAGAATCCAATGATTGCTTATGTAGGATTTGCTAACTTGATTTGGCCTATTCTGACTTTAACAAACCTGGAATCGTTAATTATAGAGAATACGAAAAGCCCGTTGCTGGGATTTCTTAAAGGGCTTGTTTATACTTTGACTCTAGCACAGATTGTGCATTTGTTTACCAGACTAAAACTCTTTTGGAGAACGTAGCGATACGTGCTACTCAAGAGCGGCGTCATCCATTGGCGGTTAGCAGGGAGAACTTTACTATTTGGGGGTTTTATAATAAAGTAAATTATGCAACCAGATGCCAAAGCTGTGACAACACCTAATGTACCTGTTGCTTTGACGATCGCTGGGTCGGATAGTGGTGGGGGTGCAGGGATTCAGGCGGACTTACGCACCTTTGCCTTCCACTGCGTCCACGGTACTAGCGCTCTAACCTGCATAACCGCACAGAATACCCTGGGGGTAACACGGGTTGATGCCTTACCAGCGGCAGCTGTAGTGGCTCAGCTCGAGGCGGTGGTTCTGGATATTGGCGTACAAGCCGCTAAAACGGGGATGTTGCTGAACCAGGAAATCATCACAGCCGTAGCAGCGCAGGTAGAAGCTTTAGGGATTGAAAACCTGGTGGTAGATCCGGTAATGGTATCGCGCACTGGTGCTCAGCTCATTGATGATGCGGCAGTGGCGACTCTTCGGCACATCCTCATCCCCAAAGCAGCTATTGTAACGCCCAATCGGTACGAAAGCCAGATGTTAAGTGGCCTGGAGATTCATACCCTCGATGACATGAGATCCGCCGCAATGCGCATCCACCAACTGGGTGCGAAGGCTGTCTTGGTTAAGGGCGGAGGGATGCCAGGCAATTTGCGTGGAGTTGATGTCTGGTTTGATGGCCAAAAGCTGGAAACATTGACAACAGCACCGGTGGATACGAAAAACACTCACGGTACTGGTTGTACACTTTCTGCGGCGATCGCAGCCAATCTCGCACTCTCGCACGACCGATTGACGGCTGTGCGACGGGCAAAGGACTATGTCACCACTGCACTAAAGTACGCTCTCGACATTGGCAAAGGGCAAGGACCAGTGGGACACTTTTTTCCGCTCTTACTAGATCAAGGCTCGCGATAAGTCGTGTTGGAAAAATTGCGGTCGAATCGTTCTAATTTCGACTATTCTTGGCGATAGTCTTACACGCTGGCTGGATCTGACAGCAGCTCTGGGTAAACTGATGAAGTCCAATTCTTTTTGCCAAGCCACCGATGCGATCAAGCACAAATGGTGATAACACACCAACTGCAACCCATACCTACTCTCCATCTGTACCACTCTCGCTATACCGGGAACTGGCAGTAGAGTTGCAAGCAGCGGAGGCGAAGCTTGACTCCCTCAGCGCTCAAAACCAGCAGTTAGCCAAACAAAATCAACAGCTGCGACAAGAAATTGAAACAGCCGTTCAGTCGGTTTTGCGCCTGCAGCAGGTTGTTGATGCCGCTGGGGCGGTTAGTGGGACGTACACTGAAAATGCTACTCCCAATTTCAGAACCGAACCCAGCCGCCCAGTATCAGAACCACGTCAAATACACCGCAGTTCTCGACCAGCTTCAGCAGTCCAAAGTGTAGTTGAAGGTCAATTCCCTTTCCAGCAGGGGGAACCAACTGGTTTAGTCTATTCAGAAAAATTGTTTACAGAACAGGAAGAAGGCCGCAACCGTCGCCGTTCCCAGCTAGAGACTCCTGCACCAATCAGTGGCTGGTGGTTAGCGATCGCCATCTTGTTGATTATAGTTACGGCGTTTGGCGCTGGCTATTTGATTGTGCGTCCACTGTTGAAAAGTCGTTAAAAAAGGGGTAACCCCCTTTTTTCGGTTGCCCCACCAGACGTTGAGTTCGAAGGCGAACAGATCGCGGGGCATTATCGTCGCTTAGCAGGCTTAGCAGGTATAGCAGACTTAGCAGAGCGACGCTCGCGTTCTTGGCGACGGCGATCGCGCCATTCCGCCGCTGTCAAATAAGCAATTCCCCCCGTAACAGCTACCAGCAGGACAAAGGCAGCTACAACAAGAACATTCAGAACTGAAGTTTCCACTTTAGTTTTAAAGTCCGTTTCGACCCCAGACTACCATTGCAATTGACCAGGTGAACACAACCAGCAGTGAAACCCAACCCAGCGTCAAAATCTCCATAGCAGTGCGTTAGAACCAACTATACAAAACAATTCTAAGATTTATCATACTGCATCCAGGTAAGCGATCGCTCTCTTGTGTTCTAAATGTGTTGTTATCGTCTTTAGGCCGCTTGACTTATATGATTTAATTGTAGTATACCATAATACATGTTAATACTTCTCTACCGCCAATCATCCAGGGCGAAGACCTGCACTTATGACAGCTTTTACACCCACAGTCAAACAGTCCCAGCCTTTCTATGCGAGTGCTGATGGTGAACCAGTGGCAGAAACTTACGATCACCTCTACGCCCTACTGACGACGCTGGAAGTCCTGAGACAATATTTGTTGGGTCGTCAGGCAACAGTCTTGGGCAATCAGTTTCTGTACTACGCTCAGGGTTTTCCCAAGTTGCGGGTTGCCCCAGATGTGATGGTGATATTTGATGTTGAGCCAGGGGGACGGGACAACTACAAAATCTGGTCAGAAGGTCAAGTGCCAGTTGTAATCTTTGAGATGACTTCCGCAGGTACTCAAGAGCAAGATACAGGCTTTAAAAAAACCTTGTATGAGCAGTTGGAGGTACAAGAATACTGGTTATTTGATCCCAAGGGGGAGTGGATAGAACAGCGGTTGCGGGGGTATCGACTGCGGGGAGAGAGCTATGAGCCAATTACGGATAGCCGGAGTCAACCGTTGCAGCTACGCTTAGCTGTGGAGCAAGGATTGATTGGTTTTTATCGCGAGGATTCGGGAGAGAAGTTGTTGATTCCGGATGAGTTGAGGGAGGCACTTCAGGAAGAGGTCAAGGCTCGACAGCAGGCTGTTGAGCGAGCGGAACAAGCTGAGGAGCGAGCAGAACAAATGGAGGCTCTGTTGGCTCGTTATCGAGAACGCTTTGGAGAATTGCCTGAGTAGACTCGCGCTCGTTTAAATCAGAGGCGATCGCTCCGGTGGTTGTGCCAACGGCATCCGAAACTACGCTAATAAACCGCCGTCCACAACCAAAGACTGGCCCGTTATGTAAGCAGCTGCTTCAGAACACAGGAACAATACTGTAGACGCAATTTCTTCCGAACTGCCCATGCGTCCCATGGGAACAGAATTAGCCAGTTGTTGCGTGGTAGCATCAGCATCTTCTCCTGAGTTAGCTGCTAAGCGCTCAATCATAGCAGTATTAATGATGCCAGGATTGACGGCATTAATACGAATGCCCTGCTTAGCGTAATCCAGCGCAGCAGATTTGGTTAAGCCCATGACAGCATGTTTACTAGCATGATATGGAGAAAGACCCGGATAAGCGATTAGTCCCCCAATGGATGAGTTGTTGACAATTACACCGCTTCCCTGTTGAAGCATTTGAATGATTTCGTACTTCATTGATAGAAACACACCGCGAACGTTGATTGCTATCAGTTGATCAAATTTATCAAGTGGTTGCTCGTGCAGTGGAGTTACCGGTCAAGACTACCTTTGCGCTTTCGTTAGCAAAGGCGATCGCAGTAGCCCGACCAATACCTGAAGTCCCACCTGTTACAAGTGACACTTTGCCATCAAATTTACCTGCCATAATCTTTTCCCAATAAGTTTTTATCAAAGAATTGGGTTGAAAACCCCGTCGTTCTACGACGGCTTTGTATTTAGATGTGTGCTAGACTATACAAGCCAGGGTGAAACTCCTTTGCCATCGTGAAACGGTTAAGACACACTTTGAGGCAAGAATTTAGGGACAAAGAGCAAGCGAAAACTCTATAAGCAGCGCAGTAACCGACACTCCGTTGGCGAATGAAACCAAAAAAACTTAAACGTATCATGGGGCACATGAGAACGGCGCTCGGAAATGAGCGCGAAGCCTGAGGAGAGAATAACCTCTGGTTGTGAGTGAGCTGGACTGAACAATTGGTACTTTTGTACGGTTGCATGGTTTAGATATTGCCGCAAGGACATTTGCAATTAAGTTAGCTCGCAAGACCCGCAAGGGAAAGATCCAGGAAACTTCTTGGGGCGACTCTTGGAATCACCACGCCTTCAGGCTGGTGAGGATGTCAAAGTAGTAGGTTCTAAGACACTAACCCAAGTAGTGAGATTTGGAATCCCCCTCTATAATCACGACGGAAGAGCCCGAAGTGATGCCAGAGGGGGAGATGTCAAGCCGTTACCGCTGCCATTGCCCGTTCAACTGCTTGCAAAGCTGTATCTACCTCCTCTGCTGTTACAATCAGTGGTGGGACAAACCGAATCACCTTGGGGCCAGCTGGGACCAGCAATAAGCCCTCAGCTATGGCAGCTTTAACCACGTCCGCTGCAGTCAGCTCAACGTCTGCTTTTAACTCCATGCCGTCGATCAGACCCCAGCCCCGCACTTCGGCAATTTGATTGGGGTATTTAGCCGCGATCGCTCTAAGTCCAGCCCTAAGCTGCTCACCCCGCTCCTGCACTAGCTGCAGAATGTTTTCCCGCTCCAGCGTCTGACAGACGGTGAGGGCAACTGCACAGGCAAAGGGATTCCCACCAAACGTACTGGCATGATCTCCCGGTCCAAAGACATCGCAAAACTTCTTGCACATCACAGCACCAATCGGGATGCCGCCGCCTAACCCTTTAGCACTTGTGAAAATATCCGGCTCAATCCCCAGGTTCTCGTACCCCCAGAACTTGCCAGTGCGGCCCATACCGACCTGCACTTCATCTAGAATCAGCAGGATGCCATTCTCATGGCAGATTTCGCGGAGGCGCTGGAAGTAAGCTATATCTCCTGGTCGCACACCGCCTTCTCCTTGTAATGGCTCCATGAGAATTGCCGCTACCCCGCGATCGCCAGAGTCTAGCTCGCTGATTGCATTCTCCACTGCCTTAATATCGTTGTAAGGCACGTAGTGAAAACCAGGCACCAAGGGGCTAAAGTCTTTTTGGTACTTCGGTTGACCTGTAGCGGTAATCGTTGCCAGGGTTCGACCGTGAAAACTGTGGTTAGCAGTCAATATTACCGGCTCGTCAATTTTTAACACCTTATGAGCGTACTTCCGCGCCAGTTTGATCGCGCCTTCGTTTGCCTCTGCCCCAGAGTTGCAGAAAAACACCCGCTCAGCGCAGGAATGTTCTATCAGCCACTTAGCCAACTCACCTTGCACGGGGATGTAGAACAGATTGGAAACATGGTGCAAAGTCTGAATTTGGCGCGTCACTGTTTCGACCATGGCTGGGTGGGCATGTCCCAAAGTGCAAGTGGCGATCCCAGCCACAAAGTCCAGATATTCACGCCCTTCGGTATCCCAAACGTGGCATCCAGCGCCCCGCTCTAAGGCAATGGGAAAGCGCGCGTAGGTGGTCATTACAGAGTCATTAAAGTCCCCTGGTTCATAGGGTCCAGATAGGACAGCGCCTGACTCTGCTGGTATTGAGGGATCTTGAACGAGAGTTTCTATAGTCACTGGTTGCTCCAATAAATTCTTTATCCTCTTTAAGCAAGCTTAATCGGAATTCTCAAAACGTTTTGTCTAATCTGACTCAGCTTGGACTAAATTTTAGGCTAGCTGAGGATATCCTCAAGCCAGTGGCAGTAGTGACAAAAAATTGTGTACTCGATACTTGAGCAGAAATATCATCGAATCCAAAAAGAGCTAACTGCTGGTGCAATCGCCCTTGGTTGTGTCTTCCTAATTGGCAGTTTATGGTACTGGCTGGTTGAGGGCTGGTCTTGGGAGGACGCTGCTTACATGACGGTGATTACTCTATCCACTGTGGGATATGGAGAAATCCATCCCCTCGGAAACCGAGGGCGTCTGTTTACCATTTCCCTGATTTTAATGGGCGTGGTGAGTATTGGCTACATCATCAACCGATTTACAGAAGCCCTAATTCAAGGCTACTTTCAAGAAGGAATCCGACTACGGCAACAGCGGCGCTTAATGGAATCGCTATCGGAGCACTACATCATCTGTGGCTTTGGGCGCACCGGGCGTCAAATCGCCTTGGAATTTGAGGCTGAAGGCGTCCCCTTTATAACGGTTGACTTGGAGATTGAATCTATCCAGACGGCTCAGCAGCTCGGTTATATCGCCCTGCAAGGGGATGCCACTCTGGATGAAACCCTGAGCCGGGTTAAGATTGAGCGGGCGATCGGTTTAGTGGCAGCCCTGCCTTCGGATGCGGAAAATCTCTATACGGTGCTTTCGGCAAAAGCGCTTAATCCCCAAATCCGTGCGATCGCTCGTGCCAGTACACAGGAAGCCCTGCAAAAGCTGCAACGGGCTGGGGCAGATGCTGTTGTCTCTCCTTACATCACTGGCGGCAAGCGCATGGCAGCTGCCGCTTTGAGACCGCAAGTGATGGACTTTGTGGATGGCATTCTCACAGGTGCAGATCGAGAATTGTACATGGAAGAATTGCGGCTCGACCCAGCTGTTTGTCCCTGCGTCGGTCAGACATTGAGGGAAGCAAGGCTGCGATCGCAAACCGGTGCCCTTGTTCTTGCCATCCGCCGTACCGATGGTACCCTCATTGGTGGCCCTACTGCCGACACCGAATTAATGGCGGGAGATTTGCTCATCTGCATGGGTACAGCTGAGCAACTGCGGCAGATCAACCAATTACTAGGGCCGATTCCCTCTCGGGTGCCTCGCCCACCTAAACACACCTAAACCATTGACAGGAGGCTAACAGTTACAGGAGCCTCCCATGAGGATTGCCGAAAGTGAGCACAGGAAAATATAATTATTGATTTACAGCCTTTTTGGCAAAAATGAAACATACCATTTCAGTTCTGGTAGAAGATGAAGCGGGAGTTCTCACCCGCATTGCTGGTCTATTTGCCCGTCGCGGCTTCAATATTGAGAGCCTAGCTGTTGGCCCAGCTGAGCAGGCAGGAGTCTCCCGAATTACGATGGTCGTACCTGGAGACGACCATGTGATTGAACAACTCACCAAGCAACTCTACAAGCTAATCAATGTCCTTAAGGTGCAGGACATTACCGTAATTCCCTGCGTAGAGCGAGAGTTAATGCTCCTGAAGGTCAATGCCACTAGCTCCACACGTTCGGAAATTGTTGAACTTGCTCAGATTTTTCGAGCCCGCGTCGTCGACGTTGCCGAGGATTCGCTCACCCTAGAAGTGGTCGGAGATCCAGGCAAGATGGTGGCGATTTTGCAGGTCCTGCAAAGATTTGGTCTGCGCGAAGTTGCCCGCACTGGTAAAATCTCCCTCACCCGCGAGTCCGGTGTAAATACCGAGTTGCTCAAGTCTTTGGAAGTCAAAGTTTAGTTGGCAGCGGTCGGCTTCGAGGAGTCAAACACGGCGTAGCACACCCCACTGTGTGCCTTAGCCCTATACATGGCGATTTCTGCCTGACGCAAAAGAGTTTCCGGTTCAACGTCTTTGGATCTAGTCAGGGTAATTCCAATGTTGGCAGTAGTTAAAACCTCGTGGTTCTCCAACCTGAAAGGCAATACCAGTTGCTGCTGAATTCGCTCGGCAACGCGGGTGGCATCACAGATATCTTTAATCTCCTCAAGCACAACCGTAAACTGATCTGAACCAAGACGAGCCACAGTATCTATGGGGCTTAGACACCCTTTTATCCGTTGTGCTAACGCTTTGAGCAGTTGCTCGCCAATTACATGCCCAAACCTGTCGTTGATCATTTTGAATTGGTCAAGTTCGAGCCAGAGTACAGCCAATCGTTCATCTTGGTGTAGCTTAGTTCGCGCGATCGCCTGCTCTAGCCGATCCAGCAACAAAGCGCGGTTAGGCAAGCCCGTCACATCATGTGGCACCTCATGCAGCAAGGGCTGCTTCGAGTAGCGCTGACGTTCACTGATGTCTTCCAGCAGCCAGCGTAAGCCCACCGCCTCGCCCTGCGAGTCTCGTACTACAGCGACTGTGCAGATAGTAGGCACAGACTTACCCTGCCGGAGCTGCACTCGAACCTCCCAATCTCTGATTTGCTTACCCGTTTGCAACTTACTCAGCTGGACATAGAAGTCACGGCGGGCATCCTTAGCCATAAACACAAACAACGGTTTACCCACCAAATATGAAGTCTGGGTAATTTTCAGTAAGCTGGCTGCTGCTTGGTTTGCTTCCTGAATCACCGCTTCTAAGTCCGTCACGAAATAGGCACTAGGAGCAAACTCAAATAACTCCTGATATCGGCGACGTTCCGCTGCCAGTGACAGATTAACGGTTTCCAGTTCCTCAGTACGTTGGTGCAACTCCTCGACCACTACCTGCATTTCTTGAAGGGCATCTGTGAATTCCTCTAGCGTCTCCCACAGCAATACTTCCTGGTTTTCAGTCATTGTGCTAGCACGCCGCCATAGAGCCTCTAATCGTGGCAGTGCTGCGTCAAGCAGTTGGTCGAGTGTCTCGTCCTTTCTCATGGTGAGTATGACTTAATCAATAATCCCAAGGTTTTCAGTTATTTCATATCCTAATAGTCATGCAAGTCAGTCAACTGTTTGGTCGCGCCAGTACAGACCTTTGATTTATAACAAAAGGTGCGCTATCACTTCGCCGATGCCTTGCGATCGCACACCCACCATACCTCATTTCTCCACCAAACGGGAATAGCCTAGTAACGGTCTTCCTCTTCGTACTCTGGAGCCTTGGTTTTCTTCGGAATGTTCACCGGCTTCGGTTCATCATCCCAGGCATCGCCCTCTAGTTCGTCGTCGTAGTCGTACTCTTGGGCTTTTTCCTTCTGATTGTAAGGTTGCGGTTCGGCATACCGTTGTTCTTGATACCGATCACGCGCCGAGGGCTCACTCCAGTTTTCTGCTTCTACGTCTTCTTCATATTGCATTGCTCGCTGACGCAGCTGTCTAGGCGGAGGCTGTGGTTGTTCCCACTCCTCTTCATCCCAGGAATCCTGAACCATAGGTTGAGTACTCCTCATCGGTTGAGATCTCGGCGTTTGTAACGGCACTCCACTGCTGAGCTGATTCTCTGGTCTGGTTGTGGGAGTAAAGTATCCTTCTTCTTCATCACGCTCCCAAGGCGCTTTGCCAATGCCAAGGCGCTCCAACACCCCTACCGTCAGTTGGTTTAGTCGTTCTTCTGCTCCCTCAAACACAATCAGCCGGTTGGGACCGCTGCTAACTATTTCTTCAACCGGCAGCTCATAAGTACTCAGAATTTGCTCAGGGATTTGCGGCAGTCCGATTGAAGCAATAATCAGGGAGGAAACCTTACCGTTCTCCCCGTTGAACTGGAAGCTTCGCACCCGCCCCAACAGTTCACCTGTCTCTGTGATCACTTCGCTGTTAACCAGGCTGTTATAGGCTTCAACGTCAATATCTTCAATCACATCCTCGTTATCAACCAGGATCACATCTCCGATTTGGTTGATGCTACGGAGGTACATATACCGTGGCACACCGCTAAACGAGATCAGGTTGTCTCGCAGACTAATAGCCACAACCTCCCGCTGGTCAATATCGACCCACAATTGACTCACCATCCCTAGTCGCTTGCCATTGTTGCGGGTAATCACCTGAGTGTTCAAGATGTCGGAGCGTTTAATAATTTGTTCAGAGGTCATTCTATGGCGAGTCCTGATCTCGAATCCGGTTAATGCTCACTACTATTATTAACAAAACCTCACTCCAGAGGTATGCGCTTAGTGTAATTTGAGTCCCAAGACTTGGGTATAAGCTCCCCGCGCTTGGGTGACGCCTATAGTACGTTCGGCAGATTCTATCATTGGTCGGCGCAGACTAACCACTATAAACTGTGCTTGCTCTGCTTGCTGTTTGATCATTCTAGCTAATCGCTCTACGTTTGCCCCGTCAAGGAACATATCGACTTCATCAAAGGCGTAGAACGGAGAGGGGCGGTAGCGTTGCAGGGCAAAGATAAAGCTGAGGGCGGTGAGAGATTTTTCTCCACCAGACATAGAAGCCAGCCGCTGTACGGGTTTGCCTTTCGGGTGAGCAACCAGGTTAAGACCGCCGTTAAAGGGGTTTTCCGGGTCATCCAGTTGTAGGTAGCCATCGCCCTCAGAGAGAATAGCAAAGATGCTCTGAAAGTTTTGATTGACGGCATCGAAGGCTTCTTTGAAAGCGCGTTGCCGCAGGGTGGTAAAGTTTTCAATCCGCAATAGCAATTCAGTTCGCTCTGCTTCCAAAGTCACCAATTTTTGAGTGAGTTCCTCCAGGCGGCTAGTGGTGCGGTCATATTCTTCCAGCGCCAGCATATTAACTGGTTCCATCGCTTGGAGCCGTTTAGAGAGTGCTCGCATCTCCTGTTGCAGCTGTTCTAAATTCAGATCAGACGGCACCTCCGCCACGGGTTCAGGCAATTCCAATCCCTGAGAAAGCATCTGCTCTTGCAGAGCAGCTAGCTGTTCACGACGAGCCAGCTGGGTTTCCTCGAGTTTTTGCACTTGCCATTCCAGCTGTTGTTGAGTGAGATGGCGATCGCGCAGTTGTTGTTCAGCCTGATCGCGTAAGTGTTTTTCTTCTCCAAGCTGAGTCAGCATTTGGCTCAACGACGCTTGAGTGCTCGCTAGCTGCTGACTTAGTGCCCAAAGCTGCTCACTTACGGCTCTTTGCTGATTCATCTGGTTTTGCTGTTGGGTTTGGTACTCCTGCGATCGCTGCAAAAACAGCTGAATTTTCTCCTGCAACCGCACAGCGGTATTTTCCAAGTCTTTGTGCTGCTGCTGGGCTGAGTGTAAAGCCCCAGCCCGCAATTGCCGCTCTTGCTCATGGCTAGTGATAGTTGCCTGGATTTGTTGCCATTCGCTACTCACAACAGACTCTTCCAACTCGGAATCGGCTTGGCGCAGTTGTTGGAGGTGGGTTTCTTGCGCCGGTATCTCTTGAGCTAAGATTTGCAGACGGGATTGGGCGGCAGCTAATTGTTGAGTAGTTTGCAAGACGTGCGATCGCGCTCCAGCCAGAGCTTGAGTCAAACTCTTAATTTCTTTGTGTAACTGTTCGCTCAAGATCTGGCTCTCCCGCTGCATAGCCCTTGCTTCCATCAAGTCTTGAGCCAGATGTTTTGTCCTGGCAGAGAGTAAATTAATCGCCTCACCACAGCGCTCTAGAATCAGTTCAATTTCTTGCAGTCTGTTTTTTAACCCAGCTGCCTCCTCGGATTCAGTCGTGTCACCGGTGCCAAAATGTAATTTGGGTTGGCTGCTAATCCCGCCCGTGATCGCGCCACTGGTTTCGAGCAGTTCTCCGTCCAGGGTGACGATGCGATATTGACTCAGGTAGCTACGGGCGTCATTCAGGGTTTCAAACACAACGGTGTTGCCGAAGACGTAGGCAAAGACATCCCGATAACGGCGATCGCACTCAATCAGGTTAATCGCATAGTCAATAAATCCAGTTGCATAACGCAGAGCCACCGTTGGGGAGAATCGCGGCGGCGCAATCTTGTTAAGCGGTAAGAACGTTGCCCGCCCAGCCCGTTTTTGTTTTAGCAGTTCTATCCCAGAGGCAGCCACGGCATCATTTTCCACCACAAGCTGCCCCAAACGCCCACCCGCCGCCGTTTCCAGAGCCAACTGGTAGCGGGTTTCAACTCTCCCCAGCTGGGCAACCAGTCCTACTACACCCAAAAGTCCCGATTGCAGGATTACTTTGGTGGCGTAAGTTCCTTGAGTTTCCTGTAGGGCTTGAGACTGAGCCTCCAGTTTATCCTGCTGGCGTTGTTTTTCCCGTTGCTCTTGCAATAGTCGGGTCTGAGTCTGCTGTTGGATTTGCAGCTCTTGTTCTGTAGCCGCCAGGGACTGGGCTAACGATTCGATTTGGGCAGAATTCGCGATTGCTCTCCTCTCTACATCAGCCAGATGATTCTGTTTTTCAGCGATTTCAGGTTCTATTGTAAGAATCAGCTGGTTTTGCTCCTGTATTTGACGACTCAGCTGGCTATTACGCTCCCAGAGCTGGGCTTGCTCTGTGCGTTGGGGTTCTAGGGTTTGCAGCAGAGTTTCGATTTGCCGATTGAGGGCGGTTTTTTCTTGTACCCAGGCGTCGGAGGCTGCCGCGCTCGCATCAGCTGCTTCTCGGGCATTGTCGAGGACAAGTTGTGCTTCGTCTCGTTGTTGAATTAGGAACACCAGGTTTTGCTCTAGCATCTGTTGTTCTTGAACCACCTGCCCCAAACTTGAAGAGTGTTGTTGAATTTCCATCTGGATTTGTTCTAAATTGAGTTTAGTATTATGCGTAGTACTGTTTAATTCTCTTTCCTGGCGCTGTAATTGACGTTGTTCGGCTTCTTGGGTGGCTAGAGTTGATTGCAGTGCCAAGAGTTCTTGTTCCCCCAGTGCTTTCACACGCGCATTTAACTGGTCAAGTTCTGCGGTTGAGTGTTCGATTTGCGTTGCCAGCTCAGCGACCTGGTTTTTTAGTTCCGCATGGGTGCGATCGCCTGCTTGGAGTTGCTCAACGAGCTGTTGACGTTGTTTTTGGAGCGATCGCCACACCAGCAGTGCTTCCCACTCGGTCTTTTGCTGAAGTTCTGCCCTTAGCTTTTGGTATTTTTCAGCTTTAGTGCGGTCTTGAGCAAGGCGATCGCGCTGGGCAATTAATTCTTTTTCCACAATGCGGCAGCGGTCTTCCCGCTCCTTCACTTCATCTAAAGTTTCCTTAGCCTGAACAATCTTGCGGTCAAACGTCGCCACCCCAGCTAATTCATCAATAATCTCCCGTCGCTCGCGCGAGTTCATCGAAATGATGCTGGTGACATCCCCTTGTAGCACCACGTTGTAGCCCTCTGGATAAATCCGCAGCTGATTGAGCTGCTCGTGGAGTTCGGTAAGGGTGCAGGGTTGACCGTTGATGTAATAAGTCGATGTGTAACTGCCTTGGTGGGTGACTCGTAGCTTCCGGGTAACACTCCACTCTCCTGAATTCTTCCCTTCTGACTCCTGATCGTTGACGTCTTTGTCCTGTTCTAGGTCAAAGGTGACGGTGACGCTCGCTTCCAGAGTGGAACGACCCCTATTAGTTTGATTGTGATTGACTAAATCGGGTAAGCGTTCCGCCCGCATTCCCTTGGAACTGGAAAGACCTAGGGCAAATAGCAGGGCATCTAGGATATTCGATTTACCTGACCCATTTGGCCCAGAAACGACTGTAAACCCAGATAGCAGCGGAATCTGGGTTGTGCCGCCGAAGGATTTGAAGTGGGAGAGTTCTAGACTCTTGATGTGAGTCATTTCCAGGAAACCAAATTAAATCAGGATTTTTCTACTTAGTTTATGGCCGTAATTTACCCATTTCTTTCTTACCTGGTGCGAGCGCTGTTTATTTTCCCACCACTGGTTAAATTTTTGCTCTCATCATTTCTGCCTTGACACACAAGTCTTTTTTTTGTATCATATTAGATTAATGCTTCATCAATAGTGTAAGTATATCCCAAAAAATAGTTTAAATTTGAACTACAGCTTGGTGAAAGCTTCCGCTTAACAGCTAAATAGTACAAATATACTATATTGGATTGTGTTTCAGGTGCTGCTGCATGGAAACTCATCCACGACCTGCTGAGGCAGCATTTTGCCGGGATGGGATAATAGCAGTTAGTTGGGTTAGAAGCGAGCAATAAGTAAATGACGACTAGCCCTTTCAAGGTGTGTTAATTTTCTGTGCTTTCTGGGCTAGGATCTTAG
>CAXUIG010000114.1:0-19203 GCA_964250845.1 uncultured bacterium | reverse complement strand
CCAATCGCCAAGTTGCTGGTCCTTGGGAAGCCTTCAAAATCAGCGAAGGCAACTAATGAGTAGGAAAAAGAGACTTAATCCTTAGCACACCATTGTTTCAAGCCCCTGGATGTCTCCATGGGGTTCACTCAGTTCAAAAAAAGTAATGAGTGCTGAGTCAGAGGGAAGAAGACCAGCAAAATCTGTTTCTATTTCGATTACCCGCAAAGCTCTGCATAGTTTCTCTTTAGCTATCCCTTTAAGTGAAGCTCGGTTATACAATTTGGATTAAAATTGTATAAAAAAAGGGCAAGCAGATGAGAATAGATGTGACAAAATTATCAGTAGCTATTGCTGGGGCAGCGTTTTTTTCCTTAGTAACAGGGCGAACAGCGCAGTGTGCGACGCTTGGTGCAGAGGACTTTTCTATTCTAGGAGGGGCTAGCGATAGCTTTAAAGAGTTTAACCCCACATTGGCGATTGGGCCAACATCTGTGGGGGCAGGGCCTAGCTCATCCGCCCCTGCTACAAATGCACCTTTGTTTGAAGGTACAACCATCACCCCTGCTGATGTAGGTAGGACATTTACTGCCACCCCAACTACTGAGCGTAACTTTAATGATTTTGTTGCAGTTTTGACAGATGGGACTTCACATAAAGTTACCTTATCATTTGGTTCAGGCTCTTTAGGAAGGGCAGGACTTTTTGCAACTAAAAGCGGTGCTTTGTTTAGTGGCAACCCTGACTTGAAGGGAAATACCATTAACAGCATAAGTCTGCGGATAAATTCATTAACGCTTGACCGTCCGGGGATTAACCCGAACGGCGATGACATTTGGACTGATTACTCGTTTAGCGGAACCGTTATTGTAGACGGTCAACCCGTTGCCGACCCCCCTTCAACACCCGTTCCCGAACCCACTTCTGCGTTCGGTCCATTGGCATTTGGTGCTTTAGTTGCGGTTTCCCGAAGGCATCAACTGAAAAAGCGCACCGCTTGCTTGTAGACGAAGGTAGGCTACTCTGCACAAAAATTGCATATTTTATATGTAAAATATGATTTTTGTGCGCTAAACTCCATACCATGTCTGATCCGAATAAATCTCTGACCTACCCACCTAGCCGCAAAGTTGAGCAAATTGACAACTACCACGGCGTCCAAGTCTCAGACTTCTACCAATGGCTAGAAGATCCCGACTCCGAAGAAACAAAAGCTTGGGTCGAAGCGCAAAACCAAGTCACATTTGACTACCTCAACCAAATCCCAGTGAGGGAACAACTAAAGCAGCGCCTCACCCAAATTTGGAATTATGAAAAATACAGCCTTCCCTTCAAGCAGGGAAACCGTTACTTTTACTATAAAAACGATGGTCTGCAAAACCAAAGTCCACTTTACACTTTAACGTCCCTCGACGCCGAGCCCAGGTTACTGCTTGACCCCAACACCCTATCAGAAGATGGCACCGTCGCCCTTTCCGGTATAGCCATTACTGAAGATGGTAAATTCATGGCCTATGGTCTGTCTACCTCCGGTTCTGATTGGCAAGAGTGGAAAGTGCGGAATGTGGAAACCGGCGAGGATCTCTCAGACCATCTGAAGTGGATCAAGTTCTCCGGTGCTTCTTGGACACACGACAATCAGGGCTTTTTCTACAGCCGCTACGAAGAACCAAATGAGAAAACCAAATTAGAAGACATAAATTACTTCCAAAAACTTTTCTACCACCAACTAGGTAAGCCACAATCAGAGGATGTGCTAATTTATGAGCGCCCTGAGCAGAAAGAATGGGGCTTTAACGGGGGCGTTACTGAAGATGGACGCTACCTGATTATTTCTGTATGGCGGGGAACTGATCCCAAGAACCTGGTTTTCTACAAAGATTTGACCGACCCAGCTGCCCAAGTCGTGGAAGTAATTAGCGAGTTCGAGGCTAGCTATAGCTTTATCGACACTGATGGCTCAGTGTTCTGGTTCCAGACTGACCTAGACGCGCCACGCGGTCGCGTCATTGCCATTGATACCAGTAAAAGTGCGCGTGAACAGTGGCAAGAAATCATCCCTCAGGCAGATGAAACCCTCGAAGGTGTCGGCTTGCTCAACAACCAGTTCGTAGCTGACTACCTCAAAGATGCCCATACCCAAATCAAAATCTTTGACCTGAACGGCTCCTTTGTTCGGGAGGTTGCCTTACCGGGAATCGGCTCAGCTGGTGGCTTTGGCGGCAAGCGCTACGATACAGAAACCTTTTACAGCTTCACCAGCTTCACCACGCCAGCGACTATTTACCGCTACGATATGGTAAGCGGTGAAAGCACTGTCTTCCGTCAGCCCAAGGTTGATTTCAACCCAGCTGATTACGAGACCAAGCAGGTCTTCTACAGCAGCAAAGATGGCACTCAAGTGCCTATGTTTATCACCCATAAAAAGGGGATTAAGCTGGATGGGAATAATCCCACATATTTATATGCTTATGGCGGTTTCAACATCTCCATCACGCC
This sequence comes from uncultured bacterium, assembly GCA_964250845.1. Taxonomy (GTDB): domain Bacteria; phylum Cyanobacteriota; class Cyanobacteriia; order Cyanobacteriales; family Chroococcidiopsidaceae; genus CAXUIG01. The sequence goes on along the minus strand of CAXUIG010000114.1, from coordinate 16,725 downwards.
CAGCTTCTCTGTCGGTATGTTGGTATGGATGGAGATGGGGGGTGTCTATGCGGTGCCCAACCTCCGGGGTGGTGGTGAGTATGGGGAGGAATGGCACCAGGCAGGAACGAAGCTGAACAAGCAGAATGTCTTTGATGATTTCATTGCCGCAGCTGAGTGGCTGATTGCCAACAAGTACACCTCACCCGCCTTCCTCGCGATCGGCGGCGGCAGTAATGGGGGATTGTTAGTTGGTGCTTGTATGACTCAGCGCCCTGATTTATTTGGTGCGGCGCTGCCCGCTGTAGGCGTGATGGATATGTTGCGGTTCCACAAGTTTACTATCGGCTGGGCTTGGGAGTCTGAGTATGGTTCCCCTGATAACCCGGAGGAGTTCAAAGCTCTGTATGCCTATTCACCCCTGCACAACCTCAAACCAGGCACAGCTTACCCAGCTACAATGATTACCACAGCGGATCATGATGACCGGGTAGTGCCTGCCCACAGTTTCAAGTTTGCTGCTGCCTTGCAAGCGGCTCACACTGGTTCAGCCCCGGTGGTAATCAGAATTGAAACGAAGGCGGGGCATGGAGCTGGTAAGCCGACAGCCAAGATTATTGAGGAAATTGCAGATCGCTGGGCTTTTCTGCTGCGCTACCAAAATCTTGGGTAAACTCAGGCAATTCCAACATGGGAAGAAGAGCGCGTACTGTCGGTCATACACATTTCCGGTGTAGAGGTCATTCTTCAAGAAAAGCAACAAATTATTAAGAAGACAGAGATCCTAGAGTTGATCAAGAGTGACTTCAACATGGAAGATGTCGGCGGTCTAGAAAATTTGAAGCGGTGGCTGATGCGGCGCAACAAATCCTGGCTCGACTCTCGAGAAAAGGAACGCTCTGGGCGATCGCATACCTAGAGGGCATCAGGGTCGATTCCGCGCTCTCGCAATCGGGCAAGCAGGTCCTGTCTGAGCTGTCGCTCTTGCTTGGCTCGTTGCCGTTCCTGTTCGAGTTGTTGCTCAGAAAAGCTGTAACTCTTGTTCAAGCTGCCGCTCTGCTGACTCGAATCTGTTCCCCTCCTGGTCGTACCAGTAAAGCCACTCTCGTGTCCAGCCCTCATAAGTTCCTCGAAATCGCCCGATGCCTAATCGAATTTCCGGCAGCCAAACTGGCTCACCGGGCTGACGGACATACCCACCATTAACCAGGCGGTACACCTCAAACGGGTCATGCTTGTCCCGCCGCCAGTAGTCCGGGTTGTAGACCACGTAGTACAACACCCCAATCCCGGCATACTTTGCCTGCTTGTCGCCGTACTCTTGCCCATAGGTTTTGGAAACGACTTCTAGCACTAACTGGGGGACTACGCCGTTCTCTTCCCAGATGACATAGCTCAGCCGTCCCCGCTCGCTTTTGCGCCGCTCTACTCCCAGGCTAAGGAATCCATCTGGCACAATCGCTGACTGTTGCGGGTGATAGTAAACTCCCATGTTAACACCCAAAAACCAGCTCCTAAGGTCTGCCCACAGCCAAGACAGAATGGATCGAAGTAAGGCTGGCACCAGGATTTGCAGTTCATTATCCACAGGGGTATCGTCCGAGTCCGGCAGCTCCTCGGCAGAGGGCAAATATTGTAACGGGTTGTACTGTATCACGACGACCTCCCTGGAGACGGACTGCCAAGATTTTAGCGTGCCAGCAAGGAAAACCAACCAAACCAGCCAGGAACATTAGGATCGAATAGACGCAGAGCTTGGGGAATCGCTACCGCTCGTTCTATGGTGTGGGGCTGCTCGTGGTTGAAGCTAAATTGGTAGCGTGCACCTGCCCAATTTCCCCCAAACCGTGCCTGCCATTTACTTACACCCCTACAACGACGTGAGGAGGTTCACCATGTTAGTTCTGTTTGCTCAAAGTGCAGTACAGCGGCTCCGGTGGATGGCACCGGCGCTGCGGCTGGTTGGTTTGGGCGTCCTGCTCGCAACCGTCATCCACTTTGTGTTGCTCGCTGCCGCCGTCAGTAGCCCTCCGGGCGCGTCGGTCTCAACTAAAGTCCAGGTTCCCAGCAGTATGCGGTCCGCCCCCTTCAATACCGACCGCTACCTCAATGTACCGCCTAACTTCTCGATCGCTGTCTACGCCCGCATTAACAAGGCCCGGTTTATGGCTCTAGCCCCCAATGGCGACCTGCTGGTGTCGCAGCCCAGCACCGGCAGAGTTTTGCTTGTGCGGCCAAACGGCAGCGGTGACCCCCTTGTCTCCAACTTTGTAACTGGCCTGCGCCAGCCGCACGACATTGTCTTTGATAAGATTGACGCTACCAACTATGTCTACATCTGTGAGAGCAATCAGATCAACCGCTTCATCTATAACCCTGGCGATAGGACCGCCCACGACCGCCAGGTAGTCGTGACTGGCTTACCCGACAGCAGCACACCGGAACTCAAAGGCGCCTATGCCCATGCCCTCAAAAACATCGCGCTTGACGCCAACCACAAGCTGTACGTGTCGATTGGCTCGAGCTGCAACGCCTGCCTAGCAGACACCAAGAGTGACCCACTCCGCGGCGCGATCTACCAGTACAACGCTGATGGCACCAACAAGCAGCTCTTTGCCCAGGGCTTGCGCAACGCCGAGGGGCTAGCGTTCGTGCCAGGTCGTAACGACCTGTGGGTGGTCGTTAACAATCGAGATAACATCGCCTACCCCTACAATGACGGGAGCGGCAACTACGGTAAGGTGATTGCGTCCTACGTGGACAACCACCCACCGGAGGAGTTCACACGGGTGCGCGCTGGCGGCAACTACGGCTGGCCGTTCTGCAACCCTAACTCCGACAGATCAAATGGTTTCAATAACATGCCATTCGACCGTGACTATGAGTTCAATGCTGATGGCCACGTCGAGTGTGCCAAGATGGATCAGATCATTAAAGGTATCCAGGCACACTCGGCCCCGTTGGGCTTGACCTTTTTGCAGGACAAGAACTTCCCCAGTTTGTACCAGAACGGTGCGGTGGTGGGGCTGCACGGATCATGGAACCGGACGACTAAGACGGGGTACAAAGTGGCCTACTTTCCCTGGGACAGCACCAACCAAGTGCCTGGTGCGCAGGTCGACCTGGTGAGCGGATGGTTGAATATGGCGACCCAGGAGGTGTGGGGGCGGCCGGTCGATCTGGCGGTGGACCAACAAGGGAATTTGTTGATCTCCGATGACTACAGCGGCACCATTTACAAGCTTTCCTACACTCGGCGATGAATTTAACTTGAAAAAGGGTCAGCTAGTAATGCACCAGATCACTCTCCCAAAACGCCATCACTGGTTAGCTTGGCGACGGAGAAATAGTTGGATTGCGTCGCTGACCTTTTCAGACCAATGCTCTTGAGGATAATGCCCCGCTTCTGCCAGTGGAATAAGTTCTGAATTCTGGATAGAACTGGCCAATTGTTGCGCCTGAGTGAAGGGGAGCCAGGGGTCTTTCATACCCCAGATAATGGCAGTCGGCTGTTTCCATTGTTGAAAGCCGGATTCTATTTCTGCCATTGACGGCACAAGCTGGAGATTTCGCACCGTTGCCAAGAGCGATCGCCCCGCATCAGAACTTTTCAGGAAGGGTCGCCGGTAGACATCTAAATCCTCGTCTGAGATCGGGTAACGGCTACCACCCTCTAGCGTTCGGTCAACCAAGAGGGGGTCTTGCGTCAGCATATCACCAACAAAAGGCCATCCCAATTGTTGCAGCTTCCAGGGCAGCTTGGCGGCAGTTGACACTGGTGCATTGAGGATAGCCAAGCGCTCGATTTTGTCTGGATGACGCAGGGCATATTGGAGGCCGACAGCTCCTAAAAATCCCTGAACGACTAGAGAAAATCGCTCTAGATCGAGGGCTGCGATAAATTCTGCTAGAGCGGTAATAAAGGCATCAGGTGTATAAGCAAATTCCCGCCGGTCTGGTTTGGCGGAGAAGCCAAAACCAATCCAGTCTGGAGCGATCGCTCTAAACCCTTTGTCTGCTAAAGAGGGCATGACTTCGGTCCAGCTGTAACTCTGCGAGGGTAAACCATGAAGCAACAACACAGGCAGCTGATCAGTTCTGCCAATTGGTTCACTTGTGCGATAAAACCATTCCAGTGCTCCTACTTTTATCTTGTGTTCCTCGATTGACACGCTTTTTTCCTGTATGTTGTTAATCCAAAATTTAAACTTCTCGTGCGCCAAGACGCACCACTCAGGTTATGAACTAATAATCTCACGAATCCCTTGAGCGGTTGCTGGTGCGAGTAAGACGCCGTTACGATAGTGACCCGTGGCTAAAAGGACGTGGCTTTTCCCTTGCACATGGCCTATCACTGGTGCTGGGGTTCCTTCAGGGCGAGGACGCAAGCCCGACCAGGTTCTGACAACAGCTGCCTCGGCTAAGGCTGGGCAGAATGCGATCGCCTTTTGCCTTACCGCCTCAAGCTTTTCGGGTGCTGCTACGACTTCATCCCCATTAGTGGGAAACTCAACCGTCGCGCCAACCCAATAATCTCCCCCACCTACTGGCACGATGTGGACATCTTCAGCAGTGATTACAGGTTGGAAATCCGGGCGTCCGAAAGCATGTTCCAGTCGCAGGTGTAACGCTTGACCCAACACGGGTCTAATCGATGGACATGGCAAAGAATTTATTGACGATGAACCATTGCCAGCTGCCACCACCAGCCAATCCACATTTTGTAGTAGCGCCGATGCCTCAGCCGCCATTTCAATCTTTATTGAAGTTGTACTCGGGCAATATCCCTCAACTGTGACGCCAAAATGGAAAGTGACACCGTTGCGTTGTGCTGCGTCCACCATTGCCAAGGTAAGGGCTACTGGCTCAACTTGTCTATCTTGGGGAGAATAAACAGCAGCGGTAATCTGATCGCAATCGAGAGTCGGGCAGCTGGACTTTACTTGGGCAACGTCCCAAATTTCTAGCTTCCATCCTTGGGAGCGGCGAATTTCTACCAGCTTTTCCCAATCGGCTAAATCCTCAAGAGCATTCCCAGGCAGGAGCCTGGGAACGAGGAGGCTGGGAGCATTCCCAGGCAGGAGCCTGGGAACGAGGAGGCTGGGAGCATTCCCAGGCAGGAGCCTGGGAACGAGGAGCATGAGAATTCCCTGTCGGTTGAAGGGAATTTGACGGCCAGTGAGCGCTTCTAGCTCTGGAATCAGGGTTTCATAGCGTTGGATGCTAGTTTGCCGCATCCTCCACGCATTGCCCTTGATTTTGTGGCTAATAACGCCCATCATCACGCCTAGCGCTGCACCAGTCGCACCCTGCGCTGGTGGTTGCTTGTCCAGGACTGTAATCGTCAGCCCTGGAACTTTGCTGAGTTCATAGGCAATCGCCGCCCCAACAACACCGCATCCGATCACTACTACATGGCTCATTTCTAGCTATCAGCACTTTCCGACTGCTGAGTGCTGGGTTGAGGGATCAGCTGCAAGAAGGCGTCAATATCTGCCAACGCTTCCCGGTAGTTAAGCGTGGCTCGTTGATACTCGCCCTCTTCAGCCGCTTGATCAATTTTGACCAGGTGGTTAAATAAATCCCGTGTTGCCTGACGTGCTGTATCTTGGTCTTTGGGAAAGAGGTTGCGAGACACATAGGTCATTTGCAGTCGCAGTTCCCCCAGAGGCCCGTGGATAAAATTACTTACATTTATCCAGTCCCGCTCTTGGATCAGCCTTTGGAGTTCTGACGTGGTGCGATCGCGCAAAGCCACAATTTGCGGAACACGTTGCTGAATTTGCTCGACCTGAGCCGTTGTGTAGGTTGGGGCTACTTTGGCGACAGTAGGACTGCCACAACTGACAATAAATGTTGCCACAATTACTAGAATCAATGACAGAATCGACTGCTGACGCGCCATAAGCTGAATTTTTTTCCTCTGCTGATGAACAGTGTAATTTTAGATCGCAGGTGGGGAACAATCACTCCTTCTTTTAGCCTAGTGACCCCAGAAAACTGACGCCCACCCTCGTTGCAAAATCTAGAACGTCTTGATAAGCTAAGGCACCAACAAGCTTTCTGGCTGTTTTTCTGTCGGAACATCTCAATCTCACCCCCACACCATAGGAGGGTTTTGCCCTTGAATGCAGCTGAACAGGCCACCAATCTTGAAGTCGCCAGCAAGATTGCCAGTGTGGTGAATCTCTTCAAATCACAGTTTCCAGATATCAGAGCCGACTTGAAACCCTGGAGCAATGACCCGGAAACCAGGGAGTTAGTTGATCCAGATTCCATCGACATCGGCTTCCACTTTCCTGGCAGGAGCAAATCCTTTGCCAGCCGCAGCATTCTGGTTCAGATCCGGTTTTACCAAGACCCCTTAAACGACTGCCGCCCTTGTATCGGCGTTGAGGCAGCTGGTTTTGATCATCGCGGCAAACAGTGGCGACTCTCAACTGTAGAGGACTGGCGATTTGAAGGGGGAACTCAGCCAGAACCGGAGGCAGGCGAAAAGTTAAAACGGCTTTGTAGACAGATTCTTGAGTTGTTCAATCCGCCACCTGTTTAATTTGGGTCTGTTGTGGTGCAGCCACACTTTGGGCTGGGTAGAGTGTCTTGTAAGTACTAGAACGTTTACCAAACAAACTGTAACGGTTGTCCCGGATTTGTTCATAAGCGCGATCGCCCACCCACTTCAGTCCTGGGAGTGAGCGGTAAGCTGAGACAAACACATCGCCCAGGGGCAATAACCGGCCAATTTCTTCAGCCGCTGCACTGCCTTGCCACCGTCGCTCAATCGCATCAGCATCAATCAAAATCATTCCAAGGTAGCAATCCGCAGGTGTGAGCGCCCAGCGCTGAAGCGTTTCTTGATCTTGCATGGGTGCATACCGAAACATCTGGCCCTTGTCCAACGTCTCCAGGAGTTGCACTAGGGATACACAAAGATTGCAGTTGCCATCGTAGATGACGTAGTAAGTCATAAAAGTTGTTTTCTATACAGGGGAAATCCCCTCCTATTTTCCAACACAATCGCCATCGGTAGTGATTCCCGCACTTTGGCGCTGCCAAGACGGTAACTTGCTCCCACCGACATGCTACTCTAGAATAGTAAAAGATTTCTTCTCCAAGCTACAGAACTCTACGTAGCTGTATTAAACCCAAAGTGGGAAGCGCTTCTTTTAAATATTTGCAAAACTCAATCTGAATTAAATCGAGGTTATGACTCAGCAAGTAATTCACCCAATGGTGAAATTGCAGCATCATGTGCGTTCACTGATGGAATCCAACATTATCAAGCCCACCGATAGGATCTGGAAGATCGCTCTGCTATACGGGAACGAATGGTCATACTGGAAACAGGAACTGCTGGACTTTGGCTTCACGACGCAAGACCCACTAAGTGACTTGCTAGCAGTTGAAGCCTGGGATGAGGAATGACACCTATTGGCAAGCAGCTAAGGCGTTTGCTACTTCCTGGGCGGTTTGGTAGCGAGCGCTTGGCTGTGGTTCTGTCACCCGCTCAATTACGCGCCGGAGTTGGGGTGTAATAGTGGGAACACTTTCAAGTTCAAATCGGTAACCCCGGCCCCGCTGACGGTAAAATTTAAAAGGGCTTTCACCCGTTAGCAGAAAAATTACCGTTGGCCCAATAGCATAAAGATCTGACTGGGTAAGCGGCTGCCCCCGTTCCTGTTCGGGGGCACAGAACCCTTCAGCACCAATGCGAGTTCCGGGTGCGCTGCCAATTTCCTTGACAGCCCCAAAGTCCAGCACCACGATGCGATTATCCAAGGTTCGCACCATTAGATTAGCCGGTTTAATATCACGGTGGATCAGGGGTGGGTGTTGGCTATGGATATATTCCAAAACCTCACAAGTTTGCAGCATCCAGGCGATCGCCCTTGCTTGTGTCACGGGTCCTGTATTCGTGACAAGTTTTTCTAAATCCTGACCATTGACTAGCTCCATTGCCAGGTATTTTTTGCCTCTTTCCACGAAAAAGTCGTAATACTTGGGAATCCCTGGATGGTGTAGCGCTTTGAGAGTGCGAGCCTCCCGTTCAAATAATTCTTGGGCTTTGGCAATTTTTGCCATGTCGGCATTCATTTCCTTTAACACCAAGAGTTGCGGATGTCCATTAGAAGTTGTCCCGGCTCGATCGCAAGCGAGATAGGTTGTGCCCATTCCCCCCTGTCCCAGCGTCCGTAACACTTGATACTGCCGAATCGTCCGTTGAACCGAGAGCGGTTGACCACAGTGGATGCAGAACAAGTTGTTAGGTGGGTTGCCAATATGAGTGCAGCCTGAGTTAGAACTGGACTTTGGACTGTTCTGGACTGAGTTGAGTTGGAATTTCAGGGTGGGGCCTCCCCGTGCCAACTGGATCAGGGAACCATCTACCACTAAACTTTGAGATACCAGGATGCCGTCGAGGAAAGTTCCATTCGTGCCCTGATTAATCACCTGCCACGAATGAGCATTATTATGGGTGATGGGCCGTAACTCCAGATGATACCGGGAAACCACTGTATCGGTCAAAACGACGTCATTGTCTGGGGACCGACCAATCCGAATCACGGACTCGTCCTCAAAGCGCCACTGTTGAAGCGGGGTGTTTTGTTGGGGATTAAATAGTGTCAGCGTGACCATAGGCGATTTTGGTACATCCAAAATCCAAAGTCGAAAGTTCAGTCATGCTGTTGCTCCAGGTTGGGCCTCACCTTTGCCCGGATCAATACAGCCGTAATGTTATCATGGCCATTGTACTGATTAGCCAGCTCAATTAAGTTATTGACTCCGCGCTCCAGGCTGGTATCTGAACTGAGGAGGACTTCCAGGTGAGTCTGCCAATGGCGTTCTAGCAAGTCACGATCGCAAAGGCCATCCGAGCCCAGGATGAGCAGGGTGTCTTCATTCAGTTCCAGAAATTTAACATCGGGATTGACAAAGTTTTCGTCTCGTGGTCCGAGAGCTTGGGTAAGTTGATAAGCGTCGGGACGGGCATAGGCGATCGCCGGTTCCACCCCCCGCAAAATCTCCCGTTGCCCTACCTCATGATCCACAGTTATTTGCTCCAGCCCCTGCTTGCGACTGAGCCGGTAGAGGCGGCTATCTCCGACATGAGCCACCGCTACCCGAGTATCCTGAATCAAGACTAATACCAGGGTGGTGCCCATGCGCCCGACCCCAGAACGAGCATCCTGTTGATTCACATCGTAGATTGCCTGGTTGGCTAAACGCACCGCCTCGCGGATGGTATCTTCATCTGGCAGTTGCTGCGTCTGCCAGTGGGTTTGAAAGTATTGCTGGAGTGTTTTCACTGCCAGGTTACTCGCTACCTCGCCCTTTTCGTGTCCACCCATCCCATCGCAGAGAATATAAAGACCACGCACAACAATATCTGTGCCTGTGGGATTTTGCTGCTTGTTAATCGTCGCATCGATCCCAAAGTAGTCCTCATTGTGCTCGCGTTGGCGACCCACATCGGTGAGGCTTGCGTCTTCTAAGCTAACTAACTGCATAGGCAGCGCTACGGTTGAGAGCTGATCGGTTTTCGTCGGACTGTCTTGTGCTTCATCCAGTTGCAGAACAATTTCTTCCAAGCGCGATCGCAAATCATCTATAGTCTGAATATTACCAGCTTGTAGCTCTTCGAGCAGTTGCACCAAAGAGCCAAACTGGGTGCGTTGGGACTCTTGAAATAACCTCTGCCAGACTTGCCCCAAATCTTGCACCGTTAAAGGCTTGCCGTCAAGGGCAATTTCAGTATACAACCGTTGCAGCACCAGTGTTTGGTCTTGAGCCACTCGCAAATTCGACAACTCTAGGAGGCTTTGGCGACAATGCCTTGGTTCTAGCACCGCCCAAAGTTCGGTGCTCTCGTAAAGCCAGGGCAAAATCTGCGACGACTTAGTTCTGTGATCGTGCCACAGGTCGATCAGCTTTGGCCAATCGGAGCGGTCTTCAATTAGCACCACCTGAATACCCTCGTGCTGCCAAGCATCATGAATGGCGGGTAGCCTTTGGTGCAACTGGGACTGGATGTTCAGATAGTATGAGGCGATCTCAGGAATTGGCATCGCCATCATCGAGTCGGCACCCGCTAAGAGTGGAGACAGCGCGAACGGCTGGCAGTCCAACACTCTCACCTGCACTTCATTGGTTACGGCGCTTTCTGGCGGAGGCGGTAGGGGGTCGAGCAGCTGATAGCGCTGCGAGGCGTCTAAATATGTTCCTGCTGCCAGCGAGAGGGAATTCTCTAGGTCAGTTTCTGTGGAAACATCCCCACCCGCGTTTTTGTTTATAATTGCCCACCACACCGTTCCCGTTATAGTACCGCAATTCTGACACTTGTTTTCACTCAAAGCCACATTTGTCCCACATTCTGGACAAACTTTGGAGGTCAGGGATGTGCCACAGCGTTGACAGAATTTGTTGGTATTGGGGTTTTCGAACTGACACTGGGGGCAAATTAGCATGGTGAGACTTCCTGCATTCCAGCTCTCGAACGCTTCTAGCCACTAATACAGTAGGTTACTGGCTACATCCAACTTGCCACAATTAGTTGCGCCTTGCCAATGATTTGCGCAAAACGCTCAGTTGTTGGTTTTAGGATTTTTTTAGCTCTGCTAGGGTTGCCTCCTACCCCCCAGGGCGCTCCCCCGACTTAATAGCCAGTTTGAGTAGAATTTGCAATTCTTCTGGGGTGAGGTCGCGCCATTGACCGGGTTGTAGATCTCTCAAGCTCAGGTGAGCGATCGCCACCCTAACCAACCGCAAAGTCGGAAACCCCACCTTAGCGGTCATCCGCCGCACCTGGCGGTTTCTGCCCTCGGTGAGCGTCATCTCTAGCCATGCTGTCGGTACGTTTTTGCGAAATCGAATCGGCGGCTGACGCGGTGGCAGGGGCGGTTGGGCGCTCAACAACTGCACCAATGCCGGTCGAGTCCGGTAATTCTCAATTCTCACACCTTGTTGCAGTTGGTTTAAGGCAGCTGCATCTGGAATCCGCTCCACCTCTACCCAGTAGGTACGTTTATGCCCAAACTGGGGATTAGAAAGCCGGTGTTGCAGCAGCCCGTGATTGGTCAACAGCAGCAGCCCTTCACTGTCCCAGTCCAAACGCCCGACTGGATAAACCGAAGGAACCGGAATATAGTCCTTAAGAGTCTGCCGTTGGGTTTCACTGCTGTTGTCTGTGAACTGGCTCAAGACGCCGTAAGGTTTGTAAAACAGAATGCATCTCATCATTACAATCAATTAGTTTACCCAACCGCCCTCCCTTTTAACTCTCAATCGCGGAATTCCCCACCGTCTAGGCGGTGGGGATGGATAGCGAACCGGGACTACTGGGCGATAAATGTTTGACGGATTATCTGACTAATTTACTGACTAAACTCCTGACAGTATATTTAATAAGATTCTGTCACATTTTGGTAAAGTTAGATTTGTAAGTAAGGATAGAAAAAAAAGACCCGGAGGTAACTTTTTTGTTGCTCAGAAGACAGACATTTCGACTGTACCCAAACAAGGTTCAAACAACAGCTCTATTTGGAGCCAGGAGATTGCACGCTTATTTATACAATGCTTGTATAGAGAACCGTAGAACTGAGTATGAACGCGAATGTTTTCCGGGGGAGTACTCCCCCGGAAACACTTCGCGCTTTGGTAAGTCTGTGTCCTACTTTGATCAACAGAACTGTTTACCAGCGTTCAAAGAATGCTGGCCTGAATACAAAAAAATACATTCACAAGCGCTACAAGCGACGGTAAAACGGGTTGACTTAGCGTATAACTCTTTTTTCCAGGGATTGCGTAAACCTCCTAGGTTCAAATCAATTCGTGACTACTCTGGTTGGACTTATTCGGCTAAAAGTGGATGGAAGGCCAACACCGAAGGCGTTCATGGCACGGTTACCCTAAATGACTTGGGTATCACTCTAAGGATGCGGGGCAAAGCGTCTGAATGGGGAATTCCGACAACTCTGACGATTGTTTACAAACCCCATATCAATCAATGGTTTGCCTCGATCACCGTAGAAATTCCCGCGCCCCAAGTAAAGTTCGGTTCTCAATCCAGTCTTGAGTATGAGTCAATTGCCGCAATTGACTTGGGAACCGAAACAGCTCTGACCTTATATAACGGCAATGAGTTTGAAGAGGTAACTAACCCTCGTTTCATCCGCCAGACGGAGCATAGTGTAAAGCTTGCGTCCAAGAAGCTAAAAAGGAAGAGAGCGCCTAACAGAAAGAAAAAAGTAAAAGCGTCGAAGCGCTGGAAGAAAGCACGTCACCAAGTTTCTAGGCTACAACGTCGAGTTGCCACACAACGTCTTGACTGGCAACACAAGGTTACAACAGATATTGCACGTCGTCATGACATCGTTGTAACTGAAAAGCTGGAAACTAAAAAGATGACCCGCAAGGGTAAAAAACGTAACAAGCAGAAAGCGGGATTAAATAAGTCTATCCTCGACGTAGGTTTTGGGACTCTGAATAAGATGATCACCTACAAGGTTGAAGGAAAAGGTGGACTAGTTTTCTTTCTGCCAACCCGCGAACTAAAACCGTCACAACGTTGCCCTGAGTGTGGAACTGTTCATAAACAGTGGGCGGAACTAAGTAATCGCTATCATATTTGTGAATGCGGTTTTGAGATGCCGAGGGACAAAACCTCAACAGTTGTGATGTATCAAGCGTTGTTGGATAAACAACCGGGGTTTGGGATGAGCCTCGATAATCGTGGATGTTTTAGCTCTACTTCAAAGACTGGGAAGCGCAAGCATACCGGATCTATGAAGCAACTCGGACTTCTGGAAGCGACAGAAGCCGCAAAGTATAGATGGTGGGGAGATAGAAACCCCGTCCGTCTATACGGCGGGGTAGTTCATCAATCTTAATATCTACCTTCTTAAACCTTTATACAGCAGGGTAAGCGCATCTCAAACGGCGATTACTACGCTGACAAGATTGTTCTAGGTTCAAAGCGTTAAGGGCAATGCGTCGCAGTAAAGCGAGATGAAGTGGTGCATGCCCGGTGCGTACACGGGCGCGCATCTTCATTAGACCTCTTGCATAAGTCGGTTTAGGTTACGTAACTTGAATACTTCTACAACCGTGTTTTGACATTTATGCAAGAAGTCTAATGAACATGATTTGAATTGGACTTGCTTCAGGGAGTAGAAAAATGTGATATTTTAGGTCAAGTAGAATACGCTCGCTCAACTTTTTGGAGTTGCTGCATAATCCGATCTGTTTGAGAAGGAGCGTTTGTCCTCAATCAGTTTCTGCAACACCACCCCTGTCTGTGCCTACGACTGCACGTCGTCAACTAGCCGCGACAGGTGAACTGCATGAGTAAAGTTGGGCACGATCGCACTTCCGTGGGTGATGTCATCGCGAAGGGCGGCGTAGAGTCCCGCGACATTGGCGGCTGTGTCTGGCATCGCTCCCATCTCGCTATCGTCGATCGACTGAGGCTGACCATTAAGCGACAGGCGGAGGCGACCTGTTGGAAATCCCCTGACCGCGCCTCCGTCTAGCGCGAGAATGCCCGTTTTTCCAACCACTTCCAAGCGAAACGGTGACTCAGGGGGGCGACCGCCCTTTCTGGCTCGTTACCCTGAGATTGATCTCGACCTCTCGTTCACGGATCGATTCGTGGACATCCTGGAAGAATCGCTCGATGTTGCCATTCGCATCGGTCAGGTTCAGGATTCTCAACTCGTTGTGCGTCGGTTAGCTCCCAATCGCCGCGTTTTATGCGCTTCACCTGCCTATGAGCAAAAGTACGGTTCACCTCAATCGCCAAAGGAGTTATGAAACGGGGTTGTGTTGCAACTCCTGGTGAAGAGCAGGTTTTGGGAAGACAAGTCCAGTCTGTACTTAAAAAGTAAAGGTCACAATGGTTATGACTATAGTTATAATTATCGATTTACTAACGCGATTCTAGGTAAAAGAGGAATATGCAAATTGGAGCCGGGCAGTTCAAGGCACAATGCCTGCAATTGATGGACCAAGTACAGCAAAGTCGGTCTGAAATCGTGATCGCGAAACATGGGCTTCCTGTAGCCAAATTAGTCCCGGTAGAAGAACTAACGCCCCAATCTATATTTGGCTACCTTCAGGGCACAGTTGAGATCGTTGGCGATATCGTGTCTCCTCTAGAGGACGTTTGGGAGGTGGATAGGTAATGCCCCAATCGATGCTTGTCCTAGATACCCACGTTTGGATCTGGTTGATGAAAGGGGAGGCAGAGCGGTTTTCTTGTGTCTGTAGAACCGCGCTCGAGCAAGCAAGCGAAACAGGTAGCTTAGGCGTGGCGGCTATTTCAGTTTGGGAGGTAGGAATGCGCTAGAGGCTAAAGGACGAGTGAGGTTTGCTGAGCCCTGCTTGGACTGGATACGCAAAGCTATCACCGCCCCCGGATTGCATCTATTGCCGCTGACGCCAGAAATTGCGCTCGAGAGTTCTCGTCTGCCAGGAATCTTGCACAGAGATCCTGCTGATCGGATGCTAGCGGCAACAGCACGCATTTTAGGGGGTATCCTCGTTACTGATGACAAACAACTGCTAGACTATGGCGACCAAGGATTTGTATCCGTCCTCCGCGTTTGAATCGCTATGGATAATTGGAGAACTTGCTGGAATTCCAGAGCGAGTATTAGCTATCTTAAACACTGACTCTGCCCGTTCAAAAATAGCTGCGCAGGTCTGTTCTGGGTCGTGTCGAGCGCGATCATAAATTCCATCCACCTGAGCGGGATGGCTCCAGAACTCATGGAATATGATTCGGATCGCCCCTCTGCTCCATCCGGCTCACCAAAACCCACGCTCACACTTGTTAATGGTCGCCTGCCATCGATATGGTTCGGAGGATTGCCAGCATCATAGCTCTTTTTGTTGCCCCCTTAGGTGTTTGACCCAACTGATAATTGTGTTATGAGAGACTCCGGTCGCTCTCGATATCGAACGAAATCCCATGCCATTACCATACATTTCCAGGCATTGCTGTTTGATTTCGTCAGGGTATCTTTTGGTAGACGAGGACTCGATAAATTGTCTACTGCAATCGTTGCAGATATAACATTGTTTGCCACGACGGCGACCATTCTTACCGATTTGGGTGGACGCACAGGTCGGACATTTCATTACTTTGTCCATTACTTCGTGGCTTAATCCTCTCTCTCTGACCACCTTGAGGAATGCGTGCAAGACCGGAGAAGGATCGTCCCTGCGACAAGTTACAGTCATTTCTACTTCAGGCGTCGGCTTCTGCAATGCTTTGTAGATAACTCCTGTCCTCTGAAGATTTTGGAAAGAAGCTGGGACTAAACTGATGCCAATCCCGCCTGCAACTAAACTGACAATGGTTTGGATCGTGTTCGTCTCCTGCACCACTCTGGGGCTGAAACCCGCTTGCTGGCACGCACTCACAATCCGATCATAGAAACCAACAGCTAGATGACGCTTTGGTAAAATGAACGGTTCGCCTGCAAGCGAAAGCAACGATATTTGAGGTAGCGTTGCCAGAGGATGCTTTGTAGGTAGCGCCGCCATGATAGGTTCGTTCGTAACAGAGATGATGCTCAGGTTTGGGTCGTAGGATGGCAGGTAGAGAAAACCAATGTCGAGCCCACCGTTGCGCAGCTTTTGGAGCTGCTGCTCGGTTGTTAGCTCATGCAAGGTAAGTTCTACATTCGGGAAGCGGATGCGGAAAACTTGTAGAAGTTCGGGAAGAAGACTGTACGAAGCAGAACTGACAAAGCCCATCGCTAGAGAGCCAATCTCGCCCCTTCCAGCCCGTTGAGCTGCTAAAACGGTCTGCTCAATTTGAGTCAGACTCCGGCGCGCCTCCACAAGGAACACCTGACCAGCCTCGGTTAACTGAACCCGGCGCTTAGTTCGATCCAACAGCTGCACTCCCAACTCCGACTCCAGGCTACGAATCTGTTGACTCAGCGGTGGCTGAGCCATGTGCAGACGTTCGGCAGCCCGTCCGAAATGCAGTTCTTCAGCAACAGCGATAAAGTACCGTAGGTGTCGAAGCTCCATAACTTTTCCACATCTTCATATCCTTTACATATTAGTTGGTCAGGAAAATGATATTGGACATATGTAAAGCTATTTTCTACCGTGGTAAGTAAGAGCTTGAGATTAAAACCCCGATCACAGCTATGTATATGCGCGAAACTGTCAGCTCAAAATATGTACGCACATCGGTTCCACACCAGCACCAGCAAACGGTAGACAGATTACTGCAACTGATGCAGCAGCGATTGATGGTGCAGCATGATGTGGCCCGCTGGAAATGGAACCAGAAAAGCCCCATTGAGGCTCCCCAACGCGAACAAGAGTTACTGGCACAACTGCGGCAGCAGGCAATAGCCTATGGTCTTGACCCCGATACCGTCAACGCCTTTTTTCAATGGCAGATCCAGACCGGAAAGCTGGTTCAGAAAGCTGATTTTCAAAACTGGCAGAGAAAGGGCGTTCGCTCTTTTGCTAACGTGCCTTGCTTAAACGGAACATTGAGGCCATTACTCGATAAGTTGGACACAGAGTTACTCTGTGTCTTAGCAACGCTTGCTCCAGCACTCGATTGTCCGGTAGCGCCCTAGAAGTAATGATGCTAGGATAGCACTTCGTATCGAGTAACCCCTGCCAATGCCAGCCTGTCCAAACTGTTCTTCCTATTGAACTGTCAAGAATAGACACGTCCGAAAATTTGTAAAGCGCTCTACGTCTTGCTTTACAGGG
>CAXUIG010000113.1:0-19522 GCA_964250845.1 uncultured bacterium | reverse complement strand
CCCATCTCCCCCTCTCCCCCTCTTCACAGACGCGATTGAACCGCTGCTGGCGACCGGGTTACAATTGACTGGGGCAAACTCCAATCGGGGCGCAAGTTTTTGGCTTGACGCATATAGGGATGCCAAATTTTGACGTGGGAGACTGGGATGTTGACGTGGATTAACAATCGGATGCAACGCTCGAGACTCCCCTCTACGTGCATCTGCTGCACATCCAACAGTGCCACCTTATCCCAGTCAGTACGCTCACGACGCGCGATCGCAGATGGGAAGATGGCATCCAAATCGCGGGTTACCGAGAAAATAGCACTAATAATCTCGGTTGGCTCGACCTGATTGCGTACTTCCAGTTCGTCTAGCAGTTCCATTACTGCTTCTCGAATTGCCTCAACCGTATTGTCTGACACTGTCGTTGCCCCGCGAATCGCTCGAACTCGCCACTCCACGTCAACATCCTCCATATATCCCATGGTTTTTATTTTTTAGAAACCAAAAATTACATCTAATAACCAACATAGTTTTAAGTTGTTAATTTTTAGTCGTTAGATCAAAAAATTAACATCTAACCACCAACAACTAACAACTTCATCAATTAGGGTCGATACAACCACAGGGGAAGGCCACTGGTAGACAGCTCAAATTCGACCCAATCGAGCCCGGCGGATAGACCAGATGATTGCTGACGACTCCCTGATAGTAAGCGGGTCAACAAGGGTTTGCGTTCTTCCAGCGTGTAGCACCGCGTTTTATCGGGGTCAAGGCCAACCAGCTGGGCTGCCCAACGGCGAGCCTCTTCCTCTGTCCCCAGTCGGTCCACAATCCCCAGCTCTACAGCTTGCTGCCCTGTGAAGATCCGACCATCGGCGAAACTTTTAACTACGTCTACCGCCAAGTTGCGACCCTCGGCGACCGTTTGTACAAACTGCTGATAACTCGTGTCAATCAACTCTTGCAAAATGTGCTGCTCTGGCTCCGTAAGTTGACGGTCAAAGGCCAAAATGTCTTTGTAAGGGCCAGATTTAATCACCTTGAACGATATGCCTATCTTCTCGAGCAAACGTTCCAGGTTATTGCCGCGCAGAATCACACCAATGCTGCCGGTAATCGTGCCAGGGTTTGCCATGATGTGTTCGGCTCCCATCCCGATATAGACCCCCCCAGAGGCCGAGATGTTGCCAAAGCTAGCGACTATTTTCACTTTTTCGCGCAGCCTCTTCAGAGCGCTGTAAATTTCTTGGGAATCCCCAACTGTACCGCCAGGACTGTCGATGCGTAGGAGCAAGGCGGGAAACTTTTTTTCCTCAATGGTCTTGAGAGCGTCTAGCACCCGTTTGCGAGTGGCACTGGCGATCGCCCCAGTAATTTCAATCCTAGCAATTTGTTTTCGGAAAGGAGGCTTAAAAGGCCAAATCATGGGTAGTCTGAACTTGGAGTCGTAAATAAATTTAGATAAAGCGCCAGGGAGCAGGGGGATCATGCAGGCACAAGCAACTAGCAAGCATTGTCCTTGAGCTGACTCCTAATCTAGTTTGCACTATTTGCGTCAGATATCCGCTCATTTTGCTGGCGTCAAAATTTGTTTTTAGATACTTTACAAAACTAAATAATTGAGTAAAATCAAAAAAAGCTTTTGCCGCAGCCCTCCCATGCAGATAAAACTGACTGAATCAAAACTACCCTTCGCTCCCCTACTCTTGATAGCGCCATTTTTTTTATGGGGCACGGCAATGGTGGCGATGAAAGGAGTGATGCCACACACCACACCTCTATTTATGGCTGGGGTGCGGATGGTGCCAGCTGGGGTGTTAGTTCTGACAGTAGCAGCGCTGATGGGCAGACCACAGCCTAAGGGTTGGGCAGCATGGCTGTGGATTGCCTTGTTTGCCTTGGTAGATGCAACGCTGTTTCAAGGCTTTTTAGCAGAAGGATTAGTCAAAACCAGTGCTGGCTTAGGGTCAGTGATGATTGACTCGCAACCCCTGGCTGTCGCTGTGTTGGCGTGTTGGCTGTTTGGAGAGCAAATTGGTCTATGGGGTTGGCTGGGATTGGCACTGGGAGTGCTCGGTATTAGTTTAATTGGCTTGGCAGATGAGTGGTTGGCTCATGGGGGTAGAGCCTTGAGCTTGGATCTGTTCGGCGATGGCGAGTGGCTAATGCTGTTGGCAGCCCTTTCTATGGCAGTCGGAACCGTCATCATCCGGTTTGTTTGTCGCTATGTTGACCCCGTGACAGCGACGGGATGGCACATGATTTTGGGTGGGTTGCCGTTATTTGCCATCTCAGCCGGTGTGGAATCGCAGCAGTGGGTGGATCTCGACTTAGCTGGGTGGATGGCTTTGGGGTACTCAACAGTATTCGGGAGTGCGATCGCTTACGGCTTATTCTTTTACTTCGCCTCCAGCGGCAGTCTCACCAGTCTCAGTTCGCTCACCTTCCTTACACCCCTATTTGCCCTGCTGTTTGGAAATTTTTTCCTCTCTGAAGTTCTCAGTCCACTTCAGTGGGTTGGGGTCGGCTTCACTTTAATCAGCATCTACCTGATTAACCAGCGCGATAAATTGCCGAAAGCCGATAATACCCTTGACCCGACGGAGCAGGAACGCCTCCTAGAAACTTCCCGTCCGCCAGTCAACTGATGCCCCGAGCTAATTTCAAGAGTCTTTGTAACTCTCATTTTTAGCCTTGTTTTTAAAATTATTTAATTTTCGTCAGAATCATAAATCTAGTTTGATTAAGTTAATTGAAAAACAAAGTATTTTTGTTAAGTATGGTGTTTGAGCGAAGGAATCAAGATAAGATTTAGCAAAAGTTAGCTTGAATTAATTTAACAAAGAATAAAAAGCTATACGTACTGATTGAGTTGTATATCAGGGTAAATTGCACAAAAAACCGCTGATGAATTTAACATAACCGGCTGAAAATATCACTGAGGACATAAATCTAGCACTTAGGTGTTGAACGGATTAAGAACAGAAATTTAAAGCTTCAAGCTCGACAATTTTTGCTCAATCACAATAAAAATAAAGCTCCTAGTTAAGGGGTTTGATTATTACCAAAAGCTGGAATTTTTCTTCAGCCTGAAATGTGCCGCTTTTAGCTCAGGCTTTTTCTTTCTGATATTGATGAAAAAGTTAATTATCCGCCATGAGGATTTTACTGATAGAGGATGACGAGCTTATTGCTGAAACTCTTGTAAAAGCCCTCACTGACCAACACTATGTCATTGATGTTGCCACTGATGGCCAAGAGGGTAAGGAACTAGTGGAGTCGTTTGGCTATGACTTGCTGTTGCTGGATGTGATGCTACCAAAGGTCAATGGGATTAGGCTATGCCAGCAGTTGCGATCGCAAGGTAATCATATCCCAATTCTGCTGTTGACTGCCCTGGATACCAGCACGGACAAAGTGATGGGATTGGATGCGGGAGCAGATGATTATGTTGTCAAACCGTTTGATCTGCAAGAATTGCTAGCTCGGATTCGGGCTTTACTGCGCCGAGGAAGTTCGACTTTGCCTCCTGTGCTTGAGTGGAGAAACCTACTCCTTGACCCTAGTACCTGTGAAGTCACCTATAAGGGGCGGCTCCTGCATTTAACTCGAAAAGAATATTCTTTATTAGAGCTTTTTCTACGCAACAGCCGCCGTGTATTTAGCCAGAGCGCGATTCTAGAACACCTTTGGTCATTTGAGGAACTACCTGAAGAGGATACAGTCAGAGCCCATATGAAGGGTTTACGGCAGAAACTGAAGGCAGCAGGGGCTCCAGCTGATTTGATTGAGACAGTTTATGGACTGGGTTATCGCCTCAAGCTGCCATCCAGCACAGAGACAACTGCACGGACAGGGGAAAGCCGGGCACAGCAGCAGACTATGGCAGAAGTGCAAGGGGTTTGGGAGCGGTGCCAACAAAATTTCAGCAACCGAGTCGCAGTCCTGGAGCGGGCCACCACAGCCCTGCTCCAGGACTCTATAAGCGATGAACTGCGTCAGGCGGCGTCGCAGGAGGCCCACAAGCTAGCGGGTTCATTAGGCATGTTTGGCTTTGAAGGCTCACGGCTGGCTCGGGAAATAGAACAGATGTTTCAAACTAAGACTCCTCTAGACCAGAACCAAGCTCTGCACCTGTCTGAACTAGTCGTTGCTCTGCGCCGGGCTCTGCAACAGACCACTGGTAGGCAAATCTTTGAGTCTAGTTCAGTTGATGAGCGCAAGAAACTGCTGTTGGTGGTCGACGAAGATAGGTCACTGGCTGCTGAGGTGGCCATGGAGGCTGATACCTTGGGGATGCGGACGCATGTTGCTACGACTCTGTCTCAGGCCAGGGATGCAATCAATGGCTTTCGCCCCGATGTCGTGCTGCTCAACCTTTGTTCGCCGGGCTCAGTTGAAGATAGCCTGCGGCTGTTAGCAGAACTGAACACGTGTACGCCCCCAGTGCCCGTCCTAGTTCTCACAGCCCAAGATCGTTTGATCAACCGGGTAAAAGTGGCTCGGCTAGGCGGACGCGGTTTTTTACACAAGTCAATGCCCCCTGCCCAGCTACTGGAAGCAGTCACCCAAGTACTACAGCAGTCTGGAAATGAGTCGGCTAAAGTGATGGCCGTGGATGACGACCCTCAGGTGCTGCTGATGCTGCGAACCTTACTTGAGCCTTGGGGGCTCAGGGTACAGACCCTCGACGATCCACGCCGGTTCTGGGACACCCTGGAAGAATCTGCACCGGAGCTGCTGGTTCTAGACGTGGAAATGCCTCACATGAGTGGGATTGAACTGTGCCAGGTGGTGCGCAATGACCCGCATTCGAGCAAGCTGCCAGTACTGTTTCTCTCCGCCCACACAGATGCAGATACAGTGAACCGAGTGTTTGCTGCTGGCGCTGACGATTATGTCAGCAAGCCCATTATCGCACCCGAACTTGTCACCCGCATCTTCAACCGCCTAGAGCGATCGCGACTGCTGCGGAATATGGCCGAAACTGATGCAATGACCGGAGTAGCCAACCGTCGCAAGTTAACCCAAGAGCTAAGCCGGTTCCTGCGCTTGGCCAATAATCAAAGTCAGCCCCTGTGTTTAGCCATTCTAGCTGTAAACCACTTCAACCAGATCAACGAGCACTACGGCTATGAGGTTGCGGATCGGTTGCTCTGTCGCTTGGGGGCTCTCTTGCGGCGCTCATTCCGGAGCGATGATGTCGTGGGCCGTTGGGGAGGTGTAGAGTTTGTGATCGGGATGTATGGTATGACTTTAAGGGAGGGGGTGGAGCGACTGGCTGAGATCCTGGAAACCCTGAGTCAGATTCCAATCCCGGTCTCAATCCCTAATAGGGATTTAGACCTCCGCCCAGCAGACACTCCGCACCAATTTACGGATAGGTCTACCAATCATAAGGGAAACCAGTTTCAGGTAACTTTCAGTGCTGGTGTAGCTGAGTATCCCCAGGACGGTGCAGACCTGCAAGCGCTCTATCGAGCTGCCAAGACCTTGCTGAACCAGGCGTCATCGGCTGGGCAGAACCGAGTGTTGCCAACAGGATAATGCTCAAGAGGCAGGAGGTTGTATGCCAGAATTGTTAAAAAACTTTTTTGTCTCAGAACCGTTTATACACCATGAGCATTGCTACCTCTGGGAGCCAGAGTTGGTGTGGCTGCATCTCATATCCGACACTCTGATTGCCCTGGCCTATTATTTTATCCCTCTTATACTACTCTATTTTGTTCAGAAGCGGAAGGACTTGCCCTTCAATTGGATATTTCTGCTGTTTGCAGCCTTTATCTTCGCTTGTGGTACGACACATATAATAGAAGTTTGGACGTTCTGGCACCCTAACTATTGGCTATTGGGGTTGCTCAAAGTTATAACTGCAACGGTTTCACTCTACACAGCTGGAATGTTGGTGGCTTTGGTTCCTAAAGCACTGGCGCTGCCAAGTCCAGCCCAGTTTGAGGCAGCAAACCGAGAACTACATACGCAAATCACATACCACGTCCGGGCTCTGGAGTCACTGCGTGAGAGCGAGAAACGGTTCCGAACCCTCGTTACCTCAATGGATGACATAGTATTCATGTTGGATTGTGAACAGCGTCATGTCGCAGTTTGCGGACAGTGGATTGAAAAATACAAGTTGACACTTGAATTGGTTATCGGCAAAACATGGCGCGAGATTTTTGGTTCTGAAGCTGCACTGATTCACGAGGAGGCCGGTGAGCGTGCTCTTGCAGGGGAAACTGCACTGTATGAATGGTCACTCAAGAGTCGCAATGGAACCCAGTACTTCCAAACTTCCTTATCGCCGCTTCGAGATGCTCAGTGTGGGATAGTGGGAATCGTGGGCGTTGGACGTGACATTACCGAGCGCCGGGCAATGGAACGAATGAAGGATGAGTTCGTTTCGGTGGTTAGCCATGAACTACGCACCCCCCTCACCTCGATTCACGGTGCCCTGGGTCTCTTAGCCAGTGGTCTACTAGGCACCTTATCCGAGCAAGGTAAGCGAATGCTGGAAATTGCAGTGCAGAACACTGACCGTTTGGATCGTCTGATCAACGACATCCTCGATCTGGAGCGCCTGGACTCTGGCAATATCCCTTTGGCGAAACAAACTTGTAACGCAGCTGACCTAATGGTCAAGGCTGCAGAGGTAATGCAGGTCATAGCCGAGAACGCAGGGATAACACTATCGGTTTCTCCCCAATCAGTCCAACTTTTGGCTGACCCCGACGGGATAATCCAGCTTCTTACCAACCTGCTCAGCAACGCGATTAAATTTTCGCCCCAAGGCACCACAGTTTTGCTGACCGTTGAGTGCCTTGGGAATGAAATACTGTTTCAGGTCAAAGATCAAGGGCAGGGCATCCCTGCCGATAAGCTTGAGTCTATCTTTGAACGCTTTCAACAGGTGGATGTCTCCTACTCACGCAGGAAAGGGGGTACTGGCCTAGGGCTAGCCATTTGTCGTACCATCGTGCAAGAGCATGGCGGTCAGATCTGGGCTGAAAGCACGCTGGGTGAGGGTAGCACATTCTACTTTACTCTACCCATATTAGTGATCTAGTTGAAGGTAAATCCTCTTTTTCACAATTTCTTCATATTGTCGGCCTAAATTCAAAGTAGAGCCAGCGATCGCTCTGAGTAAATTTTATCTGCCCAACTTTCCATGTGGATTCACAAAATGACTAACGACTAGTATTGGCTGCATTATCTGTTTGAACAAATCTTGCAATTTCCTTGCATTACCTTGAGAACAAGGTATTGTCAATTTCAAGTTCCACTTAAGTAAATAAAACTGATGAAGATTTGTGAGTAGGACGCTTTGGGCAAATCTCAGGCGAGGACGATCGCTTCCGGCTCTAGTTGGCGTTGGCGTCTCAACACTCACGCTATTTTTGTCGCAGGCGCTGCTGGCACAGCAATCCCCTCTCGCTCAAGTAGTTTTGGGAGCGGGCCTCTCAGTGGCTGTGCTGCTCACATTGGTGGTTCATTTTGCTCAAACACGGCGGCGCACGCAGCAAGTTGAGGAAATTAAACAAGCTTTCATGAAAGCTCCACCGCCTGAAAATGAAGCAGCAAGGCTTGATGCCCTCCGCAAGTATGAAATTCTTGACTCTGCCGCCGAAGAAGCATTCGACGATTTCACCCGTTTAGCTGCGCACATTTGTGGAACCCCCATTGCATTAGTTAGCCTAATCGATGATTCCCGCCAGTGGTTCAAGTCGAAAGTCGGATTGGATGCAACGGAAACATCACGTGATGTGGCGTTCTGCGCCCATGCGATCCTAAACCCCAACGACGTTTTAATTGTGCCGGATACGCTGATCGACCAACGGTTTGCGACCAACCCACTGGTAACTTCCGACCCCCATATCCGGTTTTATGCAGGGGCACCCCTGATTACACCTGAGAAATACGCTCTGGGAACCCTCTGTGTGATTGACCTTAGACCACGGCGGCTCAGCCCAGAGCAAGTGGAGGCATTGCAGGCGTTAAGTCGTCAAGTCATCACACAACTAGAGCTACGGCGTAATTTAGCGGATGCGGCACGTACCACTATTGAACTCCAACAGGCGGAACAAGAGCGCGTCCAACTTCTCGCTCGAGAGCAGGCAGCACGAGAGGAGGCTGTGCGGGCTCTTGAGGCACTGCGGCAAGCAACCGACGAGAACCTGCGGCTTGTACGTGCTGTCAATTCAGCATCAGAGGGAGTGGTGATCACCGATCCTACCCAGTTGGACAACCCCATCATCTACACGAACCCCGCCTTCTTGAGGATCACCGGCTACCAATTTGAGCAAGTTGTTGGTCGCAACTGCCGCTTTCTGCAAGGTAGCGATACAGATCCGCAAGCGATCGCTCAAATTCGCAAGGCGATTACGGAACAAAAAGAGTTTAAAATCACCCTATTGAACTATCGCCAAGATGGCCAGCCGTTCTGGAACGAATTAAAAATTGCTCCGGTATTCTCAGACGAGGGTGAACTAATCTACTTCGTCGGCATTCAGACCGACATCACCGACCGCTGGACAGTAGAACAGATGAAGGATGAGTTTATCTCGGTGGTCAGTCACGAATTGCGTACACCCCTCACCTCAATTCGCGGTGCCGTCGGTCTCTTGGCTAGTGGTCTACTAACCACCCGACCCGAGCAAGGTAAGCGCATGCTAGAAATCGCCATGAATAACACTGACCGTTTGGTGCGTCTGATCAACGACATCCTTGATATCGAGCGCATAGAGTCAGGTAAGGTCACCATGGCGAAAGAGACCTGTGATGCAGGCAACTTAATGATTGAGGCCGCAGATTCCATCCGCGTCATTGCCGAAAAGGCAGGAGTCACTTTATCAGTTTCTCCACTATCAGCCCTACTGTGGGTTGACCCAGACCGGATTGTCCAAACCCTGACTAACTTGCTCGGCAACGCGATTAAATTTTCGACCGCAGGGTCTACGGTCTGCCTGAGTGCAGACCACAGAGGGGAGCAGATTTTGTTCCAGGTCAAGGATCAAGGGCGGGGTATCCCTGCTGATAAGCTTGAGACGATATTTGAACGCTTTGGGCAGATCGATGCCTCTGACTCACGTAAGAAAGGAGGCACTGGTCTAGGCCTAGCTATCTGCCGTAGTATTGTGCAACAGCATGAGGGCCGCATCTGGGCTGAAAGCACCTTAGGTAAGGGTAGCACCTTCTTCTTTACTTTGCCAATGCTGCGGGAAGAGAAGCCGGTTCCTACTGCTGCTGCCAGCAGCCCATTAGTCTTGATCTGTGATGATGACCCCTCAATCCGTGCTGTGGTGCAAACCATGCTAGAACAGCAGGGCTATCGGGTGCTGACCGTGGCTTCAGGTCAGGAGGCAGTGGAGCAGGCGAAAGCCAGGCAGCCTGATGTGATTCTACTCAACTTAATGATGCCCGGCATGAACGGCTGGGAAACCATGGCCACTCTGAAGGAGCAATTGGAGACGAGACATATACCTATTGTCCTCCTCAGCGGTTTGTTGCCAGACGAGAGAGAATCTCCCCAGCCAGATGTGATTGACTGGATAGTCAAGCCTCCAGATGAGATGTTACTGTTTCAAGCCCTAGAACGGGCGGTGGCTCCACAGGATAAGCAAGCTAGAGTACTTATTGTGGAGGACGACCTTGATCTGGCACGAGTGCTTATTGCCATGTTCGAGCGTCATGGCATCGAGACCTTTCATGCCCGAACAGGACCCGAAGCAATCCAGCTTAGCCAACGCATCATCCCTGACCTGGTGGTACTCGACTTGGTGCTGCCGGAATGCAATGGCTGTGTCGTAGTGAACTGGCTGCGGTACCATAATCGCCTGTGCCAGGTGCCCTTGGTGATCTACACAGCGAAAGACCTGAACAACTCTGACCGAGAACGGCTGAAGCTAGGGCAGACTCTGTTCCTGACCAAGGGCCGCATTACACCGAAGGAATTCGAACAGCGAGTCATTTACTTGCTTAACCGGGTTATTCGAGGTAGGGAGGAGGATGGCAACAGTGACCTGGCGAATTCTGGTTGTTGATGATGAAGACGATATCCGGGAAGTTGCCCAGCTCTGCTTAGAGATGTTGAGGGGCTGGGAGGTTCTGACAGCTAGTTCAGGCAGTGAGGCGTTGGCTAAGGCTGAGGCTGAGCAGCCGGACGCTATCCTCCTGGATGTGATGATGCCTGACATGGATGGACTCGCAACTTTTCAAAGGCTGCAGGCCAATATCGCCACCCAGCACATTCCGGTGATTTTGCTGACGGCCAAGGTGCAGTCCGCCGACCGGCAGCGATTTGCTGAGCTAGGAGTGACGGCGATGATTGCCAAACCC
Source organism: uncultured bacterium (assembly GCA_964250845.1). Lineage (GTDB taxonomy): Bacteria > Cyanobacteriota > Cyanobacteriia > Cyanobacteriales > Chroococcidiopsidaceae > CAXUIG01. Next base: position 9,202 of record CAXUIG010000113.1, on the reverse strand, counting down.
TTCAATCCTCTGCACCTAGCTAGTCAGGTAGCAGAGGCACTAGGGTGGAGCTGAAAAGGGGTTTTTTGTTCCGTTGCGATCTGCCGCAGGCAGATATCGCAGCTATTGCCAGATCGCACAACGCCTGCAGTGAAACTTTTTGCTCAAATACCATATTTCTTCACAGGTTCTTCATTTTTTAGCTTTAACTTCAAGATATGCCCAATGAGCGCGCTCAATTTGACTGATACCAAGTTGAACTCATAAGTCAAAAGTGAACGAGGTAAAGCAATCTCCGAGATTCTTCACTTCGCTCAAAATGACCATTGAAGTCAACTTAGTATTAATTTTTAAGTCTCAGTAGTATTTATCGCTTCTTGGAAGTTAAGAAGTGCAAACTTTAGTCATTGTTTATAGGCTGCTTGAGAGACCTACTCAAACATCTATCACCAGAAGAGTGATTATGCACAATCTTAAAGATGCTTTCTCTGATTTAGATAAAGGACTGACCCATGCTTAAACAAATGTGTTGGCTGCCCGTTCTGGAACCAAATGGAGAAAATGTCTTGCACTTACGGACTCATCCAAGCCAACCATGGAGGCCCTACACTGCTTTTCCAGAACATGCTGTACTAGACTACGACCTTCCAGACGGTTCCAAGGGGTGGGCAACATACCAAAAATTGATGGGGTCAGGCTGGACTTTGAGTCCCAGTAGATAGGCGCAATTGTTTGAAAAAATAAAGCTGAAGTGATGAATAATAAGCAACCATCAAATCTTGCTGTTTTTATAGCAAATTTAAAAACTGCTATTTGGCTCTTCGGCATCGCATCTTGGATGTTCGGAATCACCGATAGAAGTATCGCCACATTGTCTGATGGCTATTTATCTGAATTGGATCTTATCCAATTATTTACAGCTTCCTTCTTTTTTATGAGTTGGTTATTTTTGAAGCCCGATAAAAGTTTTAACAGCGGAGGGATCAATGACTAGCAATCTTATGGCAACTCAAGATAACGCTGTTAGGCACCAAGCGCTAGTCTCCGACCGGCATAAGGCCAGTGACAGAGAAGGAGCATTGGGGCTCGAGATCGCCAACATGATGATTATACCCAGGTTTCGCAAGCATCAGAGGGTGTGCTTTGTTGGCGGTGTAGGCACGATCCGATACTGTCGATCCGAGGCAGGTACATGGACTTATGCAGTTGAGATGGAGATGGGTCCAGAGCCGGACATGGGTAGGATAGGCAGCGAGACAACAATCCTACTCCATGAAGCAGACATTCATGAGGTGATGAAATAATGCGCACCCGTAAGCGCTCACAGATGCCTGAAGAAAAAACCAGGTATGGCAGTACAGCCCGAGATCAAAAAGTATTAGAGATGCAGGATGCCGACGGCGACACTCTCCAAATCAATAGCTCAAATCGCGGTCGAGTTGCTATTTTTATTGATGGCTCGAACCTGTTTTATGCAGCTTTGCAATTAGGAATTGAGATTGACTACACCAAACTTCTTTGCCGTTTGACTGCTGGTTCTCGTCTGTTGCGCTCTTTTTTCTACACTGGACTAGATCGCACAAATGAAAAGCAACAAAGTTTTCTGCTCTGGATGCGTCGGCATGGCTACCGTGTGATCACAAAAGATATAGTACAGTTTCCAGACGGTTCTAAAAAAGGAGATTTGGACGTAGAAATCGCCGTAGACATGATATCTTTAGTCGGTTACTATGATACTGCCATCTTAGTCAGCGGTGATGGAGATCTAACCTATGCAGTTGAGGCAGCTAGTTACCGGGGAGCTCGGGTTGAAGTGGTCAGTTTACGCTCTATGACTAGCGATAGCTTGATCAATGTTGCTGACCAATACATTGAGCTGGATCTGATTAAAGAAGATATCCAAAAGGCTCCCCGTGGCTATAATTATCAACCACCGTGTGAAATTGGCCTAGGAGAACAAGAAAGCAGTTACTAAGCTGCCAATAAAACTAGTAAAAGCAACAACTACTCGGCTGCAACGCTCAAGGGTTGCTTTTCTTCCTCTCTGGCAGGTTCCGTAGCGGCACTTCCCGCCCTGCGTAGAACTGTCGCTCTAGTTTGCCCAACCATAGCCATGCAGCTCCAGCCATAAGGGGAATAACGGCTGCGACAATTGCCAACAGGATGGAGGGTTTGCCAAAGATGAAGGTTATGAGAGGGAGGATTGCCCAGGCAATTGCGCCCACAACCGCAATACCTAGTCTGAGCCGCTTGATGTTAATGAGCGCTTGGCGACAACTGGCGCACTTTGATGTATGGGAATGGTAGCGATCAAGCAGGGCTTGATTGGATAGAGGTGGCGGTAGGTATTCACCCTGAAATGGGTCAGCCTCGTGCTCATTGACCCACTTGTGCAACGCACAAATGAAGGAGTCTGCACGAGTTGGCAGATAGAACGCCTTGGCAAAATTGTCGCTGCCACCTTTGGCTGACAAATAACGCTCTTGGTAGTGCAGGAAAATCTGATCGTCTTCTAAAACAGCGTTTTGTCCAATGTGGGAATACCAGCGAGGGGTGAATTTGAGCAACAGACCGGGGAGTTGGTCGGAGAACTTAAAGGGAAAGCGAGCAAATAAACGACACTCACCTTTGCGAATTGGGGTAGCATAGACAGCGGTCAGCGTTCTGCCAAACTGCTTGGAGGTAAGATCGTGCCACATCAGGACAGGGGCGATAAAGGTGGTGTTTTGCCGTCCCAATGTTCCTTTACGAGGACCTTCTGCCCAAGTGCCAATGAACCCCTGTTTACCAAATTCCAACACCTCCAACTCTACTGGAGCAGCGTTCACTCGGTTGCCGACGGAACGGTGATGGGTGAAGGGGACGTGGCTGGCATCGATCACGTTTTCCATCAGGGTCAACGCATCATAGGGCAGATCTCGGAAGGTGTTGAGGCAGACCCACTCGTCTTTAGACTCCTCCATCGGTTCGATCAGCGGGATTTTGACATCAGGCGCATTCTCTGGTTGACCAGGGTAGACGAAAAGCAAACCCTGTCGTTCTGCCGTGGGCAGAGACGCGACACAAGCTCGTTTGGACTCATGGGCGGTGTTACCTGTAACCTGTTGGGGTATGCGATCGCACGTTCCATCCCCTCTAAATGCCCAACCATGGTAAGGACATTCCAGTAACCCATTCGATTCGATCCGGCCCTCGGAAAGCGGCGCCAGACGGTGAGGACACTGGTCTTCAAATGCCCGCCAGCACTCAGCCTGTCTGTCCCACCAGATGACGAGGTCTTGATTTAGCAACGTGAACTTAGTCAGCGTTGACTTGTCCAGATCCTCAACGTAGTGGATTGGATACCAGGCTTCTTTCCATTCAAAGCTAGTCGGATCATTTCCACCGGCAGCAAGCTGATTGGGTTGGGTTGTCTGGATGTGTTCTTCGCTCAGCATTCCGGAAATTTGTTTTGTTATAGAACTCGTCTGTAGGGCACAGCCTACAACGAGATGTGTTAGGTAGCAAATGGTAGATTTACGGATATTTTAAGCTAGCTTTGACGACCGACAGTATTTTCTGGTATGATTCCTTACTCATTGGATCTCGAAGTCGCAAAACTGGTTAGTGATAGCGCAGACTGTTAGCGATTTCAGTTAATCACGGCACTAAAGCATTCAGAATCCTCGTTTATCCTGAAGCTGTACGAACGTTAGTGTTGACGCCTAAACCGATAGGAGCTCAAAAATGCAATTAGAAACAAAATTGCCCCTAGAAACTAAAATAAACTCAATTTTTCCGGCTGAAGACAACATACCAGCAGAATTTCAGCTCAATACCCCGATTCATCAAACTGAATATCTGATCAATGGCGAACTGCGCCACTGGGAGGGGCCGACGCAACAAGCCTTTTCATCAATTTACGTGAAAACGGCAGATGGCTTTTCCCCCAAGCTGATTGGCAGCTTTCCCCTGTTGACAGAAAAAGAAGCCTTAGAAGCTCTGGATGCTGCTGTCGCAGCTTATGACCACGGGAGAGGACACTGGCCGACGATGTCTGTCGGTGGGAGAATTGAGCACGTTCAAGACTTCGCCTATCGGATGAAGGAGAAAAGGCAGGAAGTTGTCAAGCTCTTGATGTGGGAAATTGGCAAATCTTTTGTGGATTCCGAAAAAGAATTCGACCGCACCATTGCCTATATCGAAGATACGATTGACGCCCTCAAGCACCTGGATAGAACAAATTCTCGGTTTGTGATCGAACAGGGAATTATTGGGCAAATTCGTCGCGCTCCCCTGGGAGTGACGCTCTGTTTGGGTCCGACAAATTATCCGTTGAATGAAACTTTTACCACATTGATTCCCGCCCTGATTATGGGCAATACGGTGGTTTTAAAACCACCAAGGCCAGGGGTTGTGCTCTATCGCCCACTGCTAGAAGCGTTTCGAGAAGCATTTCCTGAGGGTGTGGTAAATATGATCTATGGAAACGGGCGGGAAGTAACTCCTCCCCTCATGGCTTCTGGGAAGGTTGACGCGCTAGCATTCATTGGCTCCAGTCGGGCTGCGAGTTCACTCAAAAAGCTGCATCCTAAGCCGCATCGATTGCGGAGCATTCTGGGATTGGAGGCAAAAAATCCAGCGATTGTTCTCCCCAAGGCTGATTTGGACTTGGCAATTAAAGAGTGTATCCTGGGGACGCTTTCCTACAACGGTCAGCGCTGCACAGCTTTGAAAATCTTATTTGTCCATACTCACATTATCGATGTCTTTCTTGAACAATTTTGCGAAGCAATCTCCAACCTGAAAATTGGCATGCCATGGGAAAAAGGCGTCATGATCACGCCGCTCCCAGAATTAGATAAGCCCAAATATTTCACCGAACTTGTTGAAGATGCTGAGCACTTTGGCGCTAAAGTTATGAATGAAGCAGGCGGCACGGTCAAACATACATTCTTCTATCCGGCTGTCATGTATCCTGTCAATTCGCAAATGCGGCTATATCGCGAGGAGCAATTTGGCCCTGTAATTCCCGTGGTTCCCTTTGACGATATTGAAGTCCCAATTCGATATATTGTTGATTCCGACTACGGACAGCAGGTCAGCATCTTTGGCCGCGATCCCGATGCGATCGCCGAACTCGTTGATCCCCTGGTCAATCAGGTCTCCCGCGTTAACCTTAACAGCCAATGCCAGCGCGGTCCTGACACTTTTCCCTTTACCGGGAGAAAAGATTCTGCGGAAGGCACACTTTCTGTTGTCGATGCCCTGCGTGCCTTTTCGATCCGCACCTTAGTGGCGGCGAAGGATACGGCGATTAATAAGGCAATGCTGACCACAATTGTCAGAGAGCATAAATCGAACTTTCTCTCGACCGATTTTATTCTTTGAAGTCTTTTGGTTACTCGTCCCAACTCCCTGAAACTACTATTCCTCTCCACTCCCGTTGGCCCCCTCGGGACTGGACTTGGAGGCGGAGTCGAATTGAGTCTATATAACATCGCTCAAGAAATGCTCCGCCGAGGTCATACTCTGCAAATCGTCGCTCCCCAAGGCTCTACAGCTGACTCAACGTTGAGAATCGTGCAGATTCCTGGCAACCTTCAGATCATCGCCCAAAGCCAGGAATGCATGGCTCCAATTACAATGCCGGGGAATTCTGTGTTGGCGAATATGTGGGACTACGCCCGTCAGGTGCAGGCTGATTACGATCTGATTGTCAATTTTGCCTACGATTGGTTGCCTTTCTACCTGACGCCTTTTTTCACCTGTCCAATTGCCCATTTTGTGAGCATGGGTTCGCTCTATCAGGCAATGGATCAGATTATTGAACAAGTGGCAGTTCAGGAGCCTGGTACGATTGGCTTCTATACTCACTCACAGGCAGCAACGTTTGCCTTTGTACGGGCGATACATGCATCGCCTGTACGTTATCTAGGTAGTGGGATCGATCTATCGCTTTATCAGTTTTGCACCTCCCCTACCCACTGCTTAGCATGGTTGGGTCGGATTGCCCCAGAAAAAGGTTTGGAGGATGCGGTAGCAGCAAGTCAAATTGTGGGCATACCCCTGAAAATTATGGGCAAAATCCAGGATGAAAGCTACTGGCAGCAGATTTGCCAGGACTACCCGGATGCACCTGTTGAATATCTGGGGTTTTTGCCAACCGCTGAACTCCAGCAGGAACTGCGCCAGTGTCGGGCGCTGCTGATGACGCCCCGCTGGGTGGAAGCGTTCGGGAATGTGGCGATTGAAGCGCTTGCTTGTGGGGTGCCGGTGATTGCCTATTGTCGCGGTGGTCCAGCTGAAATTGTTCAGGATGGCAAGACTGGATTTTTAGTGGAGCCAAATAGTGTAGCTGGGTTGGTGGATGCGATCGCACGTCTGGATCAAATTGACCGCCATACTTGTCGCCAACAAGCCGAAGCCGAATACTCTCTCAAGGCTTTGGGCGATCGGTTTGAGCAGTGGTTCCAAGACATCGTTTAAAATAAATTAGCACATCGCCAATCTCACCTCCAAAAAATATTTGGCACTGGCAACCTTGCGTCTGTCATTTATTATAAAAGTGATTGACATATCTCTAGTATAAATGATTGACGAATTAAGCACAATGGTAGGTAGGAAAAAACTGAGTCGAAGACAAATGCAAGCCAGAGTCTCTCAGGAAACTCCTGGTAGATTGCACGAAAAAGCAGCAGCCATGGGATATCTACACGGTTCTGGCGGCTCTATAGGACAGTTCCTAGATGCTATTGCCAATGATGCCTTAGTAGTTATCCCTAGGGGAGTTTGGCAACAAATTGTATCAAAACAAGAAAAACGATTGACAAAAGCAGAGGATTGAAGCTAGGATGACAGCGAAAGTTAAAAGCACTCGGTTTCTTGCCTGAGAAACAGTGAACCGAGTGCCATCCTGTGGGAAGGATTTACATGAATTATAACATCAAAGACGAAAAAGGGATATCGAAGCTCCGCCCTAGCGCGATCGCTCAGACTGAACTGAATAGATACCTGGAAGCACAAGTGGGCGAGATATCGAAGCTCCGTCTGCTGGGCTCGATCACCCCAGAACTAATTCCTTTGGTCTCAGTCAATATTGAGGTAGAGCGCGTCGGCTTGACTCGCAACGCTTCAAACACGCCCTACCTAGTCTACAGGGTGAACGGTCGTCGTTGCTCTACCTTCATCAAGCGGCGAGTCTTTTTTGACTTACTGGGGATATTCTTGAAGCTGAAGTACAGTATAGAAGACCGGATTCGCAGCGTCACCTCGTCACCATATTTTGGTTTGTACGTAGCTACTCCCGAACAACACCAGTACATTCCTAGCAGCTTCGTTAATAAATACTTTGAGCGCTACAACCAAGTCGCACTTGAGAAGACGGCACCACAATCATGTGATTGCAACGACTTGTATGAAATGTGCTTGCACTCGATAGCAAAGTTGTTGCAGCCGACCGTTGTTGATCAGATGGAAGCAAAGAATTGACATCCTCCCCCCCTAAATCACTTCACGCAAGGCGTTCGTGATTATAGAGGGGGATTCCATAGAGTCACCTCTACGATTTGGTAGGGTCGAGGAGAATTGTTGCCAATCCTCCCCTCCCATCCGAAACCGGGAAGAGCGACTTTCACCGCACACGGCTACTCAATGCGTGTTTTCCTTGTCATTACTGGACTTCTGACCTATTAGTCCCCTGAAATAAGGAATGTCGTTTAGCCATCCCCAGTCAAACTTGGACATGAATTTGTTGATTCTGTCGAACAGTTTGGATGTTTCCATCTTCCCGATTTCTATTAGGTCGTAACGGGTCTTTTCGTCATGGCAATGTCGATGTAGAAGTTGTAGATTTTTATATTCATCCTTACCGCCTAAAGCTCGTAACCGTTCACGGGGGGGGTTACAAAAAAACCAGACATTAAGCTCTGGCCGTCAACTAGGTCATTCTAGGCGCTCTCGCGTGATCTTCAATACACGGCCAGAGCTTAATGTCCGGGAAAAATCTAGGGGGTACGTCATGCGCATGAACTTCAAAACCTTGCTAAGCAAAAGCTTTAGAACTTATGCACATATAAACAGCCTCCCTAAAATGTCTATTAGACAATTGGCAAACCAGTATAGCAGTTTTAACTACTCACAATTATCTAGGAAAAATTAAATCTAGGCTGGTTTTCGTACTGATTACATGTGATTTCATAGCGGGAACTTTTTTACCCCCCCCCTGAACGGTTACCTAAAGCTCTGGGGATGATGTGGTCTACTTCAAGTACATCCCATTCCTGGAAGTGTAGTCCGCAATGGGTGCATTTACCCTTCTGCCTTTTGAGCAGGTATGCCATTCGACTTGGCATTTCAGGGTTTACTCCCATTCTTGAACTCCAATAAACTAGGTCGCCGTCGAATGGGCTTTTATCGCCTTTAACTTTCACATAGTCAGTGCTACTGCAACTAAACTCACTATGTTTTAGTAACCGTAAGGGGTTCGCATTACCCTTGCTGGTTGCAAATACCCAGTTGTCACCGTTTATGGTTGTCCAGTATTTGATGTGTCCATCATTTATGTTTCCACAGCGGCGTGAGGCCCATCGTCGAAGTTTCAGGTATGTGAGGTAGTCTTGCTTGGGTAATTCTCCAACGGTTTTAGCGTCGGATTTTGTGTAAAAAGAAGTCCATCCCCTTATGACAGGGTTAAGGTCTTTAATTAATGTCGCTTGTGGTGACGACCTATTTTTTAAGATGAGCCTTCCGATTTCCTCAAGATGTGCCTGAATCGCCTTCTTTGATGGGGTGATGAGGGTGTTAAAACCTAATATTTTTCCTTCCGCAGTTATATTGCTTCTGTACTTACCGGCTGGGTATTGCTGGATATGATGACCTAAGAAGTCAAATCCGGCATTACCATCCTCACTTAGCTCTGGATTGAGCGTGTGAGTTAGTCTTGTTTTTTCAGGTTTTAATTCAAGTCCTATGCCTTTTAACCATTCCGAGGTTATTTCTCGGCACCTTTCTATCACGGCTTTATCTTTGTGGAGAATTACGAAGTCGTCCGCATATCTGATGACTGACAAGGATGTTCTTTTATCCCTGTAACTTCTCATTGCTCCAGTTGGGTATCTGATGGTCAGCGTTTCAGCGAATTGCTTCAGCGCTTCTTCTAGGCCGTGTAGGGCGACGTTTGCCAATAGTGGAGAAATTACGCCTCAGACAATCTTGCAAAAAATCTGGCTCAGACTTTGGGAGT
>CAXUIG010000112.1:9523-19613 GCA_964250845.1 uncultured bacterium | reverse complement strand
TCTCAGTATATCATATCAAGGCTTGGTATAAAATTAAGATGCGTTCGCCCTGGTGGCGCTGCGGCTTGGAATGCAACCCTTGCATTCCTGGGTGGTGGTTCTCTGGCTGCTGGTGGTGGCGGTATGGCACTTGGCACTCTTGTTCTCGGTGGCATTACAGTTGGCCCAGCTTTGGTAATTGGTGGCTTTATACTTGCTAGTCAAGGCGAGGAAGCTTTGACAGACGCACGGCAATATGAAGCCGAGATCAATACTGAAATGGCTAATATCGACGCTGCTAAAGACTTTCTGCAACAAGTAAAACGGCGGATAACTGAGTTAAGTGACTTAATAAAAGATTTGAACACTCGTGCTGTTGTTGGTTTGAACGAACTTGAATCCCAGCCATTTGATAAAAAGCGGGATGCTAGCAAGTTTCAACAGGTATTGCTTTTAGTTAAAGCACTTGCAGAAATCATGAAAAACCCTATTTTAGACAAGCAAGGGCAGCTAAATCCTGTTACGGCGACAATCAAAGCGAAGTACCGTACTATTTGAGGCAATTAGGCATGGCAGCAAAGAAAGTCTCTGTAGAATTGACACAAGGGCTTGCAGCCTTTTCCAGTCCAATTGAATGTTTAGAAAGTATGATTTTAGCTTACACTGAGTACAAGGAAATTGCCGAGTTGGAACAGACTAAACGGCGTGAAATTGATGCCTGGGAGAAAACAACAATCGCCAAGATTAATGCCCAACGCGATTTCCTGATGGCGTACCTTAACCGCTCGTTTGATGAACGTGCAGAAAACTTTAGCTCTTTGTTCTGTGTAGTTGATCAGGCAATCGCGGCTGGCAATAATGACCAATTGGCATTAACCTTGCATTCAATCACAGAAATAGCTAAATCAAGTCCATTCAAGGAAATTGCTAACTTAGCTTCTGTCCAAGCAGCGCTCGATGATCCAGACCATGAATGGACGTTTTAAGCTAACAGTTTAAATCGATAGCTCATTATGCCCGAAGCAATTGGGATTCAGATAGGGCTGACTACGAGTACAGCCATATTTGTTAGTCATTGCGGTATCCTCGAAGTGTGTTAATAGTAAGCAAGCTGCCCTTTGGGGCTTTATTCGAGTTAATTAGTCGAATACGGTTAACACACTTCAATGATGCCTATTCTTAAGTGCGATCGCACAACAACCCACTAACCCCCATCTAAATTCATTGCCGATACAACAGCCTGCTGGCTAACTTGTTTGTAAACTGTATCCAAATACTGCATCACCACCTCAGAGTCAGCCTTCGAGTCGGAAGCATCAGCTGCTGGTAGAGGAATCGGTCCCAAAAAATCTAAAACCGTGTCGCTGCTGGGTGGCGGCGCAATGACAACAAGTGTTGACTCTAATGGCTCGTTGTATTGCCAGAATTGCTCAATTTTTAAATTGTGATGGCTGATCGTTGTCTGGCTTTGATTATTAGGTGTTTCAGTGTCAGATACCTCAACGCTAGCACCCCGCAACTGGCGTAAAGCTGCGATAATTTGATCTTTTGTGCGCCCCCGCAACTGAAACAGGACGAACGGGTCTTCACTGAAGCGATCGCCTAGTTGGTAGTAAATCGCACCGACATGCTTGCAGGGATTAGCCTGATCTGGACAAGAGCATTTGCTGTGGATATCACTCAGTGTGAAGGGAAAGAGCGACAGACCATTAGCAGTGAACACTTCTTCAATGTTTGGCGGCATTTCCCCCGCCAACAGCTTTGCCGCAAAGATCGCCCGCCCAGACATAGTTTCAATCACATAACCCCACTGCTGATCAGAAAAGGGGTCAAGAGAAAGGGAAACTTGATACGGTTCTGGCTCCGTCCCTTGTACCTTAGCCAACACCTTTGAGCTTTTAAACTCGATGCTGAGGACGTTTCCCTGACGAGCATAGTTGCGGGCACGTTCTAAACGCTTCTTGAAGCGATAGGAATCTAGCAAATCAAGCCACTGTTGCGCCCACCATTCTCGACTTGCCTGAAGGTTGTCATTCGTCATTCTGCATCCTCTTCAATCACAGCAGTGCGGTCAAGCAGTAGTAAGTCACGCAGCTGATTCGTATCAAGTTCAGTCAACCACTGTTCCCCAGCGCCCACGACTTGCTCAGCCAGATGTTTCTTACTTTCAATCATTTCGTGAATTTTTTCTTCCAAAGTCCCAGTGCAGACAAATTTATGCACCTGGACATTGCGGGTTTGACCAATGCGAAAAACGCGGTCGGTGGCTTGATTTTCGACAGCTGGGTTCCACCAGCGGTCGAAGTGGAAAACATGGTTAGCTCGTGTCAGGTTGAGTCCCACGCCACCCGCCTTGAGGGAGAGAATCATAATTGGGGGACCTTGGGGGTCGTGCTGGAAGCGGTCTATCATTTCCTCTCGTTGTTTCTTGGAGGTGCTGCCATACAAAAAAAACGTTTCTCGACCCACCTGTTGCTCGAGATAAGGTTTAAGCAGTTTGCCCCACTCGGCGAATTGAGTGAAGATTAAAGCGCGATCGCCCTCTGATAAAGCCACCTCCAGCATTTCCTCCAGCCTCTGGAGTTTACCGGAGTGATGTTGCGGCCCCAGTTTGGTTTGCTTTAAATATTGCGCTGGGTGGTTGCAGATTTGCTTTAGCTTCACAAGTAGAGCCAATATCATCCCGCGACGTTGCAGTCCTTGAGCTGATTCAATTTCAGCCAGAGACTCCTCCACAACTCGTTGATAAAGTACCCCCTGTTCAGCGCTAAGACCGCAAAACACTGTAATTTCCTGCTTTTCTGGTAGGTCTTGAATAATTTCCCGATCAGTTTTGAGACGACGCAAAATAAAGGGCTGCACGAGCGATCGCAATGTCTGTAACGAAGCCGCATCCCCATATCGCTCAACCGGCATTGCAAACCGGCGCCCAAAAAATTGGCGCGACCCCAAATACCCCGGATTAAGAAAGTCCAGAATTGACCACAGTTCTTGCAGCCTGTTCTCCACCGGCGTTCCTGTCAGCGCAATCCGAAATGAAGATTCCAGTTGCCGCACTGACTGAGACTGCTTCGCCTCTGGATTCTTAATATTCTGGGCTTCATCCAGCACCAACCCCTGCCAGGAAACGCTCTGGAGTGACTTCACATCCCGGTGAATCAGAGCGTAACTCGTAATCACCAAGTTATAACCCTTGACAGCACTGGTAAACGCTTTGCCTTTGGGTCGTTTATCACCGTGGTGAACTATGACTTTCAGCGTCGGGCCAAATTTCTTCACTTCCCGTTCCCAGTTACCTAGTACCGAAGTCGGGCAAAGCAGTAGTACTGGTTTCTCCAGCGCTTCCTGCTCTTGCAGATGCAGCATAAAGGCGATCAACTCAATGGTTTTGCCCAGTCCCATATCATCTGCTAGACACGCGCCTAGTCCCCAACGCTCTAAGAAAGCCAACCAAGCGACCCCTCGCGCTTGGTAAGGTCGTAGCTGACCCTGAAAGCTTGCTGGTGTAGGGAGGGGCGCGATCGCTTGGTTATTCGTTAGCGTTGCCATCAACTCTTGGAGTGCCCCGGATGCCTCAAAACTGACTACTGGCAGTTTTTCAATCGCCTTGGTGTCCCCCGTACTCAAACGCAGGGCATCTTCCAGCGAGAGAGCCATCTGGTCTTTACGAGCCCCAAAAAATGCTTGCGCTGTCTTTACATCCTGTGGACGCAGTTCCACCCACTCGCCATTAATTTCCACCAGTGGGCTATTGAGCGCCACGAGGCGGTCAAACTCCTGCTTAGAAATACTTTGCCCACCGATAGCTAATTCCCACTGAAAGTTGAGCAAGCTCTGCAATCCCAAGCGATCCTGCTTTTGTCGCGGCGTAGTAGCGAGTATTTTTAAACCTAAGCGGTTTGCCCATCCCTCCCGCTTCGCCAGACTAGGAGGCAAAATCACCCCCAATCCACTATCCTCAAAACGCCAAGCAACAGACTTTAAAAACTCATAAGCCTGTAATGGAGTGAGGCAACAGGACTGAGGAAAAGCCTGCTCCAAGCTGGATGTGATTGGGGCATAGAGTCTGGAAGCCAACCCTAAACCCCTAAGTAAAGTCTCTTGAGGCTGCTCAATTGTCCGCCCGTGGATTACCCAACGATCAACAGGGTGGTTCCAGATCGTTGCTGCATCTACCACAAATTCTGGGGCATCTGCGGCTTGGAGGAAATATGCTAAAGTCCAATCAGTTTCGTCTGACGCCGGAGGCCGAAGCTCAAAGCAGCTGCGAAATACGAGGCTCACTCCTGCCAGTTGGTATTGCAGTGGCGCAGTCCAAGCACTAAGCGCTGCCTCTAAACGTTCCACCCCCGCTGATGCCTTGAGTGTGTTCGATCCACTACATAGAGCTTGCAGCCACTCTCGCACAGATGATTGTGTACCGCTCAGAGCATGGGTACTCACCACCGCTCTTACCTGGGTGTCTATTGTGCTGTTGAGAAATCCCAGTAGTAATTCCTGAGGTTGCGGCGGCAAGTCCAGATAAAAGGAGGTGACTTCTGGCTTCTGATAGGTACGGCAAGCCGCTGGCATCAACTGGGCAAATCTTTCCAGGCGGGAAGAGTCTACGCCGCTATCTAGTAGCGATCGCCAAAGAGCGACAACAGCACCTTCTGATTGTCGGTTCAGTGTGGGCAAAAACTTACACCGGCTGAGCAGATCCAAACTCCAACGCGCAATCTGCGACCAAAAGCGTAAATCTCCCCCCAAAAAGGCATTCTCTGTGCTATATGAGCCAAGCGGTAAAGCACTCAGAAATTTCATTGCTTCCAGGGGGTCTAAACAGAACCCCTCGACTCGCCAAGGTTGTAGGTACGGCTCGGAGCGCTCTTTCTCCTCGCCTAGTGTGGCAGAATGCATAGGGTACATCGATGCCGTCCCCAGGGTACTGATGTCTGGAATATAAGTCGGTAGCGCCATCACTTGCGAGTGCGATCTTACAACTGGTACGCCAGCGTTGTCGGTCTGTTTGAGCGATTTGCCAATCGCAATATTTTGAGCACGCAACCACTCGCTCAATTCCACTGGTGTCATCGCCAACGGATGTGTTGGCACATCCGCTAAGGAAGGCGACAGATCTGGATCAACCCTTCGCCAAGTCTCTCCCCAAACAAATAAATAACCTGACTCTGCTTGTAGTAACCAACTACCGTGTAAAATTGCCATTTTATAACTACTCAGACTTTCACAAACTTCAAGTTTTTAAATTTGAATAACTTATTTTTTTTACCTATTTATATATTTTAATTGCTGTTTGCAGACCATCGGGCGCATACACGCAAGCGGACAAAAGCTGCCCGATGGAGGGGTGGTAGATGCACTGACGATGTATTGTGCTTTTAATTAACGATTCCTGTGTTCAGTCATCCCCCTGAAGGCAGTAATAGTACATAAATGCTAGGATTGCAATAGATAAAGAAGTGAAAGAGAAGGACGAAAAACTGAATGGTAGAGATTGATAGGTCAATATCCTTTGACGGACGGGATATTCGACTGAAAGTTGGCCTACTGGCTCCCCAAGCTGGTGGGTCTGTTTTGGTGCAATCTGGGGATACAGCTGTGTTGGTGACAGCAACTCGATCTGCCGGGAGAGAGGGCATTGATTTTCTTCCCCTGACGGTGGACTACGAAGAAAGACTATACGCCGCAGGTCGGATTCCTGGCGGTTTCTTGCGGCGAGAAGGGCGTCCGCCAGAAAAAGCGATTCTCACAAGCCGCCTAATTGACCGTCCCCTTCGTCCCCTGTTTCCCCAATGGCTGCGGGATGATATTCAAATTGTAGCAACGACTCTTTCAATGGATGAGCATGTACCGCCGGATGTGCTGGCGGTGACTGGCGCTTCCCTTGCCACGTTGCTTGCCTTGATTCCATTTTATGGGCCAATGGCCGCAGTACGGGTTGGTTTGGTGGGAGATGATTTTATTATCAATCCCACATATGCGGAGATTGAAGCCGGGGATTTGGATTTGGTAGTAGCAGGCTCACCGTCAGGCGTGATTATGATTGAGGCCGGAGCAAATCAGCTGCCAGAACAGGACATCATCGAGGCGATTGATTTTGGTTACGAAGCGGTGCGGGACTTGATCAAGGCTCAGCAAGATTTGATCGCAGAAATGGGCATTGAAGTCGTGCAAGAAACGCCACCTGTGGTAGACCCAACGCTGTTAAATTTTATCCGCGATCGCGCGGAAGCCTCTATTAAACAAATCCTGTCTCAATTTGACCTAGATAAAAGCAGTCGGGACTCAGAGCTGGATGCTGTGAAGGAGTCAATAGTCGAGAAGATCGGCGAACTGCCAGAAGAAGACCCGGTTCGAGTTGCCGCCACCGCAAACAGCAAGGCGGTTGGCAATAATTTCAAGGATCTGACCAAACAGCTAATGCGCCGTCAGATTGTCGAGGATGGAGTTCGGGTTGATGGTCGAAAGCTGGATGAAGTGCGTCCGGTTTCTTGTCGCGTTGGCCTCCTACCTCGGCGAGTCCACGGCAGCGGTTTATTTAACCGGGGACTGACCCAAGTCTTATCCGCTTGTACTCTCGGCACACCGGGAGATGCCCAAAATTTATCGGATGACCTGCAAACGGACTTGGCGAAGCGATATCTGCATCATTACAACTTCCCACCTTACTCAGTGGGGGAAACCAAGCCGTTGCGTGCCCCAGGTCGCCGCGAAATCGGTCACGGTGCCTTGGCAGAAAGAGCGCTCATTCCCGTGCTGCCGCCAAAAGAAGACTTTCCCTACGTGATCCGGGTAGTATCTGAAGTCCTTTCTTCCAACGGTTCCACCTCGATGGGTTCGGTCTCGGGCTCGACGCTTGCCTTGATGGATGCTGGGGTTCCGATCTCTAAGCCCGTTAGCGGGGCGGCAATGGGACTGATTAAGGAAGGGGATGAAGTCCGTGTCCTCACTGACATTCAGGGTATTGAAGACTTTTTGGGCGACATGGACTTCAAAGTTGCCGGGACAGATCAGGGCATCACCGCCTTGCAAATGGATATGAAGATTCCTGGTTTACCCCTGGAAGTTATTGCCAAAGCGGTTGTGCAAGCTCGTCCAGCGCGGTTGCACATCCTGGAGAAAATGCTTCTGGCAATTGATCAACCGCGTAGCGAAATGTCACCGTTTGCCCCGCGTCTGCTGACGATCAAGGTCGAGCCCGAATTCATTGGCATGATCATCGGGCCGGGAGGCAAGACAATTAAGGGCATCACGGAGGAAACCGGAGCCAAAATTGATATTGAAGATGATGGCACGGTAACGATTTCTGCTATAGATGAGAGCAAGGCCAAGCGGGCACGCAACATCATCCAAGGAATGACGCGCAAGCTCCATGAAGGTGATGTCTACGCCGGTCGCGTGACTCGAATTATTCCGATTGGTGCATTTGTGGAGTTTCTGCCTGGTAAGGAAGGGATGATCCACATCTCCCAGCTGGCTGACTACCGGGTGGGCAAGGTTGAGGATGAGGTGGGAATTGGTGATGAGGTGATTGTCAAAGTGCGAGAGATTGACAACAAAGGCCGGGTTAATCTCACACGCTTGGGCATCCACCCGGATCAAGCAGCAGCTGCTCGTGAAGCAGCGGCGGTTAATAAGTAACTAGTTTGGGGCTAGGGAGCAGGGATCTCCGGGTGAGGGGAAGAAGGTAAAACTCTAGCCCCAAAAGGGGTTTCAAGCACCTTTATTTATTTATGGGGAAGCCTTGCCTGGAAAAATTTAAAGAGGACGCTGGTGCCGAGATTTAAGGCGTCCTGCCTCTCTCGTAGCAACTTGAACCGCAGTAAATACTCAGTTAAGTCGGATGACGAAAAATGACCCCCCTGAAGCCTTAAACTATTGTTTACGTTTCGTAGTGTCCCAAACCTGATCGAGTCACTTGTGCGAAAAATTGTTATTGCCGGTAACTGGAAAATGTTCAAAACCCAGGTAGAGTCCCTGGAGTTTTTGCAGGGATTTATGCCCAGCCTGGATCAAACCTCCCAAGAGCGGGAAGTGATCTTGTGCGCTCCCTTCACTGCCTTAAACGTCCTGTCCAAAAATTTGCACGGTAGCCGTGTGCAGCTAGGTGCCCAAAATGTCCACTGGGAAGAAAATGGAGCTTACACGGGTGAAATCTCTGGCCCCATGCTGACAGAAATTGGGGTGCGCTATGTCATTGTCGGTCACAGCGAACGGCGGCAATACTTTGGTGAAACGGATGAAACCGTTAACCTGCGGCTAAAAGCAGCTCAACGCTATAGCCTCACCCCGATTCTGTGTGTGGGTGAGACGCAGCAACAACGAAATGCCGGTGAAATCGAATCGCACATCACTAGCCAGCTGGAAAAAGACCTAGTTGACGTTGACCAGGAAAACCTCGTGATTGCCTACGAACCGATCTGGGCGATCGGCACTGGTTACACCTGCGAGGCAACCGAAGCTAATCGGGTCATTGGCTTAATTCGCAACCATGTGAATAATCCCAGTGTGTCGATTCAGTACGGTGGCTCGGTTAAGCCTAATAATATTGATGAAATCATGGCTCAACCAGAAATCGATGGTGCTCTGGTAGGGGGAGCTAGTCTAGAACCTACGAGTTTTGCTAGAATTGTCAATTACAAATAAATTGTGCTCACAATTGGGAGATGCTCCTGTGATTGGGGACAGCGCACCTATTTAATGGGGGTGCTGAACGTAACGCCTGATAGCTTTAGTGATGGAGGAGAATTCAACACCCCAGCTGCTGCCTTGGTGCAGGCGCAGCAGCTCGTGGCAGCTGGTGCAGACATGATCGATGTGGGTGGGCAATCAACGCGACCGGGAGCCGCTGAAATCTCCCTGCAAGAAGAACTTGACCGGGTGCTGTCGGTATTGCAGGTGCTACGTCAAGATATACCAGTGCCGATTTCTGTGGATACGACACGGGCATCTGTCGCCAGGGCAGCTGTTAATGCGGGGGCCGATATGGTTAATGACATTTCTGGCGGGACTTTTGACCCAGATATGTTGCCTACTGTAGCTCTGCTGAATATCCCGATTGTGTTGATGCACACCCGTGGGACGCCCCAGACGATGCAACAGCTGACGGATTATCAGGATTTAATTGGGGAGATTTATCAGTTTCTGGAAAGTCGGATTTCAGAGAGCGTAGCATCTGGGATTGACCGCTCCCGAATTATCATTGACCCCGGCATTGGTTTTGCCAAGACTTACAACCAAAACATAGAAGTTTTTCGCCGCTTGCCGATGTTCCGCTCACTCAGCTGCCCTATCTTAGTGGGATCGTCACGAAAAGGTTTCATCGGTCACATCCTGAATCAACCCGACCCCAAAGCCCGCGTTTGGGGAACAGCTGCTGCCTGTTGTGCTGCGATCGCTTCCGGTGCCGATATCCTAAGGGTTCACGATGTCAAGGAAATGCGAGACGTCTGCCGCGTTGCTGATGCCATATTCAGACAGTGTTGAGTGCTAAAATTGACAGCCTAGCCTTGGGCCTTATCACCCACAGTTGTGGCGATCATTTTTACCAGATTGGTCAGTTGTTGGGTCTAGGCGATACAGGCACAAGCTGTTTTCGTACTGAGAAGTGTACTGTCAATAGCAAGAAATCAACCTAAATAGTAATGAGATAGAGACGTGGTTGAAGCTTTTGCCAGATTAGCTCCTTTTGAACGCTTCAGAATTTATCTGTAAAAGTTATTCTAGGCTTTGGGTCAAAAAAAGACTGGCTGTAAAGTTGCTTTTTTTAACAAGGCTTATTACGATGACACTTGTTTAAGACACGACTAAAATAGTGAAGCTCAAAAGATTTTGAGATTTAATCCAATACATGAGCAGAATATCCAACATGGTTTATACAAGATTGTCTAGATCAATTACTCAGCCACTTGGAGGTATGACCGTTTTGGCTCTGGTAGCCGTTGTCCCATCTCCTACCATCGCTCAGCCAGTGAATCAGGTGGCTCCAGCACCATCAATTGGTCCAGTTGGCCGACCGGGGCAAGCGCAGAGAGTGGCTCCAGGATCATCAAGTTATAGCCCGGCGGTGCAACCGCAGGGAGTGACTCCAGCACCATCAAGTTATAGCCCG
>CAXUIG010000112.1:0-9423 GCA_964250845.1 uncultured bacterium | reverse complement strand
CGGTGCAACCGCAGGGAGTGACTCCAGCACCATCAAGTTATAGCCCGCCGGTGGAATTGGAACTCAATAGAGCGCCTGTGCAGCAGGTAGATTACACATTAGGAGGAGGCGATCGCATCCACATCACTGTCTTGGATGTACCCGAATACAGTGGTGACTACCAGCTTCCGCCTGGTGGAAGAGTATACGTTCCTCTAATTGGCAGTGTATCTCTTCAGGGGCTAACACAGGCACAGGCGGCTGAGTCGCTGACGGTTAAATATGCTCGCTTCCTCAAGCGTCCCTTAGTCACCGTGAGTCTGATATCTCCTCGTCCGATCAATATTGTGGTTGCAGGGGAGGTTAATCGCCCTGGCTCCTTCACAGTAGGCTTACAAGGAGGAGCAGGGAACGATCCTGGGGTTCAATACCCAACCGTAATCGGGGCACTTTCGCTGGCTAATGGAGTCACCCTGGCAGCGAATATTACTGAGGTACAGTTACGCCGTCGCCCAGGAAACGGGCAGGAGCAAGTCACCAATATTGATCTGAGGAAATTAGTCAAGACGGGCAATCTTAGTCAAGATATTACCTTGCGAGATGGAGACACGATCTTTGTCCCCACAGCAACTAATGTCAGCCTGGCAGACTTACGCCAATTCTCGACCGCAAACTTTGCCGCTCCTACAACTACAACCCCCACAGTTACGGTAGTGGGAGAAGTTAACCGTCCTGGGCCTTATGTTATCAGTGGAGGAGCAACATCAGGAAATACAACATTAACACAAGGGGGTACGATCACACAAGGGTCTGCCAGCACAGCTGGGCTTCCAACCGTGACTCGGGCACTTCAGACAGCTGGGGGAATTAAGGCATTGGCTGATATTCGCCATGTCCAAATCCACCGACCCACGAAAGCAGGTCCAGAACAAATTATTAGTGTAAATCTCTGGCAACTGTTGCAGACAGGTGATGTCAATCAAGACACGGTTTTGCAAGAAGGAGATAGCATTGTTATTCCCAGAGCAACTGATATCACCCCGGCAGAACAAACTCAAGTAGCTTTGACTAATTTTTCTCCTGATACGATTCAAGTTAGTGTAGTAGGAGAAGTGAAAACCCCTGGACTGGTAAAGATTCCACCCAATACGCCCTTGAATCAAGCTGTGCTGACTGCTGGAGGATTCAACAATAGTAGAGCTAAGACAAGTTCTGTGGAGCTGATTCGCCTTAACTCCAATGGCACTGTTACGAAACGCAGGGTGGCGGTTAATTTTAACCAAGGCATCAATGAGCAAAACAATCCCACGCTCCGCAATAACGACATCGTTATAGTCAACCGCAGTGGTATAGCCCGGATTGGCGACACCATTGGGACTATATTAGGGCCTATTCTTCAGCCTCTAGGCGTTGCTGGCTCTATCAGTGGATTATAGGATGATAGACTTTTAACCCACCTTGTCCACGCCTTTTTAGAGACAGTGGACAAGGTGGGCTTGTCTTTAATCACGACTATTTAGCTCAATTCCTCGCTGCCGGAGTTGAGTCAGGAAAAACTCTTCTAGGGAGGGGCGGGACAAGTTCATGGCAATGATTTGTGCGCTCATACGGCGAAGGCTGGCGAGAAAATCATAGGGTTCGCCCTGTAGTTGACCTTGCCAACAGCCATCTTGCTGAAACTCTAGATTAGATAGCCATTGCTTGAGGACATCCAAATTACCGCCTTGGCCTTTAACATGGTAGGTGTCAGCCCGCCCTAACAGTTCATTCAGGGAGCCGCTGCAAATCAACTCGCCTTGAGCGAGGATAGCAATGCGATCGCAAATCTGCTCCACCTCTGATAAAATGTGGCTATTGAAGAAAATGGTCTTGCCTTGGTTTTGAAGCGAGAGAATAATCTCACGCACTTGGTAGCGTCCGAGTGGATCAAGACCAGACATCGGCTCATCCAAAAACACCAATTCTGGATCGTTGATTAAAGCTTGAGCCATGCCGACACGCTGGAGCATACCCTTGGAATACTGGCGCAGCTGCTTTTGACGGGCAGTTGCGTGGGATAGTCCGACTAATTCCAGCAGTTGGGGAATGCGTTGGCGCTGCACGGCAGCTGGGATTTGGAAGAGTCCAGCTGCCATCTGTAAGAATTCCCAGCCAGTTAAGTAGTCATAGAGATAAGCATTTTCTGGCAGGTACCCAACTCGTTGCTTCACGGCGCGATCGCCCAAGGGGTGTCCCAACAATAACCCCCGCCCGCTTGAGGGACGCACAATTCCTAGCAGCAGCTTCAACAGGGTCGTTTTCCCAGCTCCATTCGGTCCCAAAAGGCCAAAAGTTTCTCCCTGGTAGACGGTGAGTGAACAGCTTTTGAGGGATG
Organism: uncultured bacterium; assembly: GCA_964250845.1. GTDB lineage: Bacteria > Cyanobacteriota > Cyanobacteriia > Cyanobacteriales > Chroococcidiopsidaceae > CAXUIG01. Next base: position 7,070 of record CAXUIG010000112.1, on the reverse strand, counting down.
GGATTGTTTGATTGAGCCAAAAGCCGGTGCGATAGACCTTGCCCAGCCCAGACGTTTGCACCACTGGGGGGCGAGCGAGTGTATTGGGTTCAAACGAAGGTGAAGAAGCAACAGAACTCATTTTGGTTCAACGTTAGATATAAAAATAGAACAAAAGCTTTAAGTTCGAGGAAACAGATGAATCGCTCAAAACTTGTTGCCATTATTACGGGCGCGATTTCCATAATTCTGGCGATCGCCTATTTAATCATCGTGCAGTTGCTAGACTTCCGGGGCGAGATGCTACCCGCCCCCCAAAGCCATCTGCCGCAAATACCACAGGTAGTTGCCAATCTCTGGGAGTGGTTTTTACCGGCGACATTATAAAATAATTAAGCCTGTAATGCAGGCTTGCCACCCGCCAAAAAATACTTTAAATGTCTGCCCGAAAAGTGCTATACGAAGGCAAAGCGAAAATTATTTACGCCACGGACGATCCAGAAATTTTACTGGCCTATTTTAAAGATGATGCCACAGCGTTTAACGCCCAAAAGCGTGGCAGCATCATCGGTAAGGGCGAGATCAACTGTACTATCTCGAAAGCGCTGTTTCAGCAACTGGAGGCTAGTGGCATTGCGACTCACTTCATTGACTGCCCTGCCCCTAATCAAATGCGGGTGCGGGCGTTAAGAATTTTGCCGTTAGAAGTGGTTGTCAGGAACATTGCGGCTGGGAGTCTGTGTCAACAAACAGGGTTGCCACTGGGCACCGTTCTGAAACAACCGCTAGTGGAGTTTTTTTATAAAAATGATCAACTGGGAGATCCTCTGTTGACGTGCGATCGCCTGTTGTTGCTGGAACTAGCAACCCCAGAACAGGTTGACCAATTACAGCAACTAGCATTGCAAATCAATCGATATCTCTCGGCATTTTTCCAAAGCTGCGGCATTACCCTGGTGGACTTCAAGCTAGAGTTTGGGCTGGACTCTCAACAGCAGTTGCTTTTGGCAGATGAAATCAGCCCCGACACCTGCCGTCTTTGGGACCAGTCCGACACCGACCCTAACCGCCGGGTAATGGACAAAGACCGCTTCCGCCGTGATTTAGGAAATGTGGAAAACGCCTACCAGCAAGTTTTAGAGCGGGTTCTCGCTCAGACAGCCATCAGCGAGCAGTAAAATTTAATATTTTAGCTCGCTGAAACGCTAATAGCTTTAATCGGTGTGTGGATGTGCCAAATAAGTTGAACAAAATACGCTTATATCCCGTCTGGGTGACAGTGGTGGCGATCTGGGCCCCCCTTATATCACTTCCTGCAAATGGACAAACCTCTGCCGCGTCTTTGCTGGGGACCCAACCGCTTAAGCGTTGGTCAGAGGCGGCAGCTGTGCCAATGAAAGTCATAAAACAGAATGTGATTGTCCTCGCCTTGCCTGGCTCGCCAAAAGTAATCGCGTCTAAAGAGGTGCTAGCGCAGGCCAATACCCCACCAACGCCCACTCAAAACCCCCAGACTCCGCCAAATACTAACCAGACTCCGCCAAACATTACGCCGGAAACACCGTCCATAATTCCGCCCCCAGGCACTGGAAGTGCGCCTCAACAACAAACGCCAGACCAAATTCAAATTCCAATCAATCCCACCAAACCACCAGGCATACGAAACAATATCCCGCCTGCTCCCCAACCCACTACCCCACAGCTGCCTGGGAATGCCCAGCCAAGTCAGGCCCCCCAATTGCAGGAACCCAAGGTGCTGGTAGGCGAGGTCGCGCTCAGCAACGAACAAGGGCAACCACTATCACCGGAACTGCAAAACCAAATCTACGGGGCAATTAGCACCCGACCAGGACGGACGACAACCAGGTCCCAGCTGCAAGAAGATATCAACGCGATCTTTGCGACGGGTTTTTTCTCAGATGTCCGCGCAGATCCAGAAGATACCCCATTGGGTGTGCGGGTGAGGTTTGTCGTGCAACCAAACCCAGTTCTACGTAAGGTAAAAGTGCAAGCCAATGTAGGCACGAGTGTTCCGTCGGTCTTGCCCTATGGCGTCGTGCAAAACATCTTTCGCCCACAGTATGGCACCATCCTCAACCTGCGTAGCTTTGAGACCGGCATCAAGCAGTTAAACAAGTGGTATCAAGACAACGGTTATGTGTTGGCGCAGGTCATCGGCGCTCCGCAAGTGGGGGCAGACGGGTCTGTCACCCTGCAAGTGGCAGAAGGGGTGATTTCAGATATTCAAGTCCACTTACGCAACAAGCAAGGTGAGGACACGAACGCTAACGGCAAGCCCTACAAAGGCCACACGCGCCGCTACATTATCACGCGGGAGCTAGAGTTGAAGCCCGGACAAGTGTTCAACCGGGCCACGGTGCAAACAGACCTACAGCGGGTTTACCGACTGGGCATTTTTGAAGATGTGCAGGTCGCGCTCAACCCGGCGGCTCAAGACCCTCGCCAGGTAATCGTCGTGGTGAACGTCAACGAGCGAAATAACGGTTCAGTAGCGGCAGGGGCGGGGATTGGTTCTGCCAGTGGGCTGTTTGGCACCTTGAGTTATCAACAGCAAAACTTTGCAGGCAGAAACCAAACTATCGGAGCCGAGGCAGAGGTGGGTCAGCGGGATCTGGCGTTTGATCTGCGCTTTACAGACCCTTGGATTGCCGGTGACCCCTACCGGACATCCTACACGGTTGATGCTTTTAGACGCCAAGATATTTCGTTGGTTTTTCAGGGAGAAGGGCCACGGAGCCATGGAAAAGAGGTCTATCTCCGCAATGGCGATCGCCCACGCGTTGTGCGAATAGGCGCTGGCATTGACTTTACTCGTCCCCTATCCCAGAATCCCTTTAAGGCGGCAGAATGGACGATTTCAGCTGGCTTCCGCTATCAACGGGTCTCAATCCGCGATAGCAATCAAATAATCCGTCGCACAGATTCGCTGGGTCATCCTCTTAGCTTCTCTGGGACAGGCCAGGACGACCTGACAACCTTCCAGGTGGGGGCGGTGCGCGATCGCCGCAATGACCCTCTGGTACCTACCAGCGGTTCCTTCTTCCGGCTTGGCGATGAGCAGTCCGTGCCCCTGGGATTGGGTAATATTTTGCTCAACCGGGTACGGGGCAGTTACAGCCAATACTTTCCGGTAAAGTTGACCCACTTCAAAAAAGGGCCACAGACGCTCGCTTTTAACCTGCAAGCGGGAACTATACTGGGTGATCTGCCCCCTTACGAAGCCTTTTACCTTGGGGGGGTTGACTCGGTTCGGGGCTATGGTGAAGGAGACTTAGGCACTGGTCGCAGTTTCGTCCAAGCAACTGCTGAATATCGTTTCCCCCTGTTCTCGATTATCAGTGGTGCTTTATTTTTTGATGCAGCATCTGACCTGGGAAGCGCTAAGAGCGTACCCGGCAATCCAGCTGGAGAACGGGGAAAACCCGGTAGTGGCTTTGGCTACGGAGTCGGCGTCCGGGTGCGGTCACCATTGGGGGCGATTCGGGTTGACTTCGGTATTACCGACAAAGGAACCAGTCGCATAGAGTTTGGCATTGGAGAAAGGTTCTAGCCCCTAGTTATGTCAAGGTCTGATCATGGAGATAATATCGGAAAGGCAAAAGAGTAATGGCTGATAGCTATTCGCTTAACGCTCAGGTGCAAACCCTAGCAGACGGCTTTACTCACTCAGGTGTCGGACTCCATACCGGCGAATGCGTCCGGGTGCGAGTGCTACCGGCTCAGCCGGGACAGGGACGCTACTTTGTGCGCGTGGATTTACCAGATGTGCCGGTAATTCCAGCACGGGTTGAGGTAGTCGAGGCTACCGTTCTCTCGACGCAGTTGGGTAAAGGGGAGGCATGTGTCCGCACGGTGGAGCATTTGTTGGCAGCGCTGGCGGGGATGGGTGTGGATAATGCCCGGATTGAAATAGATGGCCCTGAAGTGCCACTTTTGGATGGATCAGCGCGGGTGTGGGTGGAAGCGATCGCCCAAGTTGGGTTAGTGTCTCAGTCCGTGCCGCGAGTCGTGCCACAACTCCTTGAACCAATTTGGGTATATCAGGGCGATGCCTTTGTCGCCGCTCTACCAGCCCCAGAGACTCGCTTCACCTACGGAATTGATTTCGATCTACCGGCAATTGGGAATCAGTGGCACAGCTGGTCGCCAATGCAGTCCGTAGGGGAAGATTTTAAATCGGACTCTACCTTCCGAGCAGAAGTCGCTCCGGCTCGAACCTTTGCTTTAGCCCACCAAATTGACCAGTTGCGGCAGCGAGGCTTGATCAAAGGCGGCAGTTTGGATAACGCCCTGGTCTGTAGCTCTCAAGGGTGGCTTAATCCGCCCTTGAGATTTGCAAATGAACCGGCACGTCATAAAATTTTAGACTTAGTGGGAGATTTGAGCTTGCTAGTGGACTTTCCCACCGCTCATTTCTTCGCCTACAAAGCAAGTCACAACCTGCACATTCAACTCGCCCAGAGGATTTTAGATTCTAAATTATAGTAGTGATCTTCAATTCCATTATCCAAAATCGAAAATTGCCCATGTCAACCGTGATCGACGTTAATTCACCGGATTCTCCTGCGCCTGTTTCTACACATCAACCTGATCGTGTTGCTTCGACGACCAAAGCAATTCTCACGGTAGAAGAAATTAACAAACTCTTACCCCACCGCTACCCCTTTTTGTTTGTAGACCGGATTGTTGAATATGTGGCAGGGGAGCGAGCCGTTGGGATCAAAAATGTCACGTTCAACGAACCCTATTTTCAGGGGCATTTTCCAGGGCGACCGATCATGCCCGGAGTGTTGATTGTGGAAGCTATGGCACAAGTCGGCGGCGTGGTGCTAACCCAGATGCCAGATGCCGAAGGCGGACTGTTCATGTTTGCCGCTATTGACAAAGTCCGCTTCCGCCGCCAAGTGGTACCAGGTGACCAACTAGTGATGACGACAGAGCTGTTATACGTCAAGCGACGTCGTTTCGGTAAAATGCAGGCTCGTGCTGAAGTTGATGGTCAGCTGGCTACTGAAGGCGAACTAACGTTTTCCCTAGTGGATTAAAAACAGTGATTCATCCGACAGCTGTAATCCATCCCGGCGCTGAACTTCACCCAACGGTGCAGGTCGGCCCCTTCGCAGTGATTGGAGAGGGTGTGAAAGTTGGTGCCGAAACGGTAATTGGTGCTCATGTGGTGCTGGAGGGACCGACAGAGATTGGGGCGCGAAATCAAATTTTTCCAGGAGCCGTGATTGGCTTGGAAGCGCAGGATCGTAAGTACGATGGCTCAAGAACGCTGTTAAAAATTGGCGACGAAAACCGAATTCGCGAGTATGTCACGATTAACCGGGCAACTTATGCGGGTGAAGCCACAATAATTGGCAACTGCAACCTACTATTGGCTTATGTCCACGTGGCTCACAATTGTGTGATTGAAGATCAGGTGGTTATTTCCAATGCAGTGGCTTTGGGAGGGCATGTTCATGTTGAGTCGAAAGCTACGATTGGGGGTATGGCAGGAATTCATCAATTTGTCCATATCGGTAGGCTGGCAATGGTGGGTGCGATGAGCCGCATTGACCGGGATGTGCCGCCCTATATGCTGGTGGAGGGGCATCCGGCGCGGGTGCGATCGCTTAACCGCGTGGGACTAACACGAGCTGGTATCACTGAATTAGACCAGGGGCAGGTCTTGCAAACGCTCAAAAAAGCTTGCCGCATTCTCTACCGCTCTGGCTTACCCCTGAATCAATCCCTGGAACAATTTGACCTGCTGGCGGATAACCAACACTTACAGCACCTGCGCCGATTCCTGGAACTCTCCCACACGGAAGGCCGTCGTGGCTCAATTCCTGGTCATCGTCTTCAAGATAGGAGTGAGGAGTGAGGAGTGAGCGGATATTTATCAGCACTGGCGAGGTTTCTGGTGATCTGCAAGGGGCGCTGCTGATTGAAGCACTAAAGCGTCAAGCGGTTTCGGCTGGGTTGGAATTAGAGATTGTGGCACTGGGGGGCGAAAAAATGGCAGCTGCCGGTGCAACCCTACTGGGGAATACCAGCAGTATTGGTTCGTTTGGAATTTTTGAATCCCTGCCTTTTGTTTTTCCCACCCTCCAGCTCCAGCGAATCGCAAAGCTTTACCTCCAGCAACACCCGCCCGCTCTAGTGGTGCTGATTGACTACATGGGACCAAATATCGTCATTGGCAGCTATATCCGGCGTCAGTTGCCGCGAGTGCCGGTGGTGTATTACATTGCGCCCCAAGTGTGGGTCTGGTCTCCTAGTCCACGCGATACCGCTCGGATTGTGGACATGACAGATCAGCTGTTAGCAATTTTCCCGGAAGAAGCCCGTTACTTCCGATCCAAAGGAGCGCGGGTCACCTGGGTGGGGCATCCCCTAATTGACAGGATGCAAACTGCCCCCAGCCGCGAAGCAGCTCGTGCCGCATTGGGGATCGATCCAGAACAAACTGCGATCGTTCTCCTACCGGCCTCTCGACGCCAGGAGCTTAAGTATCTCCTACCAGTAATGTTCCAGGCGGCCCAGCAAATTCAGGCAAAATTAAATCGGGTTACGTTCTGGATTCCCCTGTCTCTAGAAATCTACCGGCAGCCAATAGAACAGGCAATTGAGCGTTACGGTCTTCGGGCTACTGTGGTATCGGGTGAGACGCAATCAGTCATGGCGGCAGCTGATTTGGCAATCACGAAATCTGGCACCGTTAACCTGGAGCTTGCCCTGCTAAACGTACCGCAGGTTGTCGTCTACCGCCTTAACCCCGTCACTGCCTGGATTGCCCGTAATATCCTCAAGTGTTCTATACCCTTCGCGGCGCCCCCTAACTTGGTGGTGATGAAGCAAATCGTGCCGGAGTTGCTACAAGAGCAAGCAACACCAGAAAATATCCTTAACGCCGCCCTGGAACTGCTGTTGAATCCCAGTCGCCGCGAGCAAACTTTGGCTTCTTATCAGGAGATGCGCCAGTGTTTGGGAGAAGTGGGAGTGGGCGATCGCGCCGCTAAAGAAATTTTACAGATGCTATCGAGAAGCGGTTTTAGTTAGCTCCGGGGGTAGGGGGGCAGGGG
>CAXUIG010000111.1:0-19908 GCA_964250845.1 uncultured bacterium | reverse complement strand
TTAACGCCCTGTAAAGCAAGACGTAGAGCGCTTTACAAATTTTCGGACGTGTCTCTTGGACTCATGCTGGCAATCAATGGGGAATCAGGAGGACAAGTATTCAGGCTAACCTGATCGCACCTAAAGTGTTACCCGTGATTGAACCAGGCCTCAGAAAGAGTTCGACTCCAAGCAAAAATTTCAAGGAGATAAAGGTTATCAAGGAGAAGCATCAATTAAAACTCCCACGAAAAAGCCGAAAAAAAGAGAATTAACTCTAGCGGAGAAAGAGAAGAATAAAGAAATGGCTGGTAACCGAATATTTGTCGAACATTTAATTCGGGTAGCCAAAATATTTAGAATAGCTGCGGAAAAATTTAGATTAAATCCTCGAAAATACGAGCAAATAATTATGACAATATGTGGAATAGTGAGACTGAGGATAGGAGCATTAGTTTTACCATGAAAATATCTGGGGGATCAGGGAGATAAATGGGATAAATATCTACTACCTTTTGCCTTGTTATCAACAGTAATTGTCTCCAACCCTGATTTTGGCGTTGAGATTGACTGATGCTTGCCTGGGCGAGCGCCAGCTTGAAGCTTAGTCAGGGAGCGGTATTACCATTTTTCGGAGATGTCTAATATTGTGATCCAGGAGCTTGATGGGGATTTGATATACAAACAAACCCAGACACAGGCGAACTGGCTGGGGATATGGCTGAATTATTGAGGGTGGTAGTTGCCTTCTTGCCGACTTAATTTGGTCAGAAATAGAGGGTTTTCACAACAAAAACTTGTCGCTCAGTTGAGTCCCGTCACCGAGCACATCGATTCCGCAATCCACTTGAGCGCGATCGCAATTATTAACCCAGCGCTGCATCACATCTGGGTCCCATCCATCAAACCAGTCAGCATGGAGCGAGTAACCGCCTCGAAGAGACGCATCGTACATATCCGATGAAAGTCTCCAGCCTGCTGTCCCATTGGCTGAATTCACTGGGAATCGGAAGTGCAAGGATACCTCCGGTAAAATTACCGGATGAGTTGTGGGACAGCCATTGTTGGCATAAGCCATGTGACTCTTGTGATCTGGAGAATCCAGGTTTTGTCCGTCCCAGCACCGAGGAAACATTATGCTCATTTCCACAGTCGAGCCTTGAGGACAATCAACAATGTAAGACTGCTGGCCTCCTGGGTTGGCATAACACCAAAATTGAGCATGTTGGTCTGTTTGAGGCGAACTGGGAGTACCATTTTTATCCCCGGCGATCATTCGCAGTCCTGGAGGCGCAACAGTAATCTGAGTCGGGTCAGGTATGCCGTATCCGGCCTTATAAGTAGTTAAGCAAAATTAATTACATAGTTAGTTCCGAATTCTCTGAGAATTTTTTCAACAGATGCAACAAAAGTGTTCCAGCTAGAGTAAGCATCTATTTGAATCCATTCATACTTAATAAACCGCCACAAAAATTCAATCAAATTCAATTGTGGGGAATAAGATGGCAACTCAAAAATTGTAATACCACGTTCCTTCCATTCTTCAATTTTATCAAAGACAGCATCATTTCTATGGATAGATGCTTGATCAACAACAATAACTGTTGGCTTATTGACTACGGCAAAGAAGGTATCGATACAATTAATAACCACGTCAGCATTAATGCTCTGAAATGAAACATAGGTTCCAAGGTGATTGTTTCTATTCATTATTCCCAAAACATTCAACCGAGAACTACGGCGACTCTTAATGCTTAGGTATTCACCGAGATTTTGCCAGCCATAGGGAACAGAAGGAATTAAAGAGAAACCTGTTTCATCTAAATAATATAAGTTAATTTTATCGGCGGCATCTAATTCTTTAAATTCTTCTAGTTGGGCTTGTTTTTCCTTGTATTCTATAGGGTCTGGCTCCCCTCCAACCTCTCGTCGCATTCGATGCCAACTCATAGAAAATCTTTTTAGTATTCTCTTGATTGTGTCAGTACTGACTTCGATTCCCCATTCTTTCTTAATTTTCTCTACCACAAGCTTTAATTGTCTTGGCTCTTGGAGCGCCCACTCTCTAATTATTGCTTCTTGGTCCGGATTAAATGTTCGTTTGCTGCCTCTGCCTGGGAGGTTATATAGTCCTACCATTCCATTTAATTCCCAACGATTAATCCAGTTATATATTGTTTTGTGACTGATTTTAAAGATTTTGATTAGTCCTCTTACTTGTAACCGTTCAGGGGGGGGGTAAAAAAGTTCCCGCTATGAAATCACATGTAATCAGTACGAAAACCAGCCTAGATTTAATTTTTCCTAGATAATTGTGAGTAGTTAAAACTGCTATACTGGTTTGCCAATTGTCTAATAGACATTTTAGGGAGGCTGTTTATATGTGCATAAGTTCTAAAGCTTTTGCTTAGCAAGGTTTTGAAGTTCATGCGCATGACGTACCCCCTAGATTTTTCCCGGACATTAAGCTCTGGCCGTGTATTGAAGATCACGCGAGAGCGCCTAGAATGACCTAGTTGACGGCCAGAGCTTAATGTCTGGTTTTTTTGTAACCCCCCCCGTGAACGGTTACTCTTACTTTAACACCTTGGGATGCTAATATTAGAAACTGCGCTCTTTGACGCACTTGATGATGTCGGCTTTGTCGATAAATTCGCTCCAGCAGTTTTAAAGAAAGAAAGTTTATTTCCTTAATAAAAAACATCTTAAACCTTAATTGATTCAGAACGAAATACTCCTGGTATATTATACCATTTTTGTGTGTAATTAAATCTACTTAAGTACTTAGTAGATTAGAGGCTCCTGACTCTTATCAGGGAGTATAACTGAACCATTGGTGTCAAACAGTGCGGGAACCCAATAGCCCGTGCAGTTTGCCGTTCCTCCGGCTGATGCGCTGCTGCAGTTAGTTCTGATATTGTCTGCCGTGGTCGAGGCGTTGACTGAGGCGTTACCGAAGAACATATGCAAATGCGATGCTCCCGGCTGCCCAGGGAATACAATCGGGTCGTCTTGAAGGAAATGTGTAAATCTAGTCCTGGTTCTGAACGTATCTCTTGTTGGGCCTGGAGATACTTGATAGGGAGAGGGTTCAATTAACGACTGATTCGTACCTGGATTCCCCTTCGGTAACTGGCTTACATCTATTGATCTCGCAGGTGATGACAATATTATCAAACTTGCTATGTAAGGATTCAGGTGTTGAAACCCTTGCCTGGATTGCATTTCAGATCCGTACTTCTAGAATAAATAAGTTGATATTCTCAACAAGCAACGAGAAATGGCCATTCCACCGATTCTTATTGAAAATTAAAAAAAGCTGAATTATCCTCCAAACCTTTACGGGAAAAGCTTTTCAGTCATTTCCCCATTACCTGAATCCTTACCTTGCTATAACACTAAAAATTGCCAAATAAAAGCGGACTTTTGGGCGATGATGCATGTTTTTCTATTTTTCTAAAATTTGACATTTTTTTGAAAATCAAACTGTCCTGTGACTGGAGAGCAGTTTTTACATACGGGTATGACCAAACAATTCGCAATTCGCAATTCGCAATTCGCAATTGAAGAGGGTTTCAAGCCCCCACCAGAGCCGAAAGGCTTGGTGGTCAACAGATGCGTGGCGAGGTTTCTTGCTCCCACTGTCAGGAACTTGCGAATTGCGAATTGGCAATTGCGAATTGCAGCGCAGCGTTTGACGGCCTGGCTGGATAATCTCAATCATTAAGATTATCCAGCCAGCTTTTTTCTTTCATCAGATTTGGCTTAACACAATAGGTATCAAGACATTAATTATTTTAAGAAAATAATTAATTGACTCTCGCGTTATTTAATTAAAATAGTTTTAAAAAGTAAAAAAGTCGGGAAGCTGTAAATAAATCCTCGCTTCAACTGAAAAAAAGCTAGTAATTCTCTATATTTTTTGACTGACGCTTACAGTATAGAAGCGCCAATATCTATATTTTTAGGTCACTGATTGGGAGTAGGCTGAGACTCCAAATAGGTGAGGAATGAAAGCAATTCGGTATCACTTAGGTCGTGGCGCGATCGCTTGCCATAAGTCTCCTCCAAGTATTTGCGCCCATGCTGGGTACTCCAGCTTAGTCGCTTTAAATGAATACTAGTTTGGGCAATGGTGTCAGACAAATCGAATGGTTCATTTGACTCTTGGGCTGGCTTTAGCTTTGGCTTTGGCTCTGGCGCTGGGTAACCGTTCAGGGGGGGGGTAAAAAAGTTTCCGCTATGAAATCACATGTAATCAGTACGAAAACCAGCCTAGATTTAATTTTTCCTAGATAATTGTGAGTAGTTAAAACTGCTATACTGGTTTGCCAATTGTCTAATAGACATTTTAGGGAGGCTGTTTATATGTGCATAAGTTCTAAAGCTTTTGCTTAGCAAGGTTTTGAAGTTCATGCGCATGACGTACCCCCTAGATTTTTCCCGGACATTAAGCTCTGGCCGTGTATTGAAGATCACGCGAGAGCGCCTAGAATGACCTAGTTGACGGCCAGAGCTTAATGTCTGGTTTTTTTGTAACCCCCCCCGTGAACGGTTACGTTAGGGCAGGATTCAAACCTTTATGGGGGATTGAGAATGATCGATATGCAGCAGCAGTGTTTCGCCACAGATTTCCCGAAACAATGCTCATCGAATCAGATGTCAGAACCTTGTCAGATGACTTTGTTCGCTCTCTCCCAAGTCCCAATATTATCTGCGGGGGCACGCCTTGCCCCGATTTTTCGACAGCTGGGCAATTAGCAGGACTTGATGGACATCGTGGAAGCCTTTTCTTTGAATTCAAGCGATTTCTTCAACTCAAGCAGTCTGAAATGTTTCTGTTTGAGAATGTCGAAGGGATTCTGTTCAGCAGCTCCCACCCCGCCAGGCAGTATGCAGCTAGAATTGTTCAGCGTTACGAAATTGGAGGCTGGGGACTCTCCAAAGAAACATACGCTAGAGCGAAGTCAGTTAAGGAATTCCATAAAGGCTCGGATTTCAAACGCATCCTCGCTCGTGTTTGAGCAACTGGGGTATAGCTCTACGTGGCAGCTCAGAAATGGCAACCGCTGGGTGCCACAAAACCGCCGCCGAGTCTTCGTTGTTGGTCGTCACCGGGAATGTGCAATGCCGCAGAATCAAGCCGGATAGACCAACGCTGCAAGAATGCTTAGACACTGACGGAGTTGTAATCAACTCTGTCAATGGAAAACCAATCGATGAAAGTTTGACCCTAAAAGCTTCCTCGCACAAGGCAGGTACGGGTAATTCAAAACATCCTGTTGCGGTTGTGGAAAGTCTTAACGATCAAGAGTCAGCTACCCCCACCAATCCTAACGCCAACCCTCAAAAAGCTGAATCTAGGTTGGCTGTAATGTACCGCAGCGCGACGGGCTCACGCACCTACGCCGAAGAGTGCCCTACACTGCGCAGCCTCGCCAACACTGGTGGTAAACACCAGGGCGGCAGTGGAGCGTGGAAGGTGGTTGAGTACAAAGGAGAGGACTATTTCGTTGAGTCGGGAGGTGGAAGCCAATCTTGTACATTAGATTGCAGTGGCCAATTTGCTACCAACCGCAAACGACCGATTAACCTCAAAACAGGTAAGCGCAAAGACCTCCCCATAAGCTATCGCGGGAACCCTCGCCCACTCACCGCTACTGAGTTTGAGCGCTTAATGGGCTGGCCGGTGGGTTCAACCGAGAAAGGCATTACCCGAGATGGCAAAGAAATCTCAATCAGCAAGACTCAACGGCAGAAGATGCTGGGGAATGGGATTGTCCCACAGGAAATTGAGGACATCTGCAACAAACTTAAATATTTTCTGGTGCCGTCTTACCTGGACTCACAGTTAGACTAGCGATCGCATGGAACCGCCTTGCACACATCGCTCGACTCCCAGAAACCGGGATTCTCTTAGCGGTTGGCGCACATTCTTCCACAGAAACAAGCACGCATTCTTGGAAATCCGCATGTTTGAGCCATTGCAAGTATGCCAGTATGCAATCCAACGCAGATGGTGTATGATATGAGTGTCTTGCCTAAAAACGGGTAAGACACCTGGAATCCCACCCCCAGGTGCCCTAGAATCTTCAGTTCATTTACCCGCCCATATGCTTGGGCCGCTTTGTTATGACTATAGCAAGTTTTTTCGCGCTTAGCAACAAACCAACAAATTTTTTCCGTTGGATCGCTCCTGTTAACGGCAGAGGTGCAGCGCCGAGCCTCGATGACGGCATTTTCCCACCAACAAATAAACAGCTTCTATCATCGCATGACCATCTAGCGATAGTTTCTGACGATAGACTTTTATGCAATCTTCACCAGACCTCTGCTTGAATCAGAAGCTATAGCACAAGTGAGAAAGGTGGACGCAGCAGATATTGCGACAAGCGTGCCAGACAAACGTAGCTAGAGAGTTGGCACTCGGCATCGAACGGGTAAGCATGGTTCGCACTCAAGAGATGCGCGGCGGAGTAAGTCAAGCCATGCATGCCAGGGTGAGCTTGAGTCTGTGCTTCAACTCTACAAGAACGTTAAAAACAAGTGTTCAAGCCCGTTTAGGTAGTTAACAAGCGTGCAGATGGGTTAAGGGAAGCGCATCTTACAGGTGCAGTAAGTCAGGCTTCTCCTACAACGCTTATCCACTCGCGGATAAGTGCATTCCCCATTCCTATGGGCGGATCTTGCACCACATACGTTTTTTTGGAACGCAAATATGGCAAGGAAAACGGCAATCAATGACGGAGAAACGTTTCCAGGCAGCAGTCAACCGGAAAGAGAAAGAGAACAAAGGAACGCGTTTCCACCACCAGTATTCACGCAGTTTGACCCCAGGACTCTGAAGCCACATCAAAAGAACTCTGCTATCTATGGCGAGGACGAGGACGCAACCGAGCTAATCGAGTTGATACGTATGTCTGGATGGGTAAAACCATTGGTCGTCACCCGAACCGGCACTATCATCAGCGGTCATCAGCGTTGTAAGGCTGTACTGGAATTGGGGTGGGAGAGCATTCAAGTGGAAGTGAGGGAGTTTCCTGACGAGCTGGCCGAACTTGAGGCGTTGCTGCTAGAGAATGCTAGTCGGTCGAAAACCACTGAGCAGAAGGTGAGAGAAGGGGAAGCGTGGAAAGAAATTGAAGCACACAAAGCCAGGATTAGGCAAATCTCTCTGGCTGGAACCAGACCTAACAGCACTCCCGACCTTATGGAAAATTTTCCACAAGGTCGAAAAGGCACTACACGCGATCATATCGCTGATCGTGTAGGGATCGGCTCAGGTCGCACATACCAGAAGGCGGTAAAGGTCGTTACCCAGATCGACTCCGAAGCAAGCCTTGGCCACAAGGAAGTGGCCCAAGTACTCCGCTTGACGCTTAACGAGCAGAGCGTAGATTCCGCACACGCACTGCTCAAGAGACCTCCTGAAGAACTGATGGAGTTAGCGGAACTAATTACTAGTGGCAAAGCCAAGTCTACCAGGCAGGCAGCAAAAATGATCAAAGAAAACAACTCTAAAGATTCCAACAACGCAGATTTTAGCGACCCCTATCAACCAAGTTTTGCCGGGTTTTCAATAGGCGACTGGGTAGAAGTAAGCGCTCATGCCCATGCGCATAACTTGACCTATATCGGCCAAAGGGGGCGAGTTGACCAGATTTTGGCGGCGGACAAACTTTTCTCAGTCAGCTTCGAAGGAAGTCCTGAGAAAATCAGGTTTGAGCCGAGCGAGCTGTGTTTGTTGGTCAGATCTGCGCCGCAAACCCCAGTTCGCGTCGGTGATATTGTTTTTGTACGCATAGAGCGCCATGAAGCCGCCTCGCCAGAACAGAAGAAGTGGAATGGATTTTGGGGTAAGGTGGCGCAGATTGGCGAAATGGGGAGCTTGAAAGTTGACATGGGATCAGTTTCATTGCAACTGTTCCCCCGCGACGTGAATCCGGTTGACGCTCCTAGTAACGAACTGCGGCATTTTGTAGAGCGGGTACTGCATTTACGCAGGCTTGAGCTGGATGAGGCAGAAGTTGGGCTACTTGATCTGTTCCAGCGCCGGGAGTGGCTAACCCCCCGCCAGTTAGATTATTTGCAAATCATCGAAAAATTCCATGTCTGGGCGGATTCGCCTAAAACTGAATTGCACCAAGTAGTCCAGTTCAGGGGACGGTAAGGCTTTTGGCAATTCATCAAATTTTCTAGTTAAAAGTTTCTAGCCGGGACGACGCAAGAAGCGCAATCCCAGCAACGGGTAAAAGCTTTTGTCGGGGCTTTACTCACTGCTTATTCTAGCAGAGGAGGGCGTTGTTGCGCTTTTCTATGTCTTGCGTCCTGTCTCGGCTCCAACTACGGAGAACCGAGAAATGGAAACTAATCGCAATCAAAACCTAATTCAAGTATTAGAACTGCGGCTGGAATTAAGAGGAGGTAGCTATTGAAAGGCACCCCTACAAGCATTAAGAATCCCTGCCCTGTCTGCGGCAATTTCCATGGTTGCAAAATCCAAGAGAATAAATGGGTGCTCTGTCTGCGGGGCAGCAGTAAACAGGATACGCCACCCGGCTACCGCTTCGTCAAGCCCCTGCGTAATGGGATGGGTGGGCTCTGGGTCGCTGATGCTGGACACGACACAAAGAATGAAGCTTATAGAGCTGCTTGGCGACAGGAGCGAGACATCAAGCGGATATTGCGCGACCAAGAACTGGCGCAACGTCAAGCTAAACTACTGAGTATAGAGGAGCGCGATGCCCAATATCGACTTGTTAATCAGGACTTGACGCTCATTGCTCGGCATCGGCAAGTGTTGAGAGAGCGTGGCCTAGCTGACACAGAAGTACATAACGCAGTTGAGTTGGGGGCACTTAGAACTTGGAATCCAGGCCAGCGAATAATGGGAATATCCGCTGACCTCGCCGGGGTTGACCCGTTCACTCGCGCTCTAACCGGAGTGGATGGAATCGCCATTTACGCTTTCGACCCAGATGGCTTTATCACCGGCGCTCAAGTCAAGACCGATAGCGGCACTCCAGGCAAGTATATCTGGCTCAGTAGTCAGCGTCAGCGCGGCAATGGGCCACAACTGCCCAACGGGGAACTGCCGCTATTTGTCTGGCTTCCCCCCGAAGCGGATCAAATCTCAAAAGTGATTCTCTGTGAGGGTGCGCTCAAGAGTGCTCTAACTGCCTTAATGTTATGGCGGATGGGGTTGACTGACATCGCGGTGATTGGGACAGCGGCGGCTGGTCATTATGGTGCTCACACGCTCAAAGACTACCTGGAGCGGTTGGCACCTCTTCTAGTAATGCTGGCACCAGATGCTGGAGCGATCAAAAACGTCAGTAACATCCCAGCCGCGAACAACCAGACCATCAAATGGTGTCAGGAGTGGGGGTATTCCGTCGAGGTACTGTGGTGGGGGCAGAGTGATAAGCAACAACACCTCGACATTGACGAGCTGCTGGTCGCCGGTCGGTGGAATGAAGTCCAAGCTCTAACACCGGATGAGTTTTTCCAGCTACATCCTGAATCTACCAGGGCTCGGCTAACAGACGCAACGCCGCAGGATGTACCAGGCGTTGAAGCATCATGGTCAGAACCCGACGCTAATGCCTATGCACAATATGTGGCATGGGAAAAAGAGCTTGAGCATAATGAAGAAATCGCAGCGGAGCAAAATAGTAAGCGGCGTAAGCGGGAGTGGCGAGAGCGCTTGGAGCGGGAACTCAACCCGCATCCAGATGCTTTTGTCTGGGGGCAGAAAAAACCAGAGGCACCTGACCCACGTTCTTTATGGCAGCTGGGATACAAACCCTCAATCACCGTACATCAGCGCTATCTGAGCTTGGAGGGGATTGACGCCAATTTCCTGTGTTTGATCAGCGCCATGAATACAGGAAAAACTCAAGCCTTGGCGCAAATGGTCAGCGATTCAAATGTTTCAGTACTACTCGTGACGAACACGATCTCACTGGCTGAAGCTTTAGCAGTCCGGTACAAATGCCGCTGCTATAACGAGGATGATATTAATCTGGGGGAAGTTACCCGGCTGGTAATCACTGCGGATTCGCTTTGGCGAGTCCCTACCCTGAACAAGCGCTTTGATGTGGTAATTATTGATGAGGCAGATCAGGTAACTTCTCACTTGACCACTGGCTTCACCTGTAAGCGCAACCGAGAACGGATTCTAGCAGTTTTTAGTTACTTCGCAGCCACTGCCGGACGCTACATTTTGGCCGATGCTGACCTGAGCGGGGTGGTAATTGACTGGCATACTCATCTACGGGGGTCAGCCCCATTCATTCTCAAAAATACATATAAGCCCAACCAGGATAGATTTGCATATCAATTCAGTTCTCAAGAAGCAGCATTCGAGTACGGCTGCCAGATGTTAGAGGCAGGTAGGCGGGTACTATTTTGCTGCGACTCTAAGACCACCGTAAAAAAATCGGGAGCAATGCTATCAGGAATTGATAGCATTGAGGGGATTGAAAACCTGCCTGAAGCTCTAGCTTTACAACTAGTAACTCGTTTTCCTGACAAAAAAGGGCAGGTAGTTCATGGGGATAATAGTGGCAAGGCAGAAATCCGAAAGTTCATCAAGAACATTAATACTGTACTGAAGTTTAGACCCTTAGACTACCTAATTTACAACTCCACAATTCAATCAGGAGTCAGCATTGACTTTGAAGCATTTGACGAGGTGATTTGTCTATTTTCCGGCTTTACCCTGGCTCACACGGAACTGGGGCAGCTCGCCCATCGCTATCGCCCCGACGTGACGCTCAGTTTCTGGGTCAATTCAAAACCGAGAAAGGGACTTGAAACTAACTGTTATAGTATTGCTGGCGACTTCCTCCGTCATAATCATGCTGATGGGTTATCCCTAAAAATTGACCCAAATACGGGAATGGTAGGGATTGAGCATCCAGAATTCCTTCAACTTGTTGCCTCACTCAATGCCCGTCGCAATTGGTCATTGATGAACATTGAGTCAGGATTTAAAAGCCATTTAGAGCAGATGGGCTATGAGATTGAGCCGCACCCGGATGAGGAATTTTTAACGGGATTAAAATTCGTTAAATCTGAACTCAAGCAGCGCCGACGTATTGTCTCAGGGGCAGAAATTGCTACAATATGTGTATCACCTGAAATCACGCCTCAACAGCACGAATTACTTAAAAATAAACCAAATCCCGATTTTTACGAGCGCTGCACCGTTCAAAAATTTGAGCTGCATGATTTCTATGGGATGGACGTTACTCCTGAACTGATTGAAGCTGACGATGTGGGACAAAGAAGACGTAAGTTAACTCGTCTTGAGTTACTACTTAACCCGGAATCAATGGCAAGGCGCATGGATTTAAGCGATCGCCGGACACACCATGTCATTACTGACCTGAAACACCACAAGCTGGCTCGTGACTTGCTGTGTGATTTAGGAATGCTAGAGTTTATTGACCCAAAACAAGAATACTCCTCAAAAGAGTTGATTGGATTAGGAGAACGGGCAAGGGCTAAAGCACTAGATATTAAGAAAATCTTGGGAATCACCATTTGTGTAGCGCCGCGCTACCTCAAGGATTGCCGAATACTGGCACACAAGGCACTCAGAGCTGTGCTCATTCCTCGCACTCACCTAGATGCTAAGTGGGTGTTTTTCGCGCTCGTGGGTGGCATCACGTCGTCGGTAAAAGCTCAAAAATTCCAGGATCAGGAAAAAGCCGACTACTATTGCTCTCAATTATCCCCCTTGGCGCAGCTGATTTGTGAAGCCCTCGCGGTGGAGAAGCGTTTTTGTGCAAGAGAAACGTCTGATTCTCAAGTTCATGCAACTTTATGTGATGCGGTAGGACTGAAGCGCCAAATGTCTCGCTTTACCAGGGAGGGACGCTTTTATCAAATCACATCGTCGTCGTGGGAGCAAGCAATAGCTGTGCTAGCGCATCGCCAACAACAGCGCGAGACTCGGTTGATGGAGCGAGAGCTAGCTGTTGAAGTGTCGGCGAAAAGATTTCAGCACTTAACATCAGGCGAGATGCAGTCGAAGATTTCGGCCCAAATCAAGGATAATCACAATATAGATGCACCGGCTCTGGTCTTCCTAGCTGAGTGGTGGATTAAGTTGGTTATGGACCTGGGGGATCAAGTTGGCTCTCAAGAACTAGATGCACCCGCCTTGGTCTTGTTCTTATCGTGGTGGATCAAGTTTGCTACTGCGCCAGGGAAACCCGATGGCTCGTCACACCCCCCGAATAATATTAGTATTTATGACTTTTTAGAGGGGGGTGTTACCAAATCCCAGTCGGTGGCCCCAGGTCAAGAAGTTCGATTACTACCATTGGCTCTGGAGGATTTCGCCGCCAAGCCTCTAACGAACCAATTAGTTGATGGGCAGTTGGTGATTGAACAGCTAGCGACTGGGCGCAATAGTACACACGAATTCCACGACTACTTGAGGATCAAACCGCTTGATGGCGAGAGTTACTGGGTGCCAGCTGAGTGGGTTGAGTCACATAAGGGGCTACCCGTCCGGCGCGACCCTGATGCTTATGCCCCACGCATACCAAGCTCGACATTACGCACCTGGCGCAATTGGCTCTTGGATGTGCGCACGTCCAAGGAACTCGAAAAATTTGAACGGCATCGCCAACCTTCATCCCTGCAAGCCATAGTGGATTCCCTCGCCTCTGACCAAGTGTCCACATTGCAGCAACGCTTCAGCTCGTGGGGCATTCAACGTGATTGGTTGCCAGCAGTAGCCGAGTCCGAGCAACCAGTGACGGCCTCACAAATAGCTTCACCACCAGCGACGGATTCGGCAACAGCTTCACCACCAAAAGAGGCCCCAATCGAGCAATCGGCGACAATTGCCGCCGATTGCAATGTCAACACGACCAACGATGAGAGTGGAGGCTGGCTACCTGCGGAGGTCTGCGTCTTCGGGCGATGGATTGCGGGGTTTTGGCGGCACGTTACGACCGGCGAGTGGTGCTCGCCGCATGGAACCGTGCCGCTGATTACCCCTAAAGAATGGAGATGGGCGTGAGAAAAGAGCACCCAAAGAATGTTCCACTTCAAGAAAAGCCTGTGCCGTAAAGGTTGATAAGAGAGCGGAGTAAGAATTGTGACTTAAATAAAGTCCAGGCCGTGTATTGAAAATACGCTCATGTGCCCAAGAGATCCGCATTTGACGGCCTGGACTTTATTTCTGTCGTCGTCCTAAGAGTAAACCCAATACACCAATCAAGCAATTCTTTATGAGGAGTCCTCTTAGCCGAAAAAATAGCGCTCTCTTATCTAAGTTTTTTTGCGTTCAAAGGCTGCACTTCGATATTTGGCTAGAGCATGTTGGCTAAAACGATTGTTATTCAAGTAATCAAAGTAATAATATGGGACAAGCTGCAAAACGTAAGAAACAAAGACAACAAATCAACCTAAAACAGGAATCTGGGACTTGTAAACCAGAAATTCAATTGCCAAGTAACCTGGATGAGCGCCACCGTACCGTAGTTGAAGCTTTGTGGAGCATACCAGTGGTAGCTGAAATTTTAGATAAAATTAAGCGCTTACCAGCAGTTGATTATTTGTTAGCATCCGATGCCGAGGCTCTTTTTCATACTTTTGAAAAGTTTGCGGCAAGCTGCTACCAGTTGGAAACAAATCCGATGCTGAAAAAAGCTTGGGCAGATGCGCCTACTATCGCTCTTGAGAACGCAATGAGCTTGCATATTATTAATTGCTTGGCGGTTGGCGATGTTGTGCCACAAGTTATTGAGCGAAAATCAGTGGAACATGGAATTGAAATTGCTCACTACAATTTGACATCTGGTGAGTGGCGTATTCCGCCTCTGGGTAATTTAGTTGAACGGATTTGAGCGGACGTGCTCTATCAATATTAGTTGATGAAAAGGAATTGTCGTCCAACAATAAGTTGAGCTTGAGCATCCAGAAATTGGCCGGGTATTGCTTAATTTGATAAGCTCAAGCTACTTACTACGTACTAATGGAACTGAACTCCATTAGTACCTGATTTCAATCTGTTCAAATCCAAGGGAGCAACACGAGTAATCAATCGAAGGTTTAAAAATAGTTCGTTTGAAACGAGTCTTTACCCACTCTAAGCGTTTCGTAAAAATTGCCTGACCGACTAATACAACTCTCATTCTAAATAGTTCTTTCAATAAAATGCGGAAAATTCAAGCCTGCGCTCGCTGTAAATATTACGCAACAAGTAGTCATTTGATTTGCGCTCTGCATCCAATTGGCGTTGCCAACGACGTTGAGACTTGTAAGGATTTTGAGCCGAGATATCAAATTCCAATCCCTCGAACCCCCAAAGTAAATCCGGGAGATTTAAAGATAGCGGAGTCCCTGATTAAAGAAAAGTCTCATCGTGAGCAAGCAGAAGCAGAACAAATATTAGCGCTCGCACTTGCAGAAGCGATGTATGATCCAGTAGAGGAATTATTGAATCGGCCTCAATCCGATTTTTGCTATTATGTCCTGCGTTTGGCCCAATTATTGACAAGTTGCCAGCCCACTGAAATTCCAGATGAATCTTCTATCGAACTTGAGCCCAATAGACATACCATTTTAATTTATCAGGCCAAATTTTTGCTCCACCATGGGACACCAGAAGTATTGGGACATAGAAAACGGCAATTTTTATATGGTGATGATTATTACATTGCCCACATTATATCCCTCTATCTAAAAGGTGGAAATGAGTTTGTAGGTCGTTGGCAGAAATTGGATCTAGACGATTTCAGCAGAGCGAATTAGCGGTAGTGCTCATCTTCATGGGATTGATGCTTTAGAACGGCTGCATGGAAGTCGATACTTATTTGGGTATGAGTATCCACCAGATTTTAATCTCGATTACTGGAAGCAAAACTGGGAAGATTTTGATAAATATTCTCCTGTACCGTTTTCAGCAGCTCGGACGATTTCCTTTGTCCGCGCTCGCTTTGATATCGCTTTGGATTACCCTGATTAAGTTTTATTAGGTGGATACAATAGCTGAATTTTATTACATTAATGAAAGCGCACTGCTGCACCACAAAAACTTCCCTTTCACAAGCGCCCAGCCACACAGACCGTATTAAGTCTGTCGAAGCTTATTTACAACATCTGAGCCAAGTAATTAAAGTTGACTCGGATTTAACCAATGCTTCATGAGCATTGGTGTTGGCACTTTCACCAGAGCTAGAAAACAATAGAATTGAGGTATTTTATGCAATCAAGAAAACAGCCATTAGGTGGCAAAAGTTATGGCAGTATTGGGCACCTGCCAGGTTCTAGAATGGGCCCTAAAGACCGGCAGTGTCCCGAAGGCCACAAGCGGATTGCTACTGAAAAGGTGAGAGACAAATACGATTTAATTATTTGCCAAGAAAAATTAGATGGCTCGTGCGTTTCTGTTACTCGCATCGGTGATATTCTGTACCCACTGACCCGAGCCGGATATATTGCTAGCTGCTCTGAGTTTCAGCATCATCATATTTTTGCTGAGTGGGTATACACAAATCAACAGCGCTTTTTGGCTGTACTGAAAGATGGCGAACGTTTATGCGGAGAATGGTTGATACAGGCTCATGGCACACGTTACGATCTGCCTCATGAACCCTTCGTTGTTTTCGATCTGATGCGAGGTAATGAACGAGCAACTGTAGCTGAATTGACTATTCGTGTTAAGAACTACGGTTTTGTACAGCCCCGGCTATTGCATACAGGTGGGCCTTTCAGTATTGAAGCAGCTCTCGAAGAGATCGCTACATCTGGTCATGGAGCGCTTGATCCAGTTGAGGGCGCAGTGTGGCGTGTTGAGCGCCATGAAAAGATTGAGCAATGTAATAGCCGGGGCTGGAAAGTAGACTTTTTAGTTAAATATGTACGCCCAGAAAAACAAGATATCTCAAGAAAGTTCTGACATGAATGGCGTTAAAGAGCCGAGATGGAATAGTTTTATTAATGGCCCAATACTCCCCCCTAAAACAGCGATAGGGGGCAGTATTACTTGAGTTCAATTACATTTATCGGTGAGAAGAAAATAAATGAAACTCTTATTAGTAGAGTCTGACCATCGCCTAGCTGAAACTTTGGCCTCAGACCTGACGGAGCAACATTATTTAGTCGATGTTGCCAGTGATGGTATTGCTGGTTGGGAGCTAGTAGAGGCATTTGCTTACGACTTGCTCCTTCTAGACGTAATGCTACCAAAGCTTAGTGGGATTAGACTTTGCCAGCAGTTGCGTAACTGCGGCTTCAGCATGCCTATTCTTCTACTGACTGCTCAATCCGCTAGTGAGGATAAAGTCATGGGGCTAGATGCAGGAGCAGATGACTATGTAGTCAAACCCTTTAACCTCCAAGAGTTAGGTGCCCGAATTCGCGCTTTACTTCGCCGGGTGAGTCCTCAAAAATCCCCGATTCTTAAGTTTGAGAAATTGAGCCTTAATCCGGCTCTATGTGAGGTAACATATTCCGGGCAACCCTTGTATCCGACCCCAAAAGAATATGGTCTGATAGAGCTGTTCCTGCGTAATCGAGGTCGCCTGTTTAATCGAAGCGTGATTCTAGATCAACTGTGGAATGAAGAGCCGCCCGAAGAGGATACTGTCAAAGCCCATATCAAAGGTGTGCGGCATAAATTAAAATTAGTCGGGGCGCCCGCTGATTTGATTGAGACAGTTTATGGTTTGGGCTACCGCCTCAATCCCAAGTATTGAGCAGGCTAATCCAAAGTTTTGTCGGCAGGACTGTAATGTACATTCAACAGATCAATTGCATAAAGCTTCGCCGCTTCCCCTCGGCGGTCATAGCGGCTAGTAACACTAACGTCAGAGTGTCCGGCCAACTGGGCTACAGTGACAATATCCGCACCCGCATCCAGCAAGTCACTGATGAATGTCCGTCTGAAGTCATGTGGAGAAAAAGGTGCCACACCCGCTTGTTCTCCTCGGCGTTGCCAGGCACGCAGCACGCCCTGCTCACTCAGGCGTCGAGGGATGATTTGATGAGCTTTGTTTAAGGGATGCAACAGCGGTCCTGGTAATTTCCCTCGGACAACCAGCCAGTCAGACACAGCCATTGCTCCCCCTTGTGGCAGATAATTGATCCGGTCTTTCCTGCCCTTAGCGGAACGTATTGTCAGCGCCCTAGTGAGGGGATTGAAGTCTTTGAAGTCAAGAACAACAACTTCAGAGCGTCTTAACCCTACCATCAAAATCGCCAGCATTGCCGCATCCCTGACTCCCAAGGTGGTCGAGTCACTAGCACAAGCATCCATCAGTGCCTTAAGCTCCGACCCAGAAAGTGCCCGTCCCCGGAGTAACGAAGTTCCCTTAATCGACTTTATATCTACGGCCAAGGAGTAGTCCTCAGATGCCATCAACCCTAGCCTTACTGCTTCTTTCATTGTCCGCCGCAGCGCACACAGCATTTTATTAGCCGTGGCGGGACTGTATTTCTCCATCAATACTGCCCTGACAGCAGATGTGTGCTGATAGCGTAAAGCAGACCAATCGAGTGTCGAAGCATCACTTTTCCCATTGGTCAGCAGTCGAGCGATGCAGTCGAGCGCCTCACGCATCGTCCGCCTTGACCCCACCCCCAGTCCCGCCAAATACACCTCTGCCGGATGCCGAGTCAGGGGCAGTGGTGTTGTTAACACCAGAGTGTCTGGGTTTTGTTTTGAACCTATCTCCTTGCTTGCCACTGGTCGAGGATAAATCTGGCGTTTCATCTATCCTCGACCAAAACCCGCCTTTGACTCAAATTATTTTTGGGTGTGAGAAGAGGTATTCTCAACACCTATTTGCCAGGGAGTTACTTTCACTAGCCCTTTTTGTCGGTTTGCGCATAAGTTGAAATTTGTGACCCATAAGTTGAAAATGTTGCACGTAAGTTGAAAATCGTGACCGTGTAACCCTCATGGCGTCGTAGGGGGTGAGCGATCACATTGGCCAAGAGAAAGCACGGAGAAAGCCCGAAACCTTTACCCCATGCGAATTCTCGCTCTATATATCCCCGGATGGCGTCAAATTTCATAAATAGCGCGAATTTGGTAGGAAATTTTCACTTTTGGCACAAATTATTTTCATCTTATGTGTAAATTCGGGGGCTGAAAGTGCCTAAATTCGTAGCTAAATTTTCAACTTATGCGCAAACCGACACTTTAGGAGCGCGTTTAAGCACGGTGGCTCTAACTGGATTTCACCTTTATAGGTTGAACCCGAACAGGTATTGGCTGCTTGAGCGGTTCTCAAGTAATTCGGGTTTGATGCGGTTAGGTTTTTAACTTAAATCTTTTCGGCAAAGTTTTGGCTTTTCCAGCCAGGAGGAGTGAGCCAAAAATCTTTGGGGATGTCCTGGAGCCGGGGGAAGAGCAAGAAAGCACCCAAGATGTAATCAATGGTGTTCTCTTTGGTTGTAATCCCACTAAATACTTTCATCCGTTCTAGCGCTGCCAAAAAAGCGGTTTTTTGTTGTGGTTTCATGGCGCGATACTCTTGTTCCGCTTCGGCAGAGAAGGGAATGTTCGTCTGATGCCAATTCCACAGCAGGCAACATTCCCTCAACGACAGCCCCAGGGGGTTCAGTAGCAAGGCTGCTCGGTAATACAAGCCGGAGCGCCGTAACATGTAGGGGTGTACGCTTAAAGGCAGTGAGGCGAGTTCTCCAGCCTGTCGAATGATGTGGTGCAGCGAGCGCTCACAAGGGGCGTTGTTTTCGCTCACTTGCAAATATCCAGTCCGTGGTGCGCTGCTGATAAAGCTGCTGTAACAGGTCGATTTCAGTGGGACACAACGGTTGGAGGTTAATAACGATTTGTTGGGATTGGCAACGAGTAGTCTTGGTTCGGTTGCGTGTTACCAGCAAAATCTTTTCGGCAAAGTTTACGTCACACCAACGGAGCCAGCACAACTCGATTGGTTGCAGGGCTTGGCAGAATAGTAGGATTGCCAGTGCCTGATTACGGACAGGCGAGCGTGTGAGGGACATCGCAGCAATCAATGCATCAACTTCAGCTCGATTTAGGAATTCGCGTGAGCGGCGTTGGGCGAAAGGAATTTTGCGTGGTGGTGGAGACGGGGGCATCTGGACAGATGTTTTCGGCTTGCGTTACTGGTTTGACCTCAAAAAAGGCTCACATCCTTAACTAAGATTAGATATTATCCCAGTGCCACCTGCACCAGACTGGAAGTACTCGCTATTCACTAGCACTACGTTATCAAACCACTGCCGTCAAGCACCACTTCAGGCGCTGGTCTTAAAGCCAGCATCGCCCACTCCCGGATCATCTTTAGCCGCAGATTCGGTAAACAAGTTACAGCTTTTCTCTTGAACTAATAGTGGGGCTCCAGCAGGAAAATGCCTTGATGCTCAAGCAGATAGAATCATCCGTTCGCTTGATTGGCCGCCGATTGCTTGAGATGGCACTGCGATCAGAGCAGATTCAGAATAAGCTTGAGTTGGCAATGGCTCTCGCTCGCTGAAGAAAATTTTGGCCTGCGCCATCAGCTGGATGATTTGGCGTTAAGAGCCGAGGAATGGGCAAGCCGCGCTCAGGTTGCTGAGGCTCAGCTAGAGCTGTTGAGCCAGCAGCAGCAGTCTGTGGAGGCGCTTAAAGCCGAGTAGGAAGGTCACAGGTGTTTTCGCTCTCGTTGGTGGATTGAGAGATTTTTAGGAGATTGTCTCGGTTTCAACACACCCCTTATTCCTGGCATCTCGGCTTATTGCTTTGGGATTCTAGGACTTGAAAACATGTAGTTTTTGTGCATATAATGTGCATGTAAAATGCAATTAAAGCTTATTTTAAGCACAGTAGTCATGTGATCGTCTTTTTTAACTGAAGTCATGGAGCCGCAAAACGGCACGATTACGCCTCAGACAATCTTGCAAAAAATCTGGCTCAGACTTTGGGAGTTCAGG
>CAXUIG010000110.1:0-20068 GCA_964250845.1 uncultured bacterium | reverse complement strand
GGGGTGAGGGGGTTAGATCGGCATCGTCTTCTTCCTCTGTCTCCATCTCCTTGGGTTCCCATCTCCCTGGGTTCCCATCTTCCATTTTAGTATGAGCTAACAACTGGTCAGCTCCGTGTTGACCCAACTTCCGGATAGCTTGCTGCAATTGTTGCCGCTGAGTGAAAGACAAACTCACAAAGGCATCGGGATACCCTTGGGTACACAAGTGGTAGCTCGCCAGAATCAGCTGCTGCCGCACGGCTTGCCCCAGGGTAGTTAGATAACTGCCGTAGGCGCTGCGAATTTCTGCCGCGATCGCGCTTGACGCCTCCTCTAGCGCGGCAATATCCTGCTCTATTCGCTCAACTGCTCTGGCCATAGCCTCCCTAATTTCGCCCACCTAGATTCTACGGGCCTACAGCTATAATCTTTTCTTTAGGATAGCGACTCAAAGCGAGGAGGGGAGGGGGAGAAGAAAAATCACTCTCCCCATCTTCCCATCTTCCCAGCTCCCCCTGATAGAAAGACCCCTGACAGAAAGGCCCCTCTTCTAGTTCTCTTGCTTTTCTATCCCTTCGCCCAACACAAAGCGGACGAAACGACGGACTTGAATGTTTTCACCCAGCTGCGCGATCGCTTGCTTTACCAGTTCTTCAACCGAGATGTTTTGATCGCGAATGTAAGGTTGGTCCATCAAAGACATTTCTTTGAGGCGTTTCTCAATCCGACCCTGGACAATCTTTTCTTTGATATTCTCTGGCTTGCCTGCTAGGTCATCTTTCCCCATTTCAATTGCCTTTTCCTTCTCGGCAATTTCGGTTGGGATGTCGCTTACGTTCACATACTCCACGTTAGGACAAGCCGCGATCTGCATCGCGATGTTCCGCACCAAGGTTGGAAACGCTTCGTTACGAGCGACAAAGTCAGTTTCGCAGTTTACTTCCACGAGAACGCCAATCCGACCGCCAGTATGGATATAGCTATCAACTAGCCCTTCTGCTGCCACTCGTCCTGCTTTTTTCCCAGCAGAGGCAAGGCCCTTTTGCCGCAGCCATTCGATGGCTTTTTCCTTTTCACCGCCGGTTTCTTGGAGCGCCTTTTTGCAGTCCATCATGCCAGCGCCGGTTCTTTCGCGTAGCTCTTTGACGTCTGTTGCAGGTATATCTGCCATCTTGCCTTAATTCCTACTTCACTGACATTTCTAATCGCGGTTATTGCTCAATCCTAAGTATTCCTATTTTACTTAGGATTGACCAGAATCTTCCTATTCCTCGGTTTCCTCCTCTTCCTCGTCGGGGATCAGCGCCTCGGTATATTCACTCTCGTCGTAATCGAGGTCTTCTTCTCCACCCTCGTAATCTTCGTAGTCTTCTTCAGCTTCTAGCTGACCATGACGGCCTTCGTAAATAGCGTCGGCCAATTTGCCCACTATCAGCTTAATCGACCGGATGGCGTCATCATTCGCTGGGATGGGAATATCAACTACATCCGGGTCGCAGTTCGTATCCAGCATGGAGACAATTTCAATCCCCAGTTTTTGACATTCTTGAACCGCGTTATACTCCCGCTTTTGATCTACAATCACCACTACGTCGGGTACTTTCCGCATCGATTTAATGCCGCCTAGGTATTTTTGCAGTTTCCCCATCTCCCGGCGCAGCATCGAGGCTTCTTTTTTCGGCAATAAATCGAGTGCCCCGCTTTCTTCCCGGCGCTCTAATTCTTTCAGCCGATCTACCCGCGTTTTGATGGTTGCCCAGTTGGTGAGCATTCCGCCTAACCAGCGTTGGTTGATGTAGTGCCCCCCACAACGGGCGGCTTCTTGCGCTATAATTCCAGCTGCTTGCCGCTTAGTGCCGACGAAGAGGAATTTCTTCCCTTGCTCAGCAGAGGAGCGCATATAGTTATAAGCATCATCCATCAACTGGGCAGTCTGCACCAAGTCGATGATATGAACTCCGTTGCGGGAGGTGTAGATATAGGGAGACATTTTGGGGTTCCATCGGCGGGTTTGATGCCCGAAATGAACTCCTGCCTCCATCATCTGAGCCAATGAAACAACTGGCATATTTTTTGAACTCCTGATTCGGGTTAATCCTCCATCCAGGCGTATTTCTAGGATTCTCAAGCCCCTAGAAACACCCGATCTCCTAGATGTGCGAATTTAGACAACTCTACTAGATTATCACATTTATGCTGGCTTTGACGGGGACGCCTGCCGCATCTGGGCGTATGCAGCATAAACTCCCCGAACGTTGTACCAATTGAGAAAAATCCGGGCTATTTCTAGAGCCAACTGGGGTTTGCCTTGATTAATCAGCCATTGCAGGAAGGGAGCCATTGTGCGTTCGTTGAGGGTTCCGCCCAGCGAGAGGAGTCCCCAGAGTAGCCGGTGAATCCAGGTCATCTGAATCATCATCCTCACTTCCCAGCTAGGATGTTTTTGATAGAACACGACACCCATGTGGCCGCGTTGAATTTCTCTGTCAATCATATTGGGAATTTGCTCTAAGGCAAAGGGTGGATGCCAGTGGTAGCCAACCGCTGCTGGACATTTAATCAGTTTTAAGCCCAGATGTTTCAGCCGCACGCCCAGTTCTAGGTCTTCCCAGCCATAGAGTTGAAAGCGGGTGTCAAATAATCCAGCTTTCTCCAGCCAGTGGCGAGCGATCGCCACATTCCCCGTCGCAAAATAAGCCGCTGAAAAATCCGTCAGCTTGTACGGTTCAGCTGTTGGGTTGTCAAAATTGCAGGTGTTGATCACGCAACCGTAGGTGAAGACGTGATCGCTCCCGTAAGCCAGATGTCCCTGAGTCAGCCCATCTGTATGTGCTTGAAGGAAATGCTCTGTAACCACTAAATCACTATCAATAAAGATGATCGTGTCCCCTATGGAACTCTCTACCCCCAGATTCCGGGCAGCAGCTGGTCCCTGGTGGTGTTGCGCGAGCGATCGCACATGGGGAAACTCAGCTGCATTTTCCTCCAACCATACCAACGTGCCATCCGTCGAACCGTCATCTACCAAAACAATTTCGTAGCCGGTAATGCTACCATCAGCCAACTGCTGGCGTTCCAGCGCTCTGAGGCATTTTTCCAGAATCGGCTGGCGATTATAAGTTGGAATCACAATGCTGAAAAACACCGTTTCCCCTGTAAAACCATTTTTTTAGTATCGCTCAGCTGCCGACCGCTGGCTTGAACTGAATAGCAATACTCATCCGGGGCATCTAAGTATTAATACTCATAATACTTCTAGATCCTCCAGCTGGCCATGAGCGAAAGGAATATAAATCTGTGCCATTCCTGACAGAATTGATGTGAATTAGTTGGATAATTTGGAAGGATTAGTGTTTGGCTGGATTGAGATCTTAACGGGTCGTGCTACCAAAGTTTTGCTGGCATATTCAGCGTTTTGAGAGAAAAGGTGGGAATGAAAGTTCAAGATTTGAAAGGAAAAACTATTGCATTTGCTGGCTCTGGTGGCCTTGATAGCTGCACAATAACCCGTTGGCTTACAGATAAGGAAGTACGGGTCGTGTGTTTTACAGCCGACTTGGGGCAACCTGATGAAGAGGATACGGAAGCAATCCGCCAACGTATGCTCTCATCCGGGGCAGCAGATTTTGTATTGTTACCTGCTCGAGTTCCCCTAGCGGAAGCTGGCCTTAGCGTCATTCAATCTCAAGCCTGCTATGAAGGACGCTACTGGAATACAACCGGAATCGCTAGATGTGTACTTGCGAAAGCCATGATCCTAGAGATGCAAAAAAGGGGGCTGTCTATCCTCAGCCACGGAGCAACAGGACGTGGCAACGATCAAGTCCGTTTTCAACTGATCACTAACATGCTCGCTCCGGATTTTGAGGTGTATGCTCCCTGGCGTGACGAGGAATTTATCGAGCGTTTTCCTGGTCGTAGCGAAATGATAGACTTTTGTAAAGAATCTGGACTGCCAATTACTGCTACGAAAGATAAACCTTACTCCACCGATGCAAATCTGCTTGGCCTCACTCACGAATCCGGACTACTTGAATCACTGACAACTCCTGCTTATTTTGTTAAGCCGGTGATGGGTTGCTACCCCTTCGACGCTCCAGCCGAACCGGAAGAGTTCACCGTACACTTTGAGCAGGGACGCCCGATTTCGATCAATGGCAATTCTGTGAGCTTAGTCGAGGCAATTGTTCAGGCCAATGCCATTGGCGGACGTTATGGCATCGGGATCGGCACTCATTTAGTAGAAAATCGCTTCGTGGGGGTTAAGTCACGGGGTATTTATGAAAGCCCAGGTATAGAAATACTTGGCACCTGCTATGGGTTGTTGCTACAACTCATTTTGGATCGCCGTGCCCGTGAGTTCTTTGAAGAGCTATCCCAGTTAATTAGCAAGCAGATTTATCAGGGTTATTGGTTTGACCTCGCCACTCAGATGGCTCAAAAAGCAATTCAAGCCACAGCGGAGCTGGCGACAGGAACGATTGTCGTCTCCCTTTATAAAGGAAATATCTCGTTTGTCTCGGCGAGCAATGTGCCTCATTCCCTATATTCTGAAGAAAATGCTTCTATGGAAGGTGTGGGTAATTATAATCACGTTGACTCGGAGGGATTACTACGTGTGCTTGGTGTAAGCGCGCGCGTACTGGCGAAAAGCGGTCAAATTAAGGGATAACCCTGATAACGGAAACCCCCTGCAAAGAGCAGCCTACCTGCTCTCTTCTACTCCCCCCCCGCTGAGCGCTTGACCTGGCGGGCCTCCAACCAGAGGGGCACTACAATCCAGGCAATCACGACAAACAACGCCACGATGCCAAATTGAGCCAACCCACCCACTAATTGCTCTAAGGGTACAATGCGTCCCACAAAGAAAGCCAAAGTTAGCATCACTGTGGCCCAAACCGTTGCCCCTGCCAGGTTGTACAAGAAGAATTCTCCGTAGGACATTTCGGCTATGCCAGCTAGCGGCCCGGCAAAAATTCGCAGCAGTGCGATAAATCTACCAAAAAATACAGCTTTTGCAGCATTCTGAGTAAATTGGTCTTTAACTTTCACCAGTCGCTCTTCGGGGATACGGAAGAAGCGACCGAGTCGGAGCATAAATGGCCAGCCAGCATATCTACCAATCCAATAGCCGCAGGTGCCGCCTATGACTGCACCCAGAATAGCGCTACTGAGAACTAGCCAGTAATTCAGTTCACCACTGCCAGCGAGAAACCCTCCTACCACGGTCACAGTTTCACCAGGGAGAGGAAGGCCAAGATTTTCTAGCAGAATTGCCCCAAAAACTGCCCAGTAACCGTATTGATGGGCAAATTCTTGAAGTGTTTCCAGTGATATAAAGTCAACGGACATTATAGCCTTTACAATATTTTACCTTTCCTTTATCTTGGCGTGATTTTGGGAAGGGTGTCAACTCTCAGCCGCTTTACAAAAACTTCATAAACAGAAGTCATTAATAAAGATTTAGTAAAGCCAGATGAAACTCCTGAAATTATCCCGGCACTCTGCCTATATTAAGGAACATAAAGCGAAATTATACGGCAAAAATACTTATTGAACTTTTGATGCCCAGCCATCTGGGTATAGCTGCTTTATTACAGTCTCGAAAGTGAAATGGTAATAGCCCGGTTTCCCTTACTCCTGTTA
Organism: uncultured bacterium; assembly: GCA_964250845.1. Lineage (GTDB taxonomy): Bacteria > Cyanobacteriota > Cyanobacteriia > Cyanobacteriales > Chroococcidiopsidaceae > CAXUIG01. Next base: position 14,440 of record CAXUIG010000110.1, on the reverse strand, counting down.
AATGTCTCAACTACCCGGTGAAAAGTATGAATCTCACACAAGGATGTCAACTGATTGTGCTTAAGCCCCAGGGACGCTTAGACTTGCAGGGCGGTAAGGCATTGGGGCAACAGCTAGCCAGCTTGGTGCCCCAGCGCCACGATCTCTGGGTGATTGATCTAGCCCAAGTGGATTTCATGGATAGTTCTGGCTTAGTCGCCCTGGTGACGGGGCTAAAGGCGGCACGTCAAAGTGGCTGTCGATTGGTACTTTGCAACGTGCAACCCCCTGTGCGGTTAATCTTTGAACTCACTCAACTGGATTCAGTATTTGAAATTTTTGATAGTTACGACGCCGTCTTGACAACGGTTAACGCTCTGGTTTAGTCACTCTAGTTAAGAGGATGTCCCGTCGGCAAGTGATGATGGGATGATCGCAAGGTCAAGAACCGGCAGACCTGTTAGGCAATACCAATGGCAGGTGAATAAATCTGGCTGTTGGACACCCAAGCTAGCGATCGCAGGCGCAGCGGGAAACGGCCAGAGCCGGTCAAAGCAAATGCCTGAGTCAAGAAATCCGAACTGCACCAAGTAAGTAGCTGGTGGCGCTGATAGCAATTGCAGCAGACACCGCCCCATTTGGTAAAGTTGCTGCCTGCTTCCGTCTGACAAATGGAAGGGTTGATAGTAACTTAAGTCAGACAACGATAAATCCTCTGGCAGTTCTTTCCCTTTCAAGTCTATCCCATGCACGGGATAGGTTAATTTTGAATTTGACTGGCCCCTGTCCTGTGATGGCAGTTGTAACCCAATTACCTCGCCGTAGAGTCCACCTTTCGCCGTGAGTACTATTGGGAGCCAGAAACACCCGTTAGCGATCGCTATTCCGTGCTGTTGCGCTCGCTGACGTAAGCCAGTAACATCTCGGCAAGCCTTGTAGACTGCCAAGGCTTGAAACGGCAGATCCGGCAGATTGAGCGTCAAAGGACAGAGAACAACGTCTTTTGACGCTAAGTCTTGATAAGTGCTGGGTTTTGACTCTAAATCGATGCCAAGCGTGTGTTGAAGTGCATTTGCTGCCACCACTTCCACTGTTGAGTGTGGGTAGGCAGAAGTGATAATTGCCTGTTTTTGGGCAGTTAGCATGCGTTCAGCCGGGGAGTCCGCAATCCCTTCGCCACTAGCCTCAACCACAATTAAAATCTTAGGCATTCCCGAAGCTCATAATAGTGCTTTGACGAAGAGGGCACAGAGATGCCCCCCTGCCCTCTTTACTCCTCCTCCGATGGCGCTTCGGTTTCCTCTGCCTCTGGGGTTGATTCCGGGACTTCCTGCTTGATTGTCAGGTAGCGCATCACCTCCTCGCTCAATCGCATTGCCCGTTCTAAGGGTGCTATCAGCGTAGGGGGACCTTGGTAGTTCATCTGGATATAAATGCCGTCCCGCTGCCTGTTAATTTCATAGGCGAGGCGACGCTTGCCACGATGCTGAATTGTGAGCTGTTCGGCTCCTTGTTCCCGGATCAGGTTCTGATATTTGTTAACCGCCTGCTCTACCTGTTCTTCTCCCAGATCAGGCCTCAATATGTACATTGTTTCGTAAACGGTCTGCATGGTTATAGTCTCCTTATGGACAAAATGGCTGCTTCCGGTAAAGTGGCATGGCGCACGCGCATTGCTAATCAACTTTATGGAGAAGCAACAAGGAATTACAATTCTAGCAGTCTGCTATCTTACATAGTTGACACAACCGACGGAAGATAGCCGTGGGATTACAGGTATCTGCTAACTTATGGCGCAACGCTACATTCGAGTTCAAAATCAAGAGGGACGGATTTACTACGGTTTACTGCAACCTAGCCAAAGCATTCAGGTGCTAGATGCTCCGCCTTGGTTGCATGGGCAACCCACGCATTTGCAGTTAGAACCAGACAGTTATCAGATCCTTTCCCCCTGCGCTCCCTCCAAAATTGTGGCAGTGGGGAAAAATTATGTAGACCATGCCGCTGAAATGGGAACTTCAGTGCCTAAAGATCCATTGATTTTCCTTAAGCCGCCTACATCTGTTATTGCCACTGGCACAGAAATTGAGTATCCGCCCCAGTCGCAGCGGGTAGACTACGAGGGCGAGTTAGCGTTGGTAATTGGCGATCGCACCTTTGACTGTACGCTGCAACAAGCCCAAGCGAAAATTTGGGGATACACTATCGCCAATGATGTCACGGCGCGGGATCTACAACAGCGGGATGGTCAATGGGCACGGGCCAAGGGGTTTAATACCTTCTGTCCCTTAGGACCGTGGATTGTGCGGGAATTAAATCCGGGGGCGCGGTTGCAGACTTTTTTAAATGATCGTGCCCAACCTGTGCAATCTACCTGTATCGATGAGATGGTGTTTCCGCCAGATTTTTTAGTTTCCTATATCAGTCAGGTGATGACGCTGCTGCCAGGGGATGTAGTGTTGACTGGGACACCATCGGGGATAGGACCTTTGAATCTGGGCGATCGCGTAGTAGTCGCAATTGAAGGCATTGGTCGGCTTGAAAACACCATTACTGCACGGCAACCAGTAGTACATGACGCCAGCGAGGATTAACGCACTTGCGTATATACCGCCTCAGAAATCGCGGGAATTTCGGCGTAACGCCCCAGCAGCGACTGAACAACGGCATAAACAACCGCTGCTACGATGCCCAGAAAAATAGTGCTGCTTACAGTCTCGATCGCAAAGGCGCTACCAGGAATAGGACTCAAAATTTGCACAATTATGCTACCTAGAAACAGAACGATGTCCAAAAGGATTGCTTGCATCGTGTTGAAACGAATGAAGTGACTAATTTTTTCATTTCTGACCACCAATAGAAACAAGGCAAAGAAAACTATCAGTCCGACAAACGGGGTGTTGTAGATTTGCACCAAGGGGAAAAGCGGCACAAAAACTAATGCTACAGCAGGAAACTGCCTAAACAAAAATCCGCCAAATACTATCCCCTCAGCTAGGGGAAGCAAATAAGGTAGGCAAGCCAAAGTCCGGTCTTTAAGTGTCGTAGACCCCCGCCAACTCATCGCGCATTCTCCCAATAGTTGCAACTTTTTTCTCCTATGCTCAGGATAGCGCAGTTTCAGAGGGGTCAGGAATCAGGGGGAGCCAGTGAATGTGCGGATTTTACCCTGAGAGCGATCCCCTTTTATTCAATTTTGGCAATGCGGAAGCCCATTTGACACTGATATTGATCTGGCTCGGCGAGCGTGAGTTTGCGAATGGCTTGACCGCAGCGAAGTTGACCTTGACTCCAGCGGGGTTGACCACTTTGATTTGCAAGTAAACACGATTGACAAACGTGCTGAGGGGCAAGGATCTGCTCATCCATTAAAATCACTAACATCCAATCGGAGCCTTTACATACCCAGTTTCCTTGAGTTAATTTTAGGTTAAGCATTTGGGAAGCTGATCAAAATTCACACTCTTGGCTGTGGTATTCAGCGCATTGGAATCGCACAATGCTGGGATTGAAAAACAGCGTTATCATAATGACCAAAACCAGGCTTGCTCTTGGCCACGACATACAGCAATAGACTTCGCAGAAGTTGTCGACTGCTTTTTGCCTGCCGATAGAAACCGTTCTGAAATTTTCTAAGGATAGCTGCAGTGAATCGGACTAACTCAGACTTTCTCGCCGCCTGTGACCCTATAGTTGCGGATTTGATCCACGAAGAACTCCAGCGCCAACGCGACCACCTGGAGTTGATTGCGAGCGAAAATTTTACCTCTGCTGCCGTGCTCGCTGCCCAAGGCTCGGTGCTGACAAATAAGTATGCTGAAGGATTGCCAGGTAAGCGCTACTACGGCGGGTGTGAGTATGTAGACAAAATTGAGCAACTGGCGATTGACCGCGCTAAGCAACTGTTTGGTGCCGCCCATGTAAATGTGCAACCTCATTCAGGAGCGCAGGCAAATTTTGCCGTATTTCTGACGCTGCTGGAGCCTGGGGACACGTTTATGGGGATGGATTTGTCCCACGGAGGACACCTGACCCACGGTTCACCAGTGAATGTGTCGGGGAAGTGGTTCAAAGTTTGTCACTATGGCGTCAGTCCAGAAACAGAGCAACTGGACTATGATCAGATTCGGGAGTTGGCGCTGCAACACCGTCCCAAACTGCTAATTTGCGGTTATTCTGCTTATCCGCGCGTGATTGATTTTGACAAATTCCGCAGCATAGCAGATGAAATTGGTGCCTACCTGTTAGCTGACATTGCCCACATTGCCGGTCTAGTTGCTACGGATCTTCACCCCAGCCCCATACCCCACTGCGACGTGGTGACGACAACCACCCACAAAACTTTGCGTGGCCCCAGGGGTGGTTTGATCATGACCCGCGACCCGGAACTCGGTAAGAAGCTGGATAAAGCTGTTTTCCCCGGCAGTCAGGGCGGGCCGCTAGAACACGTCATCGCCGGTAAAGCAGTAGCTTTTGGTGAAGCGATGACGCCAGAGTTTAAAACATATTCTGCTCAAGTAATTGAAAATGCTCGCGTCTTGTCAACCCAGCTGCAAACAAGAAACTTCAAGATTGTTTCGAATGGAACCGAAAATCATTTGCTGCTCGTCGATCTACGCTGCATCGGTATGACGGGCAAGCAGGCGGATCAACTGGTAAGCGGTGTCAAAATTACTGCCAACAAGAATACAGTTCCCTTTGATCCGGAGTCGCCGTTTGTCACTAGTGGTTTAAGACTGGGTTCACCAGCAATGACCACGCGGGGAATGGGTGGGGCTGAGTTTACGGAGATCGCCAATATTATTGCCGATCGCCTGCTGAATCCGGAAGATGAGTCAGTGGCAAAGGATTGTCGGCGACGGGTGGCTCAGTTGTGCGATCGCTTCCCCTTGTACCCTCACCTGACGATTCCCGTACCAGCGTTGGCTTGAGGAAGACGGCTGAGATTTATTTGCATAAGTTCGGTCTGAAATGTAGTAAATGTAGGTAGACTTTGCCTAAGACCTGTTTGTGTCAGCTACTCTTGCAAACTACTTACTTTTCAGATGCTTGAGTATCATCTGATTGCCTTTCTCGTAGCTACCGTCGTCGTCCTCTGGACTACGCCCGTTGTCAAAACCATTGGCATCAGGAGCGGACGCGTAGATAGACCCAATGGACGAAAAATTCACCAGCGCCCCATGGTGCGCCTGGGAGGAGTTTCGATCTTCGGCGGCACCTTGATCGCCCTGCTGATTGTCTGGTGGTCCGGCGGATTCGGGATTCTACCGACTGCGAAAGAGTGGGAGGTGTGGGGTGTCACCCTGGGTGGTGTTGCCTTCTTCCTGATTGGCTTAGCCGACGACCTGTTTAACTTGTCCCCGTTCGTTCGCCTGCTGATGCAAGTCGTTGTTGCCGGTCTAGCCTGGGGGGCGGGCGTGCGCATTGACTTTCTCAGCGTGCCCACAGGTGGGCTGGTTGATATTGTTGGCTGGCTGAGCCTACCGATTACAGTTATCTGGCTCGTGGGCATGGCAAATGCTATTAACTGGATTGACGGTCTGGATGGTTTAGCTGCCGGGGTGTCTGGAATTGCTGCCGTGGTTATGCTAATTGTGGCGCTGTTTATGCACCAACCGGCAGCAGCCCTGATTGCCGCCGCCTTGGCTGGTGGAGCACTGGGATTTCTGCGCTATAACTTCAACCCCGCCCAAATCTTCATGGGAGACGGCGGGGCTTATTTTATGGGATTCACCTTGGCAGGTGTTGGTGTAATTGGCTTGGTGAAAGGCACTGCAGTCACAGCAGTGCTACTGCCTTACTTGATTCTGGCTGTGCCGATTTTAGATATGTCGGCGGTGATTCTGGTGCGACTATGCCACGGCAAATTGCCTTGGGTCGCCGATAAACGCCATTTGCATCACCGTCTGCTACGGGCTGGTCTGTCGCAACGACTCGCTGTTTTGTTCATTTACTCGTTGACGCTGTGGGTCGGGAGTTTGGCACTGGCTTTTGCTGGGATACCCAGTAGCACTGCTTACGCCTTTGGTGCGACTTTGTTGCTGAGCTACACCAGCTGGCAAGTTTGGAAGCACACTCGACAGGCTTAAGAAGTAAAGAGGGGGAGAGGGGGAGAGGGGCTTTTCGCCTGCGTATTTTCCCGAGGCGACTGGCGTGGGGAGTTGGGTTTTTTGGAGAGTGGACTTAAAAATAAAATCTAAAATTCAGATGAGTGCTGAAATTATTTGTGTCGGTACCGAACTGCTGCTGGGAAACATCCTCAATAGGAATGCTCAATTTCTGGCCCAGGAGTTAGCCCAGCTGGGTATTCCTCACTATTACCAAACCGTGGTGGGAGACAACCAGGCGCGGCTCAAGCGGGTCATTGGCATTGCCATTGAGCGCTCTCAAATTCTCATTTTTACTGGCGGTCTTGGCCCCACGCCCGATGACCTCACGACCCAAACCCTGGCTGACTTTTTTGGTGTCCCCCTGGTAGAACGCCCCGAAATCCTGGAAGATATCGCCCTTAAATACTCCCAGCGGCGTCGGGAAATGACGCCTAGCAATCGTAAGCAAGCCTTGATGCCGGAGGGAGCAGAAGTTTTACCCAACCCAGCTGGAACAGCGCCTGGTATAATATGGCAACCCCGTCCTGGGTTAAAGATTCTCACCTTCCCTGGTGTTCCCGCTGAAATGCAGCGGATGTGGCAGGAAACAGCGGTGCCCTATCTCAAAAGCCAAGGCGAGGGTAAAGAAATCATTTACAGCCGGACGTTAAAGTTCTGGGGTATTGCTGAATCTGCTCTGGCTGAAAAGGTAGCTCCCTTGCTGAAACAGTCAAACCCAACTGTGGCGACCTATGCGAATCAGGGGGAAGTGAAGCTGCGAATCACAGCCATTGCTGGGTCACAAGCAGAAGCACAGCAACAGATAATGCCTGTGGAAGAAGAGCTGAAAAAAATTGGGGGGCTGGACTATTTCGGTGCCGACGACGACACCCTGGCCTCAGTGGTAGGCCAGATGTTGCTTGCTGCGGGTGAAACGCTGAGTGTAGCTGAATCCTGCACTGGAGGTGGACTGGGGCAAATGCTGACCAATGTTGCCGGTAGTTCGAAGTACTTTCTGGGTGGGGTAATTTCTTATGACAACCAAGTGAAAATTTCTCTTTTGGGCGTCAATCCAGAAGCCTTAACACAGCTTGGTGCGGTGAGTCCTACTGTGGCAGAGCAGATGGCATCTGGGGTGCTAGAGCGCCTCTCGACTACATGGGGAGTGAGTATCACTGGCATTGCTGGACCGGACGGTGGTACTGTTACTAAACCCGTGGGCCTAGTCTACATTGGTCTGGCACATTCCTCCAGCGTTGAGAGTTTTGAACATCGGTTTGGTCAGACGCGAGACCGGTCTTTAATCCGCCACATCAGCTCCTGTACAGCTCTCGACCACCTGCGGCGAAAATTAATAAGATGAAGCATGATATTGGCTGGTGTGATACGCTTAAGACTATAAGAAATTATTACCCAGACTTTGGGTCTGAGGCTTGCCTCAAGCAGCTGATGTCATACCAAAATATCGAGTGTGTCATCATAGTTGCCCCTAGGGATCTGTACACCTTCCCCGTAGGCGAAGCTGCACCCGTTGCCATCGGATTTCGGTGAAGGGTATTGGAACATGAACGTATTGTAGGAGCCATCGGTTCAATGGACTACGTAGAAAAGGTACTGGAAAAGCTAAAGGAATGGGCACGCAAGCTGATTGAAACCTTGCTAGGTCCGGAGGCTGATCCGGAACCAGAACTGATTCCAATTCCGGTTAATGAGCGATCGCGCCGCCGTCGCTAGTCTGCTGACACGGGCTGAGGAGAATTGTTGCGCTTGCTTAGCATTCTGGTACTGCATGGGCCAAACTTGAACTTACTGGGACAGCGAGAACCAGGAATTTATGGCTCGGTGACGTTGGCTCAGATCAACCGCCTGTTAGAAGAGGAAGGACAAAAGCTAGAGGCAAAGGTTTCGACCCTGCAGTCGAATCATGAAGGCATTTTGGTCGATGCCATTCATGCGGCTGGGAGGGAACACCAGGGGATTTTGATTAACGCTGGGGCGTACACACATACAAGTGTGGCACTCCGGGATGCGATCGCAGCTGTTAAAATTCCCACCGTTGAAGTCCATCTCAGCAACATTTACCAGCGCGAAGCTTTCCGACATCATTCTTTCATTGCACCTGTTGCGATTGGGCAAATTAGTGGTTTTGGTGCCCAAAGTTATCTGCTGGGGTTACAGGCGCTGGTTAATTGTCTGAGGCAGAATCCGTCCGGCGAATAGTCTCCAAACCCGCCTGCTCAAAATTCATGCGCTACTCTCTCTTGACTCGGTTTCGAGGCTGCTTACTGGGGGCGGTACTGGGAGAAACTTTCGGTTGTGATGGCTTCAAGCAGTCTCAGCAGCCCACCGGCTGGGGCAGTATAACAGTTATTACTGCCCAAAGCCTGATTAAGTGTGGCTGCTTAGATTTAAAAGCTCTGCATTCTTCTCTCCCCCTCTCCTCATCCCCTCCTCTGGCCATCCCATCTTTAGGCGCGATTATGGCAACGCTGCCGGTCGCGCTATTCTACCACGATAATGAAATTAAACTGCGACAAAATTTGCTTTCTGTGGTAGATATTTGGCAGCATGACCCAGTCAGTCGGGATGGTGCTTTAGCAGTGGGGTACGCCGTGCTGCAGTCACTTACGGAAATCAATCCAGCTGCTCTGATTCCCCAAACGATAGACTTTGTTGGCTCGCCGAGTAAACTTGGACAACATCTGGCACAAGTCCAAACATTGTTAGAGCAAGGAGCTGGGTTGGAAAGGGCTGTAACCCACTTGGCGAGAGATTCCCAGCCTAGTACCCCTATTGCCTTGGCGTTTTACTGTTTCCTGAGTACCCTGGAAGACTTTCGCCTGTCAATATTACGCGCGACTCGTACAGGATACAACTTACAGGTTACTGCCATTACTGGTGCTTTGTCAGGAGCATATAATAGCACAGCTGGGATTCCCGTTCCTCTGCGAATGGCGCTATCCCAACCAGACAATAAGCCTATGGCAGCATGGGGAATGAAAACTGAAGCAGAAATGCTAGAATTATCAGATTACCTGCTTGCAGTTTGGTCAGGGGTGTACGATAAGACAACATATAAAGATGGAGTGATGCCATACTCTGCGATCGCTGCACCTTGGGTGATTCGACGGCAATGAAGCGGAATGCGCCACGAAGGATTAAACCCACTTAATCTGCCGAAAGAGATAAGCAGATCTAGTAACAGGTTGTAATGTTAATAAAAAGTCAATTTCGGAAACCTAGTTTGTAGGTATCGATTGTGGCAAACCAGACTAAACCGGCTCAAGCCGATGCCTGTACTGTGCTACCCAGCCGCTTACTGCGGTTATAGGTGATGAAAACGCTTTTATCCTTTGGGTCCTTGACGCAGCAGCTCAATCAATGGCGACGACGGCACCATCTGCTACGCCGTCTTTTTTCTTCAAAACCGTCGGTAGGCGCTCACCCAAATGTTCTAGCAGTTTGCTCCGAACCGCAAGGGCGGATGTCTATGCCCTTGCCACCGCATTTGCGTAGCGTCTGTGCAAAAGAAGTGCGGCGTATCCGCAAAAACCGTTTCTTAGCTGTTTTCGTCATAGCCGTGGTGTCCCTCACGGGGGTTCTAGGGCAGCACTTCTACAATCAGCCCAAGCTGGACGTGAACACCATTGCTCCAGAGACGATAAAAGCTCCCTTTAGCGCTCGCGTCGAAGATACTAAAAGCACAGAAGCAAACAGGAAAGCAGCCCTTAAAGGCTCCCTCCCAGTGTTGATGCTAGATGTAGCAGTCAATCAAAAAATCGACCAAGAGCTGCAAAAAGCACTAGCTATGGGTAACGAACTGCGGCAAATGGCGGGGCCTTTTCCCTTTGCTGAGACTTACATCCTGTCTACTTCCACTCAGCTGTATCTGCGCGAATGCCCGGAGTTAGAATGGCTTGCAGTCTCAGCCGCAGTCCACACCGAAACCCATAACTCAGAAGTTAGGAATCACAAGACTAAATCAGTTGATCATACCGCAAAGGGCAGGGAAAACGCCACTTTACCAGAGGTCGTGGCGGAACTGCAAGCCTACCGATTGAAGACTTCGACCCAAAAATTTTCCGCCCTTATTGCCACCATTTCTCAAGTTCGGCAGCGATACTCCCAAGCATTAAGCAAACTCTCAATGCCAGAGGTTTTAAAAGCTGAAACCGTATACAAACCATCGTTGTTGGAATTGTCAGATGCCGATTGGCGCTCAACGCAAATAGGAGTCCGCAATAGTGAACGGCGCATTCTCGCCCAAGGTATTTCGCCCGGACTACCGCCAAAGATTATGCAAGAGGCGGTAAGCCTACAAGTAAAAATGCTGGTACCTTACTCGGGAGAAAAAATCGCAACTCAGCTGTTGCTTCAGGCGTTGCAGCCGAATCTTAAGGAAGATGTGGAACAAACTAGACTTCAGGCACAACAGGCTGTTGCTGCGGTACAAGCCGTGATGTTAGAGGTGCCTAAAGGTGAAGTTATTGTCCGGGCAGGAGAGGTGATTACCCACCAGGAATTCTTGGAACTCGATTATTTCGGCTTGAGTCGCCGGGAGATTAACTGGTTGGGTTTGATTGAGCTGGGGGGTATTGTAATCGCGGCTATTGGCGTGTTTGGACTGGTAGAACAACGATTTCATTCCAAGTCACGGCAACGCGATCGCTTGTTGGTGTTGCTGCTAGTTTTGAGTACACCGCTGCTAGTAAGGGTGGGTGTGCCTTATACAAACTTTCCGGCAATTGGTTTATTATTGGGAAGCTTCTACGGCTCCGCGTTAGGCGTGACGGTTGTGGGACTGCTGACGCTGCTGCTGCAATGGAGTCTGCTAGTCCGCTGGGAGCAGTTGCTGGCTGGTGCTGTCGGTGGTCTATTGGGTAGTTGGATGGCGGGGCGACTGCGATCGCGTGAGGATCTGGCTTTGTTGGGCGGTGCGGTTGGCTTAACTCAGGGAGTCGTCTACCTGATTGTGAATCTGATCCTAAGTGCCAGTTTCTCTGGTCCGCTGTGGTATGTAGTGGTTCGGGAAGCTGCGTTAGTAGCTATTTCAGGATTGGCTTGGAGTATTGTGGCGCTGGGGCTAGGTCCTTATCTCGAACATCTGTTTGATCTGGTAACCCCGAGCCGTCTGGCGGAGCTGGCAAATCCGAACCGACCTTTGTTAAAGCAACTTGCAGCCGTTGCCCCCGGAACCTTCCAACACACTATGTCTGTTGCCACCCTCGCAGAAGCTGCCGCGAAAGCGCTCAAGTGCAATGTTGAACTAGTCCGTGCTGGGACATTATACCACGATATCGGAAAAATGCATGACCCGTTGGGCTTCATTGAAAATCAGATGAATGGCCCAAACAAGCATGATGAATTTAATGACCCCTGGAAGAGTGCTGAAATTATTAAAAAGCACGTCACACAAGGGCTGGTTATGGCGCGTAAGCATCGGTTGCCCACGGCAATTCAGGCGTTTATCCCGGAACACCAAGGCACGATGTTGATTGGCTATTTCTATAACCAAGCCCAGGAGTTGGCTACCCTAGAACCTGATCAGGCCGGAGTCACCCGACCTGTGATAGAATCAGATTTTCGCTACGATGGCCCAATTCCACAGTCACGAGAAACCGGCATTGTAATGTTGGCGGATTCGTGTGAGGCAGCGTTGCGATCGCTGCAAACGTCGGGGAAGCAATCACTTCAGGAAGCCAGCCCAGAACAAGCATTAGCAATGGTCAACAATATCCTTCGAGGGCGTTGGCAAGACAAGCAACTGATTGATTCTGGTCTAACACGAGACGAAATGTCGCGAATTGCCGAAATTTTTGTGCAGGTTTGGCAACAATTAAATCACAAACGAATTGCTTATCCAAAACCAATCCGTTTGTGATTTAATTATGAGGGTCAACCAGCTCAGCGGCTAGTTGCAAAGCTTCAGAGTGTGTCGCAATCTTGCCTTCAGCATGAGCTAGCTGAATTGCACTCAGCAGTCTACCCACTTGCGGTCCAGATGGCAAACCGAAGGCTTTCATTAAGTCAATCCCTGTGACTAGCTGCGTGGGATGAGCGACTGGGTCATCTGGCGTTAGGTAGCGGTTGATTAAAGGTGCGATCGCTCCCACTGGTGTCCCAGCTGCTACTGCCAATACTGCTAGGGCTGGAAACACCTTTCCGGCTGTACGAAAGAAAAAATATTGCTCTGCCACAGGCATCTGAGCTGAGATGAATTTCTCTGGTTGCAGCTGAGGTAAAAGTTTAATCGCGGTAGTGACTGCTCTGATTTCAGCACGACTGTAAGTTAGCAGCAGCAACTGAGCCTCAGCAAGATCAGGAGCTGGGGGGACTAGACAGGTGAGTTTAGCAATCATTAACCACGAAGTTTTGCTCGGCTCTCGAACCAACTGAGAAAGTTCCACCTCCATCTGAAACCAAGTTTGTGCCAGTGCCACAGCTGAGTCGTCAACTGCTGCCACTTGATCGTGCTGCGATCGCGTCATCCTGGGAAACCAGGTTGCAAGTAAACCATCCTCAAAAGCAGCGCGTATCCAGCGGGTTCCTTTGGGGCTGCTGAGGAGATAACCTAGTTCTACCCGTACCCGCTCTGCTGCAACTTGACTTAGATGGGGTGCCAGTTGGCGAATTACCAACTGAGTATCCGGTTCGACGACAAAACCCAACTGGGCAGCTTGCCGGTAGGCTCGTAACAGCCGCAACGGATCGGATTGCAGGTTAGTGGGTGACACCATCCGCAGCTTTCCCTGTTGCAAATCGGCATAGCCTTGTAGGGGGTCAATAAATTCGCCAGTGTGAGGGTTGTAGGCGATCGCATTCACCGTAAAGTCCCGGCGGTGCAGGTCAGTTTCCAGTGTAGAACCCTCCTGCTGGGCAAAGTCAGCTGTTGCTTGCTCGAATACCACTCTGGCAATCTGCCGCTCGGCATCAAGCAATACAAACCCAGCTTTATAGTGACGAGCGATCGCACGGGCTATCTTCACGGCGTCAGTTGGCAAGACAAAATCCAGATCTAGATACTCCGAGCAGTGTCCCAGCAATGCATCTCGCACTGCACCGCCTACCAGGTAAGCAGGTTGCGGTAGCCATTCCAGGCTAAAAGGCCAGTTTTCAGGTAACAAAGAAGAGAGGGAATGACTGAACATTGCAACAAAAATCAACCCAGGAACTATTTAATAACTGTCTTGCCTGAGCTAGATTAACAAAATACGCCTCTGGAGTCAGTGCCATGTGTGTTTGCGTGAACTGCCACTATGTCGACAGCTGCATCACCTACCATGCCGTAGAAACGCAGCATCAACAGCTTCATTTGACAGAAACACCGGATTTTGAGCCGAATGAACCCAGCATCAATGTCAATATCCGTCCTATGGGGGATGTGATTGAAATGGAATGGGATGTAGTGGGTTGCCTCAGCTTTAAGCGGGAAACTGGCAAATGGGCTAAGCTACGGCCTGGGGAACTAGTGCCTACATGAAGGCTACTTCTATTGCAGGTGTGATTGATGCAAAATTGCCTTGAGCCAACAAAATACGGCTTAGCGCTTCACACCAGCAGTCCAGAACTGGGATTGGCATTGAGTAACTTTGCCGACAACTCACGTTGCCAAAGTTGGGATTTGGGGCGATCGCTCTCCACCCATTTGCACCAACATCTGGTTGAGTTCATCCAACCTCAGACGTGGGCAGATCTGGCATTTATCGCCGTAGCAAAAGGTCCCGGTAGCTTTACTGGAACCCGCATTGGTGTAGTTACTGCCCGTACACTGGCACAACAGCTAGATATTCCCCTGTTTGCTATCTCGACTTTGGCAGCTGCTGCTTGGTGGCGATACATGGATGGAGTAGCTGGTGCTGAGTCGGGTGCGATGCCTTGGGAAAGGAGCAAAGCTTATGCAGTTCAAATGCCTGCCCAGCGCGGTGAAGTCTTTGCCGCCATTTATCAGGTAAACCCAGCTGTAGGACTAACTCAACTCTTGCCAGAAACAGTGCTAACACTTGAAGCATGGCAACAAACTTTAGCCAGTTGGTCTACACCCTACCAGTTGATTCAAGCTGAAAGTGGACTGGGTGCATCAGTTTCGAGTCTGTTGAAACTTGCTTATTTGGATTGGCAACAGGGGAAGTACCATCACTGGTCAGAGGCACTGCCATTTTATGGCCAGCATCCGGTCGATGACAAGAGGTTGCCAGATGGTTAGCCCAAGCCGATATCCAACCGCGACAACGAGTACTCAGATCGCTAGCGGTAATTTGGAAGCATTGTCAAGAATAGGGTGTGGGGATAGGGTGTGGGGTGTGGGGTAAAGAACATATTCCCTATGCACCCACAGAACCCTATTCTCTCTTCCCCTACACCCCACACCCTAC
>CAXUIG010000109.1:0-20158 GCA_964250845.1 uncultured bacterium | reverse complement strand
CTCCCCCCCTCTACTTCGGTCCCAGACCAACCGCACCAGCATAGATAGCGCGATCGCCCAGTTCATCCTCAATTCGCAGTAGGCGATTGTATTTCGCTACCCGTTCGCTGCGGCAGAGAGAACCGGTTTTGATTTGACCGGCACGGGTTGCTACGGCTAAATCGGCAATGGTAGTGTCTTCAGTTTCACCGGAGCGATGGCTAATTATGGAGCGGAACTGGTTGCGGGTTGCCAAGTCAATCGTTTCCAGGGTTTCGGTGAGAGAGCCAATTTGATTGAGCTTGATCAAAATGGCGTTACCAGCTTTCTGCTGGATGCCTCTTTGTAAGCGGCTGGCGTTAGTGACAAATAAGTCATCACCCACCAACTGGGTTCTAGAGCCCAACTTCTCGGTTAGTAAGTGCCAATGCTCCCAGTCTTCCTCATGCAGCCCATCCTCAATCGACACAATCGGGTACTGATCCACCAGCCGAGCTAAATACTCGATGAACTCAGTTGGCGCGTGAGCCGCACCTTCGTAGACATATTGTCCGTCTTTGTAGAATTCACTAGCCGCCACATCCAGCGCCAGAGCCACTTCTTCCCCTGGCTTATACCCAGCCTTCTCAATTGCCATCATTAGCAATTCCAACGCCGCCTGATTTGACTCCAGATTAGGCGCAAAGCCGCCTTCATCCCCTACGCCCGTCAGCAAGCCCTTGTCGGACAACACTTGCGAGAGAGCGGTAAATACCTCAGCTCCCCAACGCAGCGCTTCCCGGAACGAGCCCGCCCCAACGGGAACAATCATGAACTCTTGAAAATCTATGTTGTTAGCGGCGTGGGCACCCCCGTTAATCACATTCATCAACGGCACCGGCAGCAGATTGGCTAAAGGGCCACCCAGATAGCGATAAAGGGGGAGTCCTAAAGACTCTGCACCGGCCTTCGCTGCCGCTAGCGAAACCGCTAAAATCGCATTAGCACCCAAGTTGGCTTTGTTAGAAGAACCATCTAGAGATATCATCGTCCGGTCTAGGAGTTCCTGGTTGACCACATCCATCTGTGACAGTTCCGGGGCAATTGTCTCCAGCACGTTCTGCACCGCCTTGAGTACCCCTTTGCCTCCGTAACGGCTCTTATCGTTATCCCGCAGTTCGTGGGCTTCAAAAGTCCCCGTTGAAGCACCACTGGGAACCTGAGCAATTCCCACCACACCGCTGACTAAATGGACTTCAGCTTCAATAGTGGGACGTCCGCGCGAGTCGAGAATTTCGCGGGCAACAATGCTCTCAATCGCAGTCTCTAGAGTGTCAATCATCTTGTGTACTACCTCAGCTATCAGTTTTTGCAACTGGCTCACCACTGTTCATCCATTAGTGGCAAGCCTGATCGTTAACATAAGGGTTGAGTAGACTCTCAATCCTGAGATTAAAGATATCTACGGATTTTATCAGTAGTCTTGCTCACCAAGGCGGTAATTATTTCTGCTAAAGATGAAATAAATCGACTCTTTACAATCAGACTCAGTGAAGGAATTTGGAGTTACTCATGCGATTACTACATACCATGCTGCGCGTCGGCAACCTAGAAGAATCCCTCAAGTTCTACTGCGAGCTGCTGGGGATGAAGTTACTTCGTCAGAAAGATTATCCTGGGGGCAAATTTACCCTCGCTTTTGTAGGCTACGGGTCGGAGTCTGACCATACTGTCTTAGAACTGACCTACAACTGGGATGTGGAGAAGTACGATTTGGGCAATGCCTACGGACACATTGCCCTTGGGGTTGATGATATTTACGGCGCTTGTGAGGAAATCAAGGCTGGTGGCGGTAAAGTAGTACGAGAGCCGGGACCGATGAAACACGGTTCCACGGTGATTGCTTTTGTGGAAGATCCTGATGGGTACAAGGTAGAGCTGATTCAGCTCAGTTCCAAAACGGTTGCCGCCCAGCCACAGGAATCTCAAACAGAACTGGTGAATCAGTAAATCCTTGCGCTTGCTCAAGTAACTTCTGTAACTCAGGTGGCTGATCTAAAGGTCAAGCCCTGGGCAAGTTAGGCATTGCCATCCAGGTTAGTGATAAGCTAATTTGCAAAAAAGAAAATCTGATTTTCTGTTGAGGCTTTCACTACACCCGTCACCTGCAACTCTACAAGAAAGCCTCAACAGGCTTTCTTAAATGACGATTAGCTTAAACCTTTGTGGATTATATCCGAGGTTGAAATCATTCTTTTATTAGAGTTGATTGTTCCTATAAATTCAATTCTTTTTAGTAGTTCGGTCGTTTCCTAATATATTCAATTCAAGTTTTATAGTTGGCGCTGCTTTTTTGCTTAAAATCTTTTATGACAAGTGTAGTGATTATTTGTATAGTTCAAATACCTGGCCGATAATATAAGTTTTCTGTTTGAAAATAGAGATGCTTTTGTGAGATGTTATAGCGAAATATATTGGATTAGTAAGAGTTTTTTTAGTCTTACTACTAAACTTATAAGTCAAGTCAGTCAAATTAAATTCAACATATTCAGCATGCTTACCTATGCAGATAAATCAAACAAGCTTGAGATAAAAGTGAATTATTTCCCTAGAAAGTTGGTATAAAAAAAGAGCAGCATAATTTTAGATAGATTAAACGATACAATTAAGTTAAATATCTCCCCTGATTGACAAAAGAGGGGGTAGGGTATGGGGTGTAGCGAAATATCTTTTTTCCCGAATACGTTTGGATCTATGATCTGTCAAAAGTTAGATCGGACTTGAGTGTAGCAAAAGATTCAGGATCCTCTGCAAAGACTATTATGGTTGTAAGGAATATGTCTTATTTGACTACGAGGAGCTACTGTGCAACCCACTGATGCTACTAAATTTACTGAAAAAGCCTGGGAAGGCATTGTTCAATCTCAGGATGTAGCCCGTCGCTTTCAACAACAGCAGCTAGAGGTCGAGCATTTAGCAATTGCCCTATTGGAACAAAATGGGCTGGCAGGGCGCATCCTGAGTCGAGGTGGCGTTGATCTAACCCGCTTACAATCGCAACTTGAAGCTTTTACCCAGCGCCAGCCCAAAGTTGCCAAGAGCGACCAGCTCTATCTGGGTCGTGGCTTAGACGTAATGCTAGACCGGGCAGAGGCAGCTAGAGCTACTTGGCAGGATGGCTTCATCTCCATCGAACATTTACTCCTAAGCTTGGCAGAGGATGAACGAGTCGGTCGTAAGTTGCTCAAGGGCTTCAACCTGGATACTGCAAAGCTAGATGCTGCCATCAAAGCCGTCAGAGGCAGCCAAAAGGTAACAGATCAAACTCCAGAGTCACGCTACGAAGCCCTGGAAAAGTTTGGTAGAGACTTGACAGAACAAGCAAAAAGTGGTAAACTAGACCCGGTAATTGGCAGAGATGACGAAATCCGCCGGGTGGTGCAGGTGTTGTCTCGCCGGAGCAAGAATAACCCAGTTCTGATTGGGGAACCTGGGGTGGGAAAAACCGCGATCGCAGAAGGTTTAGCCCAACGCATTATCAACGGTGACGTGCCAGAATCCCTCAAAAACCGCCAGTTAATTTCCCTAGATATGGGCAGTCTAATTGCCGGGGCAAAATACCGGGGAGAATTTGAAGACCGCCTCAGAGCAGTAATGAAGGAAGTCACCAATTCCAACGGTCAGATTGTGCTGTTTATTGATGAACTGCATACCGTTGTCGGTGCCGGTGCGGCACAGGGGACGATGGATGCTGGGAATTTGCTTAAACCAATGCTGGCACGGGGGGAACTGCGCTGCATTGGGGCAACCACACTGGATGAGTACAGCAAGTACATTGAAAAAGATGCTGCTTTGGAACGCCGGTTTCAGCAGGTATTGGTCGCTGAACCCACGGTTGAAACCACAATTTCGATTTTGCGCGGCTTGAAACAACGCTACGAAGTGCATCACGGTGTTAAAATAACTGACTCGGCGCTTGTGGCAGCTGCTACCCTTTCTAGTCGTTATATTTCTGATCGGTTCTTGCCAGATAAAGCGATTGACTTGGTGGATGAGGCAGGGGCGCAGCTGAAAATGGAGATGACTTCTAAGCCAGCTGAATTAGAAACGATTGATCGACGGCTGATGCAGCTGGAAATGGAAAAGCTGTCTTTAGCCGGGGAAGATCAGCGCGCTGCTACGACAAGAGAGCGCCTAGAGCGGATTGAGCAAGAACTCGCTGCTTTGAAGCAAAAACAGCATCAACTTAACTCGCAATGGCAAGGCGAAACGCAGCTGTTGGATGCTATTAGTGGCTTAAAGAAAGAAGAAGATTCTCTGCGGGTGCAAATTGAGCAGGCAGAACGGGCTTATGACCTCAACAAGGCTGCCCAGCTCAAGTATGGAAAATTAGAGGCTGTGCAGCGCGATCGCGAAGCCTCTGAAAGCATGCTATTGGAAATACAAGCTCGTGGTTCCACTCTATTGCGTGAACAAGTTACCGAAGCTGACATTGCCGGAATCGTTGCCAAGTGGACAGGAATTCCCGTTAACAGGCTGCTAGAATCAGAGCGCCAGAAACTGCTGCAACTAGAAAGCCACCTGCATGAACGGGTGATTGGTCAAGCGGAAGCTGTCGCCGCCGTCGCCGCCGCCATTCGTAGAGCCAGAGCTGGAATGAAAGACCTGAGTCGACCGATTGGTTCCTTCCTATTTATGGGAGCCACCGGAGTGGGCAAAACCGAACTCGCCCGTGCTTTAGCTCAGTTTCTGTTTGATGCCGACGACGCCCTAGTGCGCCTGGATATGTCCGAGTACATGGAGAAACATTCGGTTTCGCGCTTGGTGGGAGCACCACCAGGATACGTGGGCTACGAAGAAGGCGGTCAACTTTCAGAGGCTGTGCGCCGCCGCCCCTACTCGGTCGTACTGCTGGACGAAGTGGAAAAGGCGCACCGGGATGTGTTCAACATCTTGTTGCAAGTGCTAGATGATGGGCGGATTACTGATTCTCAAGGGAGAACCGTAGATTTTCGCAACACTGTTATCGTTATGACCAGTAACATTGGTAGTGAACACATTCTGGATGTGTCTGGCGACGATGACAAATATGAAATGATGCTCCTTCGGGTGCAGGAGGCGTTGCGATCGCACTTCCGCCCTGAATTTCTAAATCGCATTGATGACATTATTTTGTTCCACATGCTTAACCGCAGTCAATTGCGTCAAATCGTCGGCCTTCAAATTAAGCGGGTGCAAAACCTCTTGGCTGACCAAAAAATTATGTTGGAGCTTTCCCCTGCTGCCCAAGATTACTTGGTGGAAGTAGGATATGACCCGGTATACGGCGCTCGTCCCCTGAAACGAGCGATTCAGCGACAAGTAGAAAACCCGCTGGCAACTAAGTTGTTAGAAAATACCTTCACTGAGGGCGACACCATTGTGGTTGATTACATAGACGGCAGTCTCTCCTTCACTCGTCAAGCTAAAGCCTACGCCTTCCCTTCGGTATCCCAAACGACTAAAACCATAACCTAAATTTATGGCCATACAAGAACCTACAACACCTGACGTCTTAGTGATGCCTGAGAGCGACTGCATTATTAATTTACACATCCCCTCTAGGGGAGATGCTAGTATATATTTAAAAGGGTATAGAGTTTAATATATGCTAGTTAATTTCAACCAATTTTGAAACCACTGAGGAACTTGGCTCTAGCAAAACAGAGCCTAGTGCCCGTTTTTATAGCCTATCGGCTTGAATAATTTTTTTCTGCGCTCGAGAATGCTTTAATTCGGCATCTACGAGATTAATGATGAAAATTTTGATATTCCCAATCTTGACCATCTACCAACAGGTGGTTTAGATTATAACCGTCTTTTACTGCCATTCAGGATTGTAACATGAGCGAGTCTATAAGAATATCTAGAGCCTATCCAAAATCAGCAGTCAAACAAGGACGTTGGGAAATTTTCTTGATTATAGGTCTATTAGCAAATGCAGCCATTTGGGGTGCAGCTTTAGTTTATCTAAAAGTTAAAAAACCAACTTACACTAGTACGTGGGCGCTCACTTTACCAGGGTCAGTATCAGAAACAAACGTTAGCCTGCCTAACATTGGACAAGCGTCATATCAAAGTTCGTCTCCATACGGTGTCTCTACTCAGGATCCCAGACAAAATTACAAATTTATTGCCGAAAGCGAACCTGTACTGAAGGCAGCTGCCGCTCAGCTCAATCTGCCTCTAGAAAAATTTGGTAAACCTCAGATCAAGCTCGCTGACAGCACGACAATTATGGAGTTCGCTTTTAAAGGGGGGACTCCCGAGGAAGCTCGGAATAAATCCTTTGCTCTGTATAAAGCCCTTCAGACAAGACTCAATCAGCTCAGAATTCAAGAAAATGTTCAACGAGATGTGGGCTTCCAATCGGCACTGAGTTCTTCACAGAGAAAATTAGAAATCGCTCAGAAGCGTCTTTCTGATTTCAAAGCTGGTTCAATGTTGAACTCCAATGACCAAATTAAGGCGCTTTCAGACAATATTGAACAGCTACGTAGACAACGAGCCGAAATAATAGGTCAACAGCAGCAAGCGAGTGGCCGTTTGGGACAACTGTCGGCAAATTTAAATCTATCCGCTCAGTCAGCTGCAGATGCCTTTACCCTCGAAACAGACCAGATATTTCAGCAGAACTTAAAAGACTATAGTTCAGCTAGCGCTGACCTGGTTGTTTTAGGCTCCAAATTTCAGCCTAACCATCCTACAGTGGTTGCACAGAAAGCCAAGCAAAACGCTGCTCAAATAGCTCTGTTGAACCGGGCTCAGTCTCTTCTAGGGCGACCAGTAAGTCAGGCAACTCTACAGAAATTGAACATTAATAGCAGTAACTCCGGGACAGGTAGAGACAGGCTTTTCCAAGATCTGGTTACAGTTCAGGCAGAGCAACGAGGACTCCAATCCCAAGCTGAGGGAATAAACCAACAGATTCAACAGCTTGAGGCTAGACTCAAAGCTTTAGCCCAACAGGGAAGTACCTTAGATGCTCTGCAACGGAATGCGCAAGTGGCTGAAGCAGTCTTTTCCTCCACTCTAGCTAGATTGGATATTGGCAGGTCGAATGCGTTTGGCTCTTATCCTCTAATTCAACTTCTGGCAGACCCTACCTTACCTGAGACTCCTAGTTCGCCCAAAAAGGAATATGTTTTGCTAGGTGCGGTCTTAGGATCGCTTTTCATAAACGCTGGGCTGGTATCTCTCTGGCTGCGTCAACGTCAAAGTTGGATACATAAACAAGAACGAAACATCAAGACCTTAGAGAACCTGCACCAGTTTTCTGGTTTGGCCCAGAGGAGTGTGGAGGAAAATTTTCGCGACAACAGGATTGCGCCTGGTTCAAAGATTCATGATCCAGATACATAGGAGACGATAAGGTGACAATCAAGCCTCAAAACTTCGAGGAGAAAGTAGTTTGGTATTCCATAATAGGAACCTATGGGCTTTACTTTTTGGGATTACTGTATATGGGGATACCTATAATTGCTTGGTTCCTCGTGCTATACCTGTGTAAACAAATATTGAATCAAACAGAAGATACTCCACTGGAAGAAAAAATTACCATTCCTGCTGGGGTATGGATATGGATTGCTTCCATGTTCTTGATGGAATTTTCTGTGATTATGTCTCATATAGATCTTGATCTAGGACTAGATAGAATCATTAAGTCATCAACCGGCTGGGCTAGAAACTGGGCTATTATGGCCTGGTTTCCCCTTATAGGTTGCCTGAAGATTAGACCACAGTTAATTTATCGAGCAGTTTCTATACTTTGCGTTCAAAGCTTAGCTTTTAGTCTACTTTGTTATTTATTTGGTAGTTTAGATCTACCAGGTATTTCATACGTTTCTCCATTGGGACATATATCTGCTAAAATCGCCAATAACGTTAACCTATTTATTGTTGACGAGTTTACTCATGAATTTCGCTTAAACTTATTTACTGATTTCGCTAATAGCTTGGGAATTGTAGGCAGTGTTTATTTCTTCCTGGCGTGCCAAGAAACTAATAAAAAGTTGCGATGGATTGCCATGGTTAGTGCCGTCATCATGGTGGTGGGCTCATTTTCAAGGCTGACTACGTTTTGTATAGTCATTATTCCAATAATTACCTGGATATTGACGAACTTTAGTTGGCCCTTACAGCTTGCAGCAGGGGTAGTAAGTTTCCTTTCGGGTATGTTCGCCCCCGTGCTGATTGATTTTAGAGAAAATACCTACAACGAAACTATTAAAGATTATCGCTCAGGCTCGGCGCGAGTTAGAAGTCAATTAAAACAAATTGCCCTAGACCGCTGGCAAGAATATCCCCTCTGGGGTCATGGACTTGTTGAAGAGCGAGGTCCAGCAACTACAGGAGGAGTACCGATTGGCACTCATAACCAATGGCCCGATCTTTTGTATGTGAAAGGAATAGTAGGTTTCATAGCATTCCTAGTTCCCTTATTGTGGAGCTTTATGGATTTGCTGCTCAAGGCCCAGAAGAACAGAACTGCCAAGGTGGGATTAAGTATAATTTTGCTTTTAATTATTGCTAGTGCTGGTGCAGATTTAGAAGCTCCTGCATATAACTATTGGCCTGGACTAGTAATAATTGGCATTGCCTTTAAAGAAAAAGTAACATTTGTAACTACTAACAAAACATTCGCTCCAATGTAATTAAAACTAATCATGAAACTAGCTTATGTCACTCCCTACAATGTCTTGAATAAAGCAAATTGGTCTAGTCAGTACCAACACCAAGCAGGGATATATGTGGCAGGCTATTATCTAGCAAAAGCTTTTACAGAAAATTCTGTGTTTATTGACTATATTAGTCACCTAAAAAACAAAAAACCATTAACAATCGCGGTAAAGCGGCGTATATACGAACATTTACTTAGAAAGAAATATTATAGTTGGGCAGATCCGCTGATTTTAAAAAATCAGGCAGGTCAAATTTCTAGTCAACTGTCCAGGCTTGACTCAGATCTAGTTTTTTCTCCAACAAATGTAGTCCCACTTGGCTATATTGAATGCAATCAACCTATAGTTTTGTGGACCGATACAACTTTATACTCATTAATAGATTATTACTATTACATGAGTAATCTCTGCGAGGAAACTATTAGAAATGTACAGGCAATGGAGATAGCAGCGCTGAACAGGTGTAAACTAGCAATTTATACGTCCGAATGGGCTGCTCAAACAGCAATTAAGATTTACGGGATTGCGCCGTGTAAAGTAAAAGTAGTTCCTTGGGGAGCGAATATAGAATGTGACAGAACCACTGATGATATTTATAGTATGTTAAAATCTAGACCTTCAAACATCTGTAAATTATTATTTATCGGTGTTGACTGGATTCGGAAAGGAGGAAATATAGCGCTTGAGGTAGCCAAAGAGTTGAATAAAACAGGGTTAAAGACGGAGTTGACAATAGCCGGAGGTCAACCTCCTATTAATGAGCCATTGCCAGACTTTGTGAAGTCATTAGGATATATAAATAAATCTACACAGGAGGGGTTGAACAAAATAAACAATTTATTAGCTGATTCTCATTTTTTAATTTTACCCTCACAAGCAGAGTGTTATGGACATGTCTTATGTGAAGCTAACTCCTTTGGTGTTCCATGTATATCTACCGATGTTGGTGGCATCCCAACAGTTATAAAAGATGATGTGAATGGAAAACTGTTTTCAAAAGAAGCCAGTATCGCTGAATACTGCACATATATTTCTAATTTATTTTCTGATCCAGCTCGATATAGAACCTTAGCGCTGTCTTCATTCAATGAATATCAAACCCGTCTAAATTGGTCAGTCGCTGTCCGAACCGCAAAAAAACTACTCATGGATTTAATTTAGTAATATTGCAATACGAGGAGTTAGAGCAATACTACCTCCTTTTAGGAAATGTAAATGTATGCACATTATTGTTTTAGAGCAGGAACCGTCTTCTCGCCGTGGTGGGCAGGAGGTAGTACTGTTAGATTTTTGCCGTGGACTATCTCAACGTGGACATAGTATCAGTCTACTCTATACTAAAGAAGGGAATCTACTTAAGCAGTATCAAGATTTTTGTATTTATGTAGTAAAGGTTAATAGATTTACAGTTTATCGAAAGCCATATTTTTTCAATTTTTTAGCTGATATTTTCTATAGTTCTTGGAAAATTCCGACAATTAAAGATAGTCTGGTACTGAGTAATCAATATCAAGATAGTTTTTTTGGTCGTACTTTAGCTTTATATAAAAATCTTCCCTTTGTTTGTTATCTTCATATACTTCCACCTAAAATCCCACCCACTACATTTGTTGAATGGCAGTGGAACATTGGGCTTAAGGGCGTAAAACAGTTCATCGCCGTTTCAAATCAGACCAAGTTGGATTGGGTTAAGAGTGGATTTAAGGAGGAGAAAATTGATGTTGTATACAACGGTATCGACTTGGAAGTATATAAACCTTCAAGGGAGTTTTCTATAACTAGAAAAGAATGGAACATTACTGAAGATACCAGAGTCATCTCCTATGTAGGAAGATTGGATAGAGAAAAGGGGCTGGAAACTCTGATTAGAGCCTTTGCTTTACTGCCCAGAAGTGATACCAGCTTTCTTCTATTGATTGCTGGAAAGACTGTATTACAGGGGGAGGAATACAAGAAATCCTTAGAGGAGCTAGTTACTGATTTGGGTATAGAAAAGTATGTGAGCTTTCTTGGTCATGTCTCTAATACAACCTCAGTTTATCAGGTCAGTGACGTAACCGTCCTGGCCAGCCGCTGGTCTGAACCGTTCCCAAGAGCTATTATTGAGTCAATGGCTTGTGGAACTCCTGTGATTGCTAGCCGAACTGGAGGAATTCCCGAATTCTTGACAGGAGCGTTCCAGAGTGGGCTGTTTGAGTCTGAAAATGAACGAGATTTGGCAGATACTCTAATTCAAACGCTGAATTGGAGAGATAGAGATCCTCAACTTGGCGAGAGATGTCGGGAGCATGTTTTATCCAAATTCCCTTTAGATAAAATGGTTGATGGGATTGAAAAAGTTCTACTGAGGGTAGTTAAACGGTGAATAATTTACCAACCATCTCTGTTATTGTTCCCGCTTACAATGCTGCACGCACAATTTTGAAAACAATTGAATCGGTGCAGCAACAAACTTTTTCTGATTTTGAGCTAATTGTGATTAATGATGGCTCCACTGATCAGACTTTAGAACTGCTTGGTACAGTTGAAGACCCGCGGATAAAAATTTTTTCGTACGAGAATGCTGGGGTATCAGTTGCTCGCAATCGTGGCATTGCTCATGCTACTGGGGACTTTATTGCATTTATAGATACGGATGATTTATGGACATCAGACAAGTTGGAGCTGCAACTTGCAGCTTTACAACACCAAGAAGAAGCAGGAGTTGCTTATAGCTGGACTAGTTTCATGGATGAGCAAGGAGGAGCCTTTCATGCAGCTAAGCCTATATTTTTTGAAGGTAATGTTCATGCCCAATTATTGCTCTGCAATTTCCTTAATTGTGGCTCAAATCCTATGATTCGTAGGCAGGCTATTGAGTCTGTAGGAGGATTTGACCCTAAACTTACACACGGTGAGGATTGGGAATTTTATCTGCGGTTAGCAGCTGATTGGCCTTTTGTTGTAGTTCCCCTCCCACAAATTCTTTATCGTCAAACCTCAGACTCGGCGTCGTCCAAAATTGAGGTGATGGAGCTTGACACCCTTAGCATAATTGAAAAGGCATTTCGAACGGCTCCATTAGAATTCCAACCTCTCAAAAATCAAAGCCTAGCTAATCTCTATCATTTTTTGGCAGAACTATACTTGAGGCGTACTCCCGATGCCAGCGGGGCTAAACAGGCAAGCCAGAAGTTGCAAACAGCAATCCGTTTGCATCCACAGACTTTGTTAAACAAAGAGACTCAGGTTTTAGCGCTCAAGCTGCTATTAACACGAGTGCTTTCACATCGGATTGCTAGGTATCTCCTCCAGCTTATCAGCAAAAATCGCGCTACTCGTATTCACAATTCCGATGATGAAAAAGCTATGATTTAAGAAAAAGCTATAACTCTTCTTCAACTATTGGTAGTACTGAGCAACCTACAAGTGCATCTCGTCCACTCGATTCGTTTACCCCTGATCCCGACCAGGGCGCAGGCTTTTATTAGCCTATAACTAATTTCACAGAATTACTAAAGACAAGATGCAAATCATATCAGCCATTCTAGCTAAGCTAAAGAATAAACTATCTAGTCAGTTCATTCGCAATCTTGGCTGGCTAGGTATGTCAGAGGTAATTCCTCGGATTTTTCGTTTAGGCGTGACAGTAGTTTTAGCGCGCTATCTGACTTCCTACGACTACGGTTTGGCAGCAATTGTTGGGACGGTTTCTGAGTTTGTACGGGTGTTTATGGGCGTAGGCATTGATGCCAAGATTATTCAGGCTGAGGAAAAAGACTTAGAAGCATTATGTAACTCTGCATATTGGTTAAACTGGATCGTTTTTCTAGGAATATTTGTTTTTCAGTGTATCTTAGCTTTTCCTGTTGCTTGGTTTTACCATGATCGGAACCTTGTTCTGCCAATTTGTGTATCAGCTCTTCCTTATTTGACGTGGCCTATAGCTGCAATTCAATGTATTCTTATTATTAAAGAAAATCGGCTTAAAGTTTGTGCAATTAATAATCTTATTAAAAATTTAGGGAGTTATTTGCTTTCGGCCATATTTGCTGTTTTGGGAATGGGAATTTGGTCATTTGTACTGCCCTGGATTTTGGTTATTCCTATTGAAATTTTTATATACTACACTAACCATTCCTGGCGTCCAACTACAGGATTTACGACGAGATATTGGAATGAAATTTTTAGGTTCGGTAGAAATTTATTTGGGGTTCAGTTGCTTAAAACACTAAGAAACAACTTAGATTATTTAATAGTTGGACGCTTTCTGGGAATTAAAGAGTTAGGGCTATACTTCTTTGGTTTCAACGCCGGATTAGGCATTAGTTTAAGTGCAATCACCGCTATCAATACAGCTATATACCCTCATCTATGTGCGGCCCGCTCAGACTCGTTCGAGTTCAAGAAGCGCTATTTAAGCAGTCTCAAAACTATTAGCCTTATCATTATACCTTTAGTTGTTCTACAGTCTAGCTTAGCCCCTTTATACGTACCAGTTGTTTTTGGTCAGAAATGGGTAGCTGCAATCCCAATTTTGATGTTGATTTGCTTATCAGCCATTCCACGACCTTTTGCTGACGCTGCCTCCGGCTTGCTGGTAGCTGTCGATAAATCTAACTTAGATTTACGTTGGAACGTATTATTTACTGCTTTGTTTGCTTGTGCATTGTTCATCGGAGTTCAATGGCAAGCTCTTGGGGTAGCTATAGCTGTTTTTATAGTCCACGCGATTTGCTTGCCTTTGTTTACTTTATGGGCTACACGTTATGTTTTTTATAAATCTTAGGCTATAACTATTAGAGGTTAACATCAAATTAAATCAGCTTAGTTTTTACCATGAAGAAAGTTTCGGTTATAATTCCAGTTTACGGTGTAGAAAAATATATTTCTGCTACGGTGCAGTCGGTTTTAGAGCAGACCTATAAAGATTTTGAATTGCTCATTGTTGATGATGGTTCTCCTGACCGAAGCCGAGAAATTTGTCAGCAATTAACAGATTCCAGAATTAAAATTATTTCTCAAGAAAATCGGGGAGTATCTGCCGCTCGCAATACAGGTATTCGCCATGCCCAAGGAGATTATCTCGCTTTTTTAGATGGAGATGATCTTTGGTTGCCCCAGAAGCTAGAAAAACATGTTGAGCATCTGGAAAATTCACCAAGTGTGGGGGTTAGCTTTAGTCAATCTGCTTTTATCGATGAATTAGGGCAACCCTTAGGTATTTATCAAACGTCTAAGCTTAACGGGATCACCCCACCCTTTATACTCTGCCGCAACCCGATTGGTAATGGCTCGACTCCAGTGATTCGACGAGAAGTTTTTGAAGCCATTAGGTTCGAAGATAATTTTAACGGTACTGTAGAGGACTGTTATTTTGATCAGCGATTGCATAATATAGAAGATATCGAATGTTGGCTTCGCATTGCGATTCAGACCGACTGGCAAATTGAAGGTATTCCCGAAGCCCTGACCCTGTACCGCCTGACTACCGGAGGAGCTTCAACAAACCTAATGAAGCAGTTTGAGTCCTTGGAAAAGGTGCTTGAAAAGACACGTTCCTATGCTCCAGAACTGGTTTCTCAGTGGGGAAACGCTGCCAAGGCATACCAGCTGCGGTTTTTAGCTCGGAGGGCAGTACGTATGAAAGCAGCCTCAGCAGGTATAGAACTTGGCCACCGAGCCTTGTCTACCCACTGGCGGATCGTGCTTGAAGAACCACGCCGTACACTTTTAACCTTAGCTGCTGCCTACTCGCTCTGGCTGCTGCCACGATCCTTCTACTGCCAGATCGAGACTCTTGCCTTAAAGATGACAGGGGCTAGCCAAAAACGTCGCCTTCTTCAAAGCAAATCTAGGCAATTGGTATGAGTAATTATAATTTTACACCTGCTAGGATCAGGCTTTAATTGAGGTCAGGTGGGTTTCAATATGAACAAAGTTTCTGTGATTCTTCCAGTCTACCGTGTAGAGAAATATATAGGTGCTGCAGTTGAATCAGTTCTCACTCAAACCTATAAAGACTTTGAATTGATCATTGTTGATGATGGCTCTCCCGATAGAAGCGTAGAAATTTGTCAGCAATTTACCGATCCAAGAATAACAATTATTCGTCAGGAGAATCGGGGACTAGCTGGGGCTAGGAATACGGGTATTCGCCATGCTCAAGCAGAATACTTGGCTTTTTTAGATGGCGATGACCTTTGGTTACCAGAAAAGTTAGAAAAAAATGTCGAGCATCTGCAAAATTCACCAGATGTTGGGGTTAGCTTTAGCCGCTCTGCTTTGATCGATGAAGCAGGGAAATTTCTAGGTACGTATCTGATGCCCAAGCTTAAGGAGATCACTCCGTCTTGTTTACTTCTTGAAAATCCAGTCGGGAACGGTTCATCTGCAGTGATTCGGCGAGAGGTTTTTGAAGCTATTAGGTTTCAAGATAATCTTTACGGTAATATGGAGGATTGTTACTTTGATGAACACTTCCGCCAGTCAGAGGACATTGAATGCTGGCTTCGCATTGCTATACAGACTAATTGGCAGATTGAGGGCATCCCTGAAGCCTTAACACTTTACCGGGTGAACTTAGGAGGACTTTCAGCAAACCTGCTCAAGCAACTAGAGTACCTGGAAAGAGTGATTGAAAAAACACGCTCCTACGCTCCGGAACTGATCGCTGAGTGGGAAGCTCGGGCTAAGGCTTACCACTTGCGGTATTTAGCCCGAACTGCGGTACGTCTGCAAGCAGGATCAATGGCTGTGAAACTCGTTAACCAAGCCTTGGCTGCTCACTGGCGCATTCTCTTTGAAGAGCCTCGTCGCACACTCATGACCTTGGTTGCTGCCTATTTGCTCTGGCTTCTACCCCAGCTCCTTTACTGCCGGATTGAAGCTCTTGCTGCAAAAATCACAGGGGTTACTCAAAAACGTCGCATTTTTCAAGACCAGTTACGGCAAATGGTATGAAAAGATACTGTTGTTTAGTACAATAATACCTATGGCAGTAAAGTTTTGGGCGGTGTCAATTTTAGTGGCGTTTTGGCAAGCAGAAAATGAACAATTTATTTGAACTGAGAAATTTCTTGAAAGAGATGATAAAAGGTACTCCTATGGAGCCTTTTGCCAGTTTTATTTTTAATTTGATTAACCCTCCAGCAGCTAGTGTTATTACTAATAAGCAAAACAATGCCTGCACAAATCAAATTATGTCTCGAGTTATAACAAAACACTCAAACTGTATTGATGTTGGTTGTAACACCGGGGATTTCCTAAATCATATATTACAACTTGCACCTTTGGGCTATCACTACGCTTTCGAGCCAATACCAAGGCTAGCTAGTAGACTTAGAAAAAGGTTTCCGAATACTGATGTCAGGCAAATTGCTCTAAGTGATTTAGAGGGAGAAACGACGTTTTGGTACGTTGTCAATGCCCCTGCCCTAAGTAGCCTAAAGCCACCAAGCTGTCATAGTCATAAACCTATAACAGAACTTATTACAGTAAAAACTGAAAGACTTGATGATATATTGGCACCCGACTTCAAGATTCATTTTATGAAGGTAGATGTGGAAGGGTTAGAATTGCAGGTTTTTAGAGGTGCTATCCGAACCTTAAAAACTCATAAACCTTACATAGTTTTCGAACATGGTGGAAATGATTCTAAAGAATGGCATGATGGGAGATGGCATGATGACGAAATTTATGATCTACTTGTAAATGAGTGTGGCCTAAAACTTTTTGAATTAGGGAGTTGGCTAGAGGGTTTAGCCCCACTAAGCCCGGATGAATTCGCCAAGTCCTCTGCTTGGAATTTCCTAGCTACGCCATAATTAGTTTTGCATAAATAACCTTTATGAAAGTATTATATTTTATCCAAACTCATAGAAATCCAGAACAGATCTATAGGCTTGTCCAAACAATTAAAAAATCAAGTCCAGCTTCTCATATATTGATTAGTCACGACTTTACAAGCTGTAATTTGGACACAACTCCCCTCCGAAATTTATCAGGAGTTGAGGTACTCAAACTTAGTGGTAAAGGAGGACGAGGAGATTTTTCTATGCTTCAAGGCTACTTAGATGCTGTTGACTGGCTTTTTAGCCATAATACTGACTTTGATTGGTTGGTGAATCTCTCTGGTCAAGACTATCCTACTCAACCACTCCCCCTGATGGAGAAATTTCTTGCCGAAACCAAGTATGATGGCTTTTTAAATTATTTTGAGGCGCTTTCTGATTCTGAACACAATCCTTGGGGTATTAGGGAAAGTTGCAACCGCTATTTATATCAATATTGGCGCTCAGGTGTATATATATCCCCGAATTCTTTGCCTGGCAAAATGCTCAACCGTCTAGGACTAGTTATTGAGAAGGTTCAGCCCTTTAT
This sequence comes from uncultured bacterium, assembly GCA_964250845.1. Classification (GTDB taxonomy): domain Bacteria; phylum Cyanobacteriota; class Cyanobacteriia; order Cyanobacteriales; family Chroococcidiopsidaceae; genus CAXUIG01. The sequence continues at coordinate 3,119 of CAXUIG010000109.1, read as the reverse complement.
TCGAATTGGTTTGCTCTTAGATGGATTCATGGTGGGAGTTCGTGCTAATTCAACTCCGTTTAATGAAAAATATTTATGTTATGGAGGTTCTTACTTCCATACTCTTTCCAGTAAATGTGTTCAATTTTTATGTAATTTTTCACAGCAAAATGCTGGCTTAGTTAGCTTTTACAAGAAAACCTTTGTTCCGGTTGAGTCTTTTATACCAACTGTTTTAGTTAACAGTCGATTATTCAGCCTTTGTAATGACAATAAACGATACATTGATTTTTCTATCTGTGAAAACGGCAGTCCCCGCACACTTACATTTGAAGATTATCCAGCATTAATTAAAGACAATATTCACTTTGCCAGAAAGTTTGATCCAGCGCAGGATAGCAGGATTCTAGATATGTTAGATGCAAGAATACTAAATAATATAGGACTTACCCATTGACAGAAAAGCTTGAATATGAATTTTAGTCGATGACGCTACTGGTGAGGTTCTCGAAAATATATTCACGTACAACATTTTTGAACAAATAAAGCAGCCCGATTTGTTACGTTCCCACAACCCGTTCAATTGCCTCAGCCGCCAGAATTAAACCAGGCTTTTGCTGAATTAACTTGGCAAAATGCTTTGCATTGTCCGTGTAGACAGAGGTATGGAGCACCTGTTTCAGTGCCTTATGGAGTTGATCAACACTGAGCCGTTTAAATGGCACGCTTATCCCTACTTGATGGTACCGGATACGTGCAGCCACACCTGGCTGGTCGTTGCCAATCGGAATTGCCACCATCGGTACACCTGCTTGAAGTGCTTCGAGCGTCGAATTCATTCCCGCATGGGTAATAAACAGTTCTGCGCGTTGCAATAACTCGACCTGCGGCGCTTTGCGAATAAATACGAACTGGGGATACTGGTGCTGAAAATCTTTCAGGACTTCATCTGGTACATGAGGTCCAATCGAAAGAACCAGTTGGCAATCGAGTTGAGAGCAGGCCTGGGCAATGATTTGATACGCTGTGGATTGGTCATTATAAAGTGTACCTAGCGCTGCGTAAATTAGTAGCTTGTCGTTAAGCTCCTCCCAGGGAAAATCTGGTTGAACTCGCTTGGATGAATTGATCCACGGACCTGTATATATGTATCGGTCTTTGTCTTGGCGTGGGAAATCAAAGCCTGCCGGAACTTGCGTAATTCGAGCCAGTGCTTGTCGAGAGTCTCCCATGTCTTTAGAACGAGGTAAACTCCAGGCTTGAGCGTACTTATTTTGGACTGTGCTAAAAAATCGAGTGATGGATCGGGCAAACATCGCATTCCCGAGGTAATCGCGTATTCTACCAAACCACGAATCTGAATAATCCCAGCCTAGCATCGTCGGTGGCATGTTAGGGCTACTCAGGAATGCTGGAATTGAACAGTCGAGGAGAATGTAGGGAATCTGATGCCTTTCGCCCAGCAAATACAAATGGAGCGATAAACTATCAATGAGCAGGCAGTCTAGTTGATTGGGATGACAACGCATCCAGTCATCCACCGCTAATAAAAAGGCTTCACGGGTTTTTGCCGTCTGCTTTGTCACGCCAGGTATTCTCCAGGGTGCAGTGCCTTTTGCAATGATTTTCATGAAGGGACCGAAGGTGCCCAACGGCAACTCCTTCTCTGCAAAATCAATTACTCCAATACTTGCTGCTTTGGCTGCCGCTAGAGCACGTGGCATTCCAAAAAAGGTGACTTGATGTCCCCGTTGTTGAAGCTCAAAGGCAAGGGCTAGCAATGGATTGAGATGTCCTTCTCCTCCTGGCACCAATAGTCCAAAATGCATGGTTACCTCCGCTGGTCAAAACGTGAATAAGAAACAAACCGACAGAAGATGACGGTTTGAGTGGAGGTTGAACACTAATTAGGTAGGACGGATGCAACTGCCTGCTGTGCCTGAGTGCGGAATTTTGCCACATCCACTTGACCCAGAAACCCAATCGCCAGTAGCATTCCTAGTGCTTGCAGCCCAAACACTAGTCCATAAGCTAAAACAGGGGCATGAAAAAGACTTCGACCCACATCTAAGAGAATACCTCCGCTCGCCACGGCTATTCCCCGTGCCATGGTGTGAGCCAGCCCCCAAGCACCAACAAACGTGCCTGCGGTTTCAGCTGCCGTTAGCTCTAGCATCAAGCTGATTGCTCCCGTTGTTGCCACACCTGAAGCCAGACCGAACAATAATAACGCTACTCTCAGCAACACCGGATTGTGGGTAAATCCCGATAGACCAATCAATCCAATGCAGATGGCAACCAATATACAGCCAAGTCTAGTAGTTCTTTCCTTACCCAGGCGAGGCACAATTAAAAAGCCAGTTAAGTTTAAGCCAATCAGGTTACCTATTCCCCCAAATGAAGGCAGCTTAGAGGTTTCAGCAATCGACATCCCAAATATCTTGGCTCCATATGGTTCAAGAATTGGCTCCTGCACAAACAAGTTAATTGTCATCAACAATAAAAAGGTGAAAAATACCCCGGTTTGGGGACTGGCACTCAGCACTCGCAGCGCTACACCAAGAGTAATTCTATCTGACTGGTTGACTATCTTTGAACGTGAGGAATAGCGCGAATACTTTTTCTCAACACCAACCGTCGCCAACAATGCTAAAGCTAATACAATCGCCGGGAAGATGATAAACAGCCGGTTGATTGATGCCTCTAATGTAGCTATCGGTGTACTTGGGGTTACTTGTTTAAGCATGATACTGCTCGAAAGCGACCCCAAAACAATTCCTACTATCAGCATTGACCAGACAATACCGACCAGTTTGGAACGATTGTCCTGCTCGGAAACATCGACCAACAGAGCTGTAAAGGCAGTAGCGCTAGCACTAATCGCCAAACCGTATATGGCAAAAACTAGGGCTATAAGTCCAATCCAACCATGTGTTTGGGTTGAAAAGGCTGATAAATGCCAACTGCTGCCCAGTTGCCACGTTAATTGTACTGCTATGAACGGAGCGATCGCATACACAACCGCTCCCAACCAGATATAGCCTGTGCGGTGGTAGCCTCTAATCGGCTTGGCATCCGACATTTGTCGTAAGCGTTCAGGGGGGGGAAGTGGTCGCTGTGGAATTGACCCCCGGTTCTGA
>CAXUIG010000108.1:0-20308 GCA_964250845.1 uncultured bacterium | reverse complement strand
AACTCCTCTATCCTGAAGGTCTTTGCGTATTTTTGCAAATGTGGGATGCTCCCAATAACCATTACTGGATTGCCCAGATGGCTTTATTTCTGGGTCTATGGCAAGGAACCAAGGAAAATCGGATAGGCTATTGGTTAAGGTGGTGGGATGAAACAGGGAAACTTTTGCTTTGGGGAGTGGAACGAGCTGAACGATTAGCAGCACAACTCAGAGCAGCTGGAATTGAACCAGAGATTTGAGGGGCGATTGCCGCCATCTTTCAAGCGCAGAGAACCGATACAAATCCGTGTGAGCCATATTTTATCAGTTGTTGGTCATAAGTAACGAGCACACCTGCTTCCACCCGCTGATCCAGATTTCGAGTCATCCAGTCGGCACTGCCAATAAACACCTCCTCCTGACGCACCACCAGCACCACCTTGGTATGGGTCTTTAACCCCATTAGTCCGTATATTCAATGTCTAAAGAAAGTCATACAATCTGTCTTTTACACTTCATTTGTATACGGCAAAATCAACAATTTTAGTTGTTCTAAATTAAGCTTTATTTAAGCTAAAGTTATATTTAGTTTAAAGTGAGAGCCTAATAATAGTAGTGGAATAATCCATTTTATAATATAATTTCCTGTCAGAGACGGGATGGAAGAGGTTACTCTTGATGGCCTACGAGTTACGCATCAAAAGTAGAGCAATTGGCTGTGAGCACGCAAGAAGTGCTGAAACCAGACACCATCAAAATCTAAGATATCCAGCAACCTGAATCAGGGGAAGCGCATCTAAATTTTAGTTTACAGTAGCATTTGAGACGCGCTTACCCTGATCAAAACGACACGTTTACGCTCAGGAATGGCAAGATCAAAGGAAAAGCGGAAGCGTCCTGAGACCTCTATGTCAGAACAGCACGGATCAATTGCTCAGCATTATCATGAGCGGACCAAATATGACCCTGAGACGATCGCTGGCAAGAGTCAGGGGTTGAACTGGGATCAGCAGCCGGTGCCGTTCAAGGAATACAAAATTGGCACTAGCTTTGACCTGAGGCCCTATCTTAAAGAAGAACCACAAGCATTTGCGGATGACCCCGCTAGCCTGTGGTGGCGGAGGTTGTCCAGGCTGCTGTTTTGCAGCTATGGTCTGACAGCTAGGGTGCCGACGATGATGGCAGAACCGATATATCTCCGGGCTGCGCCCTCAGCGGGTGGCTTATACCCAGCTGAAGTTTATTTAATTTCCCGTGGTAGTCCACTTTTGCCAGCTGGACTGTATAACTACCAGCCTCAGACTCATTGCTTGATTCAGTTTTGGGAGAGTGAGGTTTGGCAAGCCCTGCAAGCGGCTTGTTTCTTCCACCCGGTTTTAGAAAGTACCCAGCTGGCAATCGTGACAACTGCTGTTTTCTATCGCTCGGCTTGGCGCTACCACGACCGGGCGTACCGGCGAATTTTTCTGGATACTGGTCATTTGTTGGGTAATATTGAGTTGGCTTGCGCCCTGAATAATTACCGACCTCACTTGATTGGGGGCTTTGTCGATCAGGCGGTGAACCAGCTGCTTTACCTTGACCCGGAGCAGGAAGGAGCGATCGCGGTGATTCCTTTGGCAGACCTGCTCGATGTGAAACAAAACTTGGCACTCGGTCGAACCGCTTTGCCCTCTGCCACTCAGACGGACTATCCCAAGATCGCAGATGGAGAACTGCTGGGATACTGCCACCAGGCAACGCAGATCGAGTCAGACACAACGGGCAGGGTAGATTTGGCTGGGGTGACACCGGAAAAATCCCTGGAAGATAAATACAACTTTCCTTTCTGTCTGAAGGTTCCCACCGCTACGACGCCAATTGACTGGGGAGCAAACCTGGAAGGGCTAGAAAGCACTTTTATCAAGCGGCGCTCTACTCGTGCCTACAACGGTGCCAATCTGTACCTCGATGAACTGAAAGCCTTACTAGATTTCACCTACCAACCCCAGCACTACATTGACCAGGGTCTGGATGGCTCCCCAGACTACTTTGATTTGAATTTAATCGAGACATTCATCGCTGTGCCTGGGGTAACGGGTTTGGATGAGGGTTGCTACTACTACGCGCCGAAAGCTCAAGAGCTGCGACAAATTCGGTTTAAAAACTTCCGGCGGGAGTTGCACTACCTCTGCCTAGGACAGGAACTGGGTCGCGATGCAGGGGCTGTGCTTTTCCACACAGCGGATCTCAAAACAGCTATTGGTCGGTATGGCGATCGCGTTTATCGCTACCTGCACATGGACGCCGGTCATCTGGGACAACGGCTGAATTTAGCTGCCATTCGTCTCAACTTAGGAGTGAGTGGCATCGGTGGTTTTTTTGATGACCAAGTGAATGAAGTGCTTGGCATCCCTGCTGATGAGGCAGTTCTTTACATCACAACTCTGGGGCATCCACGATAGGACTATACCACATCTTTGGTAAAAAATCTAGACAATTCGCGGCAGAATACTATGGCTCTTCTAAAACTTAAGGACCTTGATCCAAACTCTGAAGAAACCTCAGGCGAAGATGGCATTCTGGGGTTTGATGTCTATACAGATGTGACTGATAACAAGATTGGTACAGTCAACGATATTTTAATTGATCAGGCAGAAGGTGATTTCCGGTATCTGGTCGTTGATATAGGCTTCTGGGTTCTGGGCAAGAAAGTCTTGTTACCAGTTGGTCGTTCCCGGCTCGACAATAAAGCGCGGCGCGTCTATGTCAGTCTTAGTAAAGAGCAAGCGCAAGCTTTACCTGAATTCAACGACAGCATCAGTGTTGATTACGATTATGAAGAACGGGTGAGGGGGATATATCGTCCCACTGTGCTAATGACGGGCTCTACTTCTATTCAGGCTATGACAAGTTCTATTCCTGCTCAGGTTAGCGATGTAGCAAAACCCGCTACCTACAGCTACCACACAGAGCCGTCCCTGTACGAGATGAATGACACAGATCATCAAACCCTAAGATTATACGAAGAACGGCTAGTCGCCAACAAAAAGCGCATCAAGGCAGGGGAGGTAGCAATTGGTAAGAACGTTGAAACCGAAACGGCACGGGTTGCGGTACCGATTGAAAAGGAGCGAGTCGTGATTGAGCGAATCACACCCGTGGACGCTGGAACGGCGCCTGGCGATGTGCCCTTTACTGAAGGGGAAGTCGTACACCTGGAGACATATGAAGAGACGGCTGACATTCACAAGGAAGCCTTTGTGCGTGAGGAAGTCAGAATCAGAAAAGAAGTATCTATAGATACAGTAAACGACTCCCAAACGCTTCGTCGAGAGGAGTTAGATGTAAATACTGAGGGGAACTAACTATTTCCCAATGCAAAACCGGCTGAAAATCCGGTCGAGCACGGATTCGGTTACTTCCTCTCCGGTGATTTCTCCCAGGGCTTGAATTGCACCCCGCAGATCGATAGTCCAGAAATCAATCGGCATCTGTTGGGCTATCGTTGCTTGCACTTGTTGGAGCGATGTTTTAGCCCGTGTCAACGCTGCTGCTTGTCGTTGGTTAATTGCCAGCTCCATATCAGCTGCTTGAATACCAGCTTGCACCGTCTCCAAGATCGCTTGCTCTAAGGCTTCAATGCCTTGGTTTTGGGCAGCAGCTGTTGTGACAACGTGGTTAAGTCGCGCTGGGTACTGCACCTCCAATGCTGATACCAGGTCAATTTTGTTGATGACCAAAATCAAGGGGCGGTGTTGTACCTGTTCGTAAATCTCTTGATCGCCAGCCGTCCAACCAGCTGAGGCATCAATCGTGAGCAGTACTAAATCAGCTACCTGGGCGCAATGAAGCGATCGCTCTACCCCTATTTTCTCCACCTGGTCAAGTGTATCCCGAATCCCTGCTGTATCTAGCACCTGGACTGGTATCCCCCCAACCACCAGCTGCGATTCCACCACATCGCGGGTTGTACCAGGCAAATCAGTGACAATGGCGCGATCGCACTGGCTCCAGGCATTCAACAAACTAGATTTACCCACATTCGGACGCCCTACAATCGCCACCTTCAAGCCGCTACGCAGCAGTTCTCCCTGGTCAGCTGTTGCCATAATTTTGCTGACTTCTGCCAATATTTGCTCAATTTGTGCTATTATCACCTTATACTCCAGCGGGGGTAGGTCTTCCTCAAAATCAATCCGGGCTTCGATTTCTGCGAGTGTTTCCAGGCAACTGGCTCGTAACTGGCGGATGGGATGGGCTAACTTGCCCTGTAAACCAGCTAGGGCAGTTTGAGCGGCTTGGGGCGATCGCGCTCCCACCAAATCGGCAATACTTTCAGCTTGAGTTAGATCCAGCCGCCCATTCAAAAACGCCCGTAGCGTAAACTCTCCTGGTTGGGCTAGCCTTGCCCCCTGCTCCAAACACAGCTGCAACACCTGCTGCACCGCCATAATTCCCCCGTGGCAATGGAATTCCACCACATCTTCGCGGGTATAGGAGCGGGGAGCGTTCATAAGTAGTAACAACGCTTCATCCACCAGTTGATGTGTCTGGGGATGGCGAATGTAGCCGTAGAGTATCCGGTGACTTGACCAAGGTTGACGACCAGGGGCATAGAACAAGCTCTGGGCGATCGCCATTGCCTCTGCCCCTGATACCCGCACAATACCAACGCTGCCCTGTTGGGGGACAATAGCGGTAGCGATCGCGGCAATAGTTCCACCTGTTGCAAATGTCTCGGACATCTTGGCCAATCTAAAGTGCGAAACAATACTCGTCAGGTCTATTTCTTAGGGTAGCAGTCTCAAGTTAAGAGCAGCGATCGCGCTCATTTGAGGTGGGTTCCTCTGATTGGGCTATGCAAGCACACCAGGCTTAGCTGATAATAAAGTGAGGAACACAAAAACACTTTCCGGTCGGTAGTCCGGATGCACCGCAAGTGAAAACTCGGTGTCGTATCCTTCCCCCCTCGGGATGTCCAGTGTTCGCCGTCGCAATTTAAGAGGGGTAGCATGAAGCTAACAGTTCTTTTTAACGGTCAATTCTGGGAGGGAGTTGTCGAATCCAACCAGGATGGTTGTCTTAAAGCTGGACGACACGTATTTGGGTCAGAACCCAAAGATGCTGAAGTTTTAGACTTCGTAAACAATTTGGCGCTCAAATTGCTGGAACGATCTAATTCGTCAGTTGAAGCGAGCGTGCTTGAACACAAGAAGGTCAATCCCAAGCGTCTTTCCAGGGAAGTTTCCAAGGAGATGTCTGTTAGAGGCATATCTACCAAGGCTCAGGAAGCAATCCAGCTTGAGTTAGAACTGCAAAAGAAAGAGAAGAAAGTGCAATCCAAAGCCGAAAAAGAAGAAGAGAAAGAGCAAAAACGGCTGATTGCTCGTCAAAAAGCCAAAGAAAGGCATCGCGGCAGAGCTTAGAGCCACAGGCGAAAAACGGCTGAATAGATTTTGAGGGGGCGATCGCTTAAAGGACATCCGGATCAACGTCCAATTCCCGCAGTTTTGCTGCCAATCGTTCTGCGACTTCTTCCGGTGTGGGCACCAACTGACCTTCAGGAGTGAAAAAGCGCAACTTTTCCTCATGAACACCCAGATATAATCCCATCTGCTGGCTCCATAGGTGTCCTTGGGGATTGGGTTCCAGCGGTTGGTACTGACCATTGACTAAACAAAACCCAGCAAACTCTAAAGTGTATGGGTCGAACCAGAAATAGTCCGGTGTGCGGAAAGTGTCTTGGTAAATTTGTTTCTTCAAGCCTCGGTCTTTGGCAGCTGTCGTCTCAGAGAGGATTTCCACAATCACATGCGGATATTTGCCATCTTCTTCCCAGACGATCCAGCTTTTACGGGGTTTACGCTCGGCTCCTAGCACGAGGAAGAAGTCGGGGCCAGGGAAATTTTCTGATTTGCATTGGCGTTTGCTATAGTAGATGGTGACATTACCGGAGGCGAAGAAGTCGTTGCGCTTGCGCCACCACCAGTCAAGGCATTTTATTAGCAGCATCATCTGCCGCAGATGCAAGTCCGTCTCCAATGGCGGTTCATCACTCCACAGACCGCTGGCTGGAAAGATAACATCTTCTCGTGCATCTTCTGGAGTTTCTAAATCTTTGGCGAGAGACATACCAGTCTGGCAGAGAGGGCAGGAGTTATAGTTGCTATCAGTCTAGCTTAGGTCCTTCCCTGTTACTTCAACCAATCACCTGAATCATTAGAATCAATTGCGAATTGCGAGAGGTTTCCACGGGATATTCCTACCGCTTTCAGGTAATTGCCCAATTCAAGCTGTGGCAGCTCCCACTTTTTCAGCGCGGTAACGACATCGCCCTTGTACAACTGCACTTCCTTTGCGAGTTCCATGGCGTTGGTGGCAGCTTTTGAAGTACTCGCACCCGTGTGAGGACGTGGCACAAACGCAGCATCACCAGTCAAACACACGCGCCCGAATGCCATCTGAGGTACTGATAAGTCATAAATTGGCTGGATAAAAGGGTTCTTTGTTTGCTCGAAGAGGTGCAAAAACACTTCTGGCAAAACTTCCTGAGCGATCGCCCTCTGTTGCTCTACCAGTTCTGGTCGGATTGTTCCCTGCGGTAGAGAGTAGTCGCGGAATCGACCTGTTCGATCTCTCAACACTTGGCGCAACTGCTCACCCTCTGGAACATTCCAATACCACACCCAATTGAAGCGGCGTTTACCTTTAGATAACTCCCCACCATTTCCTGGAATCATGTAGCAGATAATGTGGGTCTGCGGTGCTTGGAAATAGATAAATTTATCCGTAAACACCTCGGCAACTTCCGGTGAAACTTCACTTTCTTCAATTACCCCCCGCCAGGCGACATATCCTGCATAGTCAGGGGCAATATCGGGTAGGAGTAGGCGACGACAGGTGGAGTTAGCACCATCTGCACACACCAACAGCTCGCACGTAAGAAGCTGTCCATCTTTAAAACGACAAATTACCTGGTTTTCATCCTGCTCAAAACTAACTAGCTCCTTGCCTTTGTGGTAGTGTTGATCTGGAAACGCCGCTCTCAGTTGCTGATATATGCAATCCCACGAGGTCATCATCGCCAGGTAACTCACTTGCCGGGTTGCCTTTGAGTCACGTCCCAAGTCCTGCCTGATTTTGGGGAGTATGCTGATTGCTTCTTTGGTTGCAATGCCATGCTTTGACAAAAATTGCAATGTTTCTGGTTGTAGCACAATCCCAGCACCTCGCTCTTTCATTTCGTGGGGTGAGCGCTCAAAAACCTCTACATCACAATTTACGGCGCGTAGTGCCAATGCTGTCAACAAGCCGCTGTGCGACCCACCCACAACTATGACACGGAGAGTTTGGGAGTCATCACCTGATACCATTTTGTTATGTGAGCGCAAGGTTTACAGCATTCAAAATCTAGTCCCAACCAGTTAAAGAAGAAATGACATTGCAAGTTATTTTCTTCATTATTTCATCAACAAAATCACGAAGTTGATTTAAATTATCAATAGTAATGTAGCAGTTCTATAGTAGTTTGACAATATCTTTAAAGCAATTTAAAAGCAACTCCTTAACTTTATCTGTGAAAATTCTCGCATCAAAGCCATTGCTCGAAGTTGCTTTCCGGGCTGAGTCTTTGGTGCCATGCAAGTACTGCATGCTGTAGAGTATGCAGTCTTGATAGTTCATCTGACCGAGCGTCATGTCACCGTGAGCCATCGTTTCGAGAATACGGTGGGCTCTTGCCAACTAGACATAAAACAGACATAAGATATACAGCTTTAACCCTTTACTTAGGTGTGGTTGAAGCATCTGCATGGAATAGAAACATGCAAGAGAGTATAAAAACTAATGAGCGACACCAATATCTGCGTGCTGAACTCTTTAAGATTGCCAAAATGAGTCCTATATACTACGAAGTTTGCTATACAAAAAATTCCTAGTGTTCATAAATGTACGCTCACATGAGAGGTGTTCTTGACCTGTTGATGGGCTAATTTTTGCTCTTATCTATGATTTGTACAAGTTGAGCAAAAACCTGGGTGATTCTAAAACCCATTCACTGTCCTGCCATCGACCAGAGTAGCGTGAAAATTTTAGCTTATGTATTTGGTCGGCGCAAGGATTCAGTACAATTTGTAATAGAGCTAAGATTGATCTATGCTATAACCTGTATGCCGATCAGCCTGAAAGGAGGTTACTGTGGAAGCTACTGTGAACTGCGCCCAAGCCTGCGTCAATGGCTGCGTTTTGGGTGAAAAATGCCCCCATCGGGAATACGCAGCAGCGGCGTCAAACTTCATAAAAGAGACTTCGTTGGATAAAATGAATGAGATTGCCCAGGAAGCGCAAAGGAAGAAACTGACGCAGCCACCACAATGGGTCTTTCCCGACTTTCCTGAGTAAAAATAGTGGCACTAGCGCTCCAAACTGACTATAGAATCCCTGAGACTAATGCTCCTTAGTCCTGCCCCAAGCGTGGCCGAGAAGCATCAGTAGGATCAGATGCTAAAGACAGGATTTTCATGGGATTATCACTGTTCATTCAGAAGCGTCACACAAGTGTGATTGCTTACCAGTATAGCCTCTGTAGTTTTCTCCAGCGGAATCAGATCAGCCAAAGAAGATTGCCCTGGCAGGAGTTCATAGTCCCCTATAAACTTCTCGCCGATGTCCCACTTGCACGACAAATATCACAAGACGGTCATCTTCAACCTGGTAAATCACTCGGTAGTCTCCCACCCGGAGGCGCAAAAGCCCTTTTGTTCCCTGTAAAGCGACTACTCCTGATGGTCTTGGATTGGTAGCAAGCGCGTCAATCTCGACTTTGAGACGGTTTTGTATTTGTTCTGGGAAAGCTTTCAGTTGCTTCTGAGCCTTTATAGACAGCTCAACAATGTAAGCCATGACGGACTAAAGTCCCAATTCTACCTTAACTTGTTCCCACGGCACCGTTCCTTCTTCCTTTGCCTCCAGTAGAGCCTCCAAACCATCTATGGTGTCTAGGAGGTCTTCTATCTTTTCAGCGTTACAGACCACCAGTTGACCCCGGCCTACCTGTTCAAATAGCTCGGAGACTGATAGGTTGAGCTTTTCTGCTAAACTCTGCACTCCAGCCCAGCTCTCATTGCTGAGAGTGATCTCGTAGGTTTGCTTAGTCTCAGAATTTATGTTTGGTGTCATCAGACTCGGCCCTTCCCAAATCTCTCGTCCCTCTAGCTTATCCCGTCAGCCAAACCTGCCCCAGTTGTGGCAATCTGAAAACAAATATCAAAACCTGACCTACTCGCTACAGAAATCAGCCGATAGCTTTATGCAAACTCTGCCCAGTCCAGCCACATCCATTACTGCTCCCAGTAAACCGCCAGTTGACACCACTATTAACCGGCGCAAAACTCGCCCAGTCAAGGTGGGAAATGTCACCATTGGCGGCGGCTACCCCGTGGTGGTGCAGTCGATGATCAACGAAGATACCCTAGACATAGACGGCTCAGTTGCCGGGATTCGTCGCCTGCACGAGGTTGGCTGCGAGATTGTCCGCGTCACCGTGCCAAGTATGGCTCACGCCAAAGCGCTCGCCCAAATCAAGCAGAAATTGCTTGAGACTTACCAGGTAGTGCCACTGGTTGCTGATGTCCATCATAACGGGATGAAGATTGCCCTGGAAGTTGCCAAGCACGTTGATAAAGTGCGGATTAACCCAGGGTTGTACGTGTTTGAAAAGCCAAAAGCCGAAAGAACGGAATACACCCAAGCCGAATTTGACGAAATCGGCGATAAGATCCGTCAGACTCTAGAACCCCTAGTCGTTTCCCTCCGCGATCAGGGCAAAGCGATGCGAATTGGCGTTAACCACGGTTCCCTCGCGGAGCGGATGCTCTTCACTTATGGCGACACTCCCGAAGGCATGGTGGAATCCGCTCTGGAATTTATTCGCATCTGTGAATCCCTTGACTTCCACAACCTAGTCATGTCGCTGAAGGCGTCGCGGGTGCCGGTGATGCTAGCCGCCTATCGTTTAATGGCACAGCGGATGGATGAACTAGGCATGGATTACCCCTTGCACTTGGGTGTCACGGAAGCAGGTGATGGGGAGTACGGTCGGATCAAGTCCACGGCTGGGATTGCTACCCTCCTGGCTGACGGAATTGGCGATACCATCCGCGTATCACTCACCGAAGCCCCGGAGAAAGAAATTCCTGTCTGCTACAGCATCCTGCAAGCGCTGGGCTTGCGGAAAACGATGGTGGAGTATGTCGCTTGTCCTTCCTGTGGTCGCACCTTATTTAACCTAGAAGAAGTGCTGCACGTAGTGCGGGAAGCAACAAAACACCTCACAGGTCTAGATATTGCGGTTATGGGTTGCATCGTCAATGGTCCTGGAGAAATGGCAGATGCCGATTATGGCTATGTAGGTAAGCAACCTGGTTATATTTCTCTATATCGTGGCAGAGAAGAAATCAAAAGAGTCCCTGAGTCCCAAGGTGTCGAGGAGTTGATTAACCTAATCAAGGCAGACAATCGCTGGGTCGATCCATAAAGAAGCCTGTGCTACATTGGGCATACTTGTTTGGCATTTTTCCTTCCGGCTCAGCAGTCACTATGGTCAATACAAAACGTGGGCTCGTTCTAGGTGCAACGGCGTTAATGCTAACGACGGTCGCCGTTACTGGCGCGGGTATTCACCTGTCGCAGGGTCAGGCTTTCTTTCGTGAAAGCCCAAAGGAATTGGTGGATGAAGTCTGGCAGGTGATTGACCGCCAATATGTGGATGCTACGTTTAACCATGTAGATTGGCAGTCTGTACGCAAAGAGTATCTGAGCCGGTCTTACACCAGCCAAAAGGAAACCTACAAAGCGATCCGGGAAATGCTGAAGAAATTGAACGACCCCTACACCCGGTTTATGGACCCGGAACAGTTCAAGGAAATGCAAGTGGACACCTCCGGGGAACTTATTGGCATTGGTATCCAATTGGCTCAGGATAAGAAGACGAAGAAGCTGACTGTGATTGCACCAATTGAGGATACACCCGCCTTCACGGCTGGGGTTCTCTCCAACGACATAATCAGCAAAATAGACGGCAAAACCACTGAGGGCATGGATGTCAACCAAGCGGTGTCTTTGATTAGAGGACAGCCAGGAACCGCAGTGAACTTGACCATTTTGCGAAAAGGTCAGGAAAAGCAATTTCAGATTAAACGGGCGCGGATTGAAATCCGTCCGGTGCGCTACAGCTTTCACAATAGTCCAACGGGTGCCGTGGGCTACATTCGCTTGAGCGAGTTCAGCGCCAATGCCCCGTCGGAAATGCGAGACGCGATCAAAGCTTTAGAAAAGAAGCAGGTGGCGGGGTATATTCTGGATCTGCGTTCTAACCCAGGTGGCTTGCTCTTCGCCGGTGTTGAAATTGCTCAGATGTGGCTAAATAACGGCACTATTGTCTCAACGGTAGACCGGCAGGGAGAAAAAGATATCTCGAAGGCAAACAACCGCGCCCTGACTGATAAACCAATGGTGGTGCTGGTGGATGGCGGGTCAGCTAGTGCCAGCGAAATCCTCTCTGGAGCGTTGCAGGACAACAAGCGCGGGCTTTTGGTGGGGACAAAGACCTTTGGCAAGGGCTTGGTGCAATCGGTGCGAGGACTGGGAGATGGCTGCGGACTGGCGGTGACGATCGCCCATTACTTCACCCCCGATGGTCATGATATCAACCATAAGGGGATTACCCCGAATGTGGTATCGAAGATTTCGGATACCCAAAAAGAGGCGTTGGTTCGCGATCGCCAAAAAATTGGCACAACAGCAGACCCCCAATATGCTAAAGGGCTGGATGTTTTGCAGCAGCAGATTGCGAGCAAACGCGGCAACAGGGCAGAATCGGTGCCGAAGTAGGGGTTGTTCATCGCTCACCATTGCCGTTGCCTCTGGTTGCTCGGACTCGCTCGGCAACTTTATCAGGCACTTCCTGCAAATGGTCATACTGCCAGTGGAAGAAGCCGACACCCAGAGTGAGCGATCGCAGTTGCACAATGAAATCCTGCATCTGAGCTTGAGGTAAGTAGGCCGTTACCTTATCCCAGCCTTGCCATTCGCCTCTGGCCTCATAGCCCAAAATTTGTCCACGGCGTCCGCTGACCAGTTGCAGCACCTTGGAGGTAAATTCACTCGGCGTCGTTACTTCAATCTGGGTAATCGGTTCCAGCAGTGTGGGTTCACCTTGGGGCATCCCGGTTTGCATGGCAATCCGCGCCGCGTGCTTGAACGCTTGTTCTGAACTATCGACACTGTGGTAAGAACCATTAGTCAGCGTCACCTCCACATCGACTACCGGGAAGCCTAAGGGCCCATGTAAGAGGTACTCCCGCACGCCCATTTCCACGCCAGGGATATACTGCTTCGGCACCACGCCGCCGACAATGGTTTCACTGAAGTTGAAGCCTTCGCCGCGTCGTAGCGGCTTGATTTGGAGATAAACATCCCCAAACTGTCCGTGTCCCCCAGATTGGTGCTTATAGCGCCCATGGATCGACGAGACAGGTTTGCGGATGGTTTCTTTGTAAGGCACTTGCGGCAGATGAGTGGTCATCGGCAGATTATATTTCCGCCGCAGCCGGTCTAGTGTCACTTGGAGATGAATCTCGCCCTGGCCCCAAAGAATAACTTCGTGGGTGTCGCCGTGTTGCTCCCAAGCTAGGGTTGGGTCTTCTTCCAAAAGCTTGGCAAGGGCACCACTGAGCTTGACTTCGTCATTGCCGTTTTCAGGCGCGATCGCTAGGGCATAAACCGGTTCAGCCAGTTCGGCTTTGGGTAATTCTGCCGCCAGCTGCCCATCTAGCGAGAGCGTATCGCCTGTCTTGATGCCCTCTAAGCGGCTCAATGCCACAATTTCACCGCTGAACGCTTCACTCACCGGCAAAAGTTGCTGCCCCATCAGATGGTAAAGGCCACCAGCGCGAACTCCATTCAAGACAATTCCATCCGTCAAATTGCCCTTCCAGACTCGCACCAGCGAAAGTTTGCCACCTTGAGGCGTGAAATAAGTTTTCAGCACTTGAGCCAAGGGCGCATCGGCATGGAGGCAGATTCCCCGACGTTCTGCCGTAGTTTCCGGCTCAGGGGCTTCCCGTAGTAGCGCCTCTAACAGCGGTCGCACTCCATAGTCCTTTTGAGCAACACCAAAGAAGACAGGCACCACCAGATCTGCCCCTAATTCCAGCTTCAAGTCTTGAAGGATTTCTGCTTGCGGCGGTTTAATTTCTTCTAGGAGTTCTTCAAGTAAGTGGTCGTCAAAGTTTGCCAACTCTTCCAGCATTTGGGTTCGCGCCGTCTGCTCTTGTTGCTTAAGAGTCTCTGGGAACGGGATGGGGTCAGCGGGAGCGCCTGCGTGGTATTCGAAGGCTTGCTCACTCACTAAGTCGATAAACCCAGTCAGATTTTCGCCCTGACCGATAGGATACTGATGCGGTACCAAGGGACGGCTGGAAACCGACTTCAGGGCGTGCAACATATCCATGAAGTTGTTGTTTGCCCGATCCATTTTGTTGACAAAGACCAGGTGCGGAATCTCCCAGTCGTCGAGGAATTTAAATACGGGGGCGAGGGTGAGGACGCGTTGGCTTAGCCCGCCGGATGCATCGCTGGTTGGTTCCGAGACAACTACCGCCGCATCGACTCCAATTAGGACGTTGTAGGTTTCTAAAGCAAATTCCACCGAGCCGGGGCAGTCGAGAAATGTGAAGCGAATGCCTCCATATTCGGTGCAGGCTGGGGTGACTTCCACACTCATCTGGCGATCGCGCGCCTCTGTCGCACTATCTCCTACTGTGTTTCCCTCCCGGACACTGCCTTTACGGGAGATTGCCCCCGTGACGAATAACAAACTTTCGAGTAACGTGGTTTTGCCACTTAAATACGGGCCGACAATAGCGATATTGCGCGAACCCAATTTTACTTTTTCGGTCATAAAACCTCCTTAACGGCTTGAGTGCGAAGAAGCCGCGTCTTTTTGACTTAAAGACAGGATAATAAATTGATGCTGTGGAGAATTATCCCGTCTCTAATCTCACTATTGCCTGGATTTAATCACAGTATTAAAAATCTTATTGTCTTGTAATATTTAGCTAAACAAGCATTAATTAAAACAAATATTAATTCCAAATTAATAACTTTTATAAAGCCAAATTAACAGGAGTCTCCGAGTCGGGAGACAAAGATCAAAACAGATCATACAACAGAATTCAGAACCCTCCGATTTAAGAAGGACAAGTGTCCCCTTGTCCCCTTGTCCTCTTCTGGTCAGTTTTTGAGGTAAAATAAAGAGTTTACAGTTAATCACGAAGCTTGCTGGAAGGAGTTGCCCCTATGGCCCGGATGTACTATGACTCTGATGCGAATTTAGACCTATTGGCTCAGAAAAAAATTGCCATTATCGGCTACGGTTCTCAAGGTCACGCCCACGCCCTCAATCTCAAAGACAGCGGCATGAATGTTATTGTCGGGCTGTATCCGGGCAGTAAGTCCGCTGAGAAAGCAGAGGCAGAAGGGCTGGCGGTTCATAAGGTGGCTGATGCGGTTCAGGCTGCAGACCTGATTATGATTCTGTTACCGGATGAGGCGCAGAAGACGGTTTACAAGCACGAAATTGAACCACATCTGACGGCAGGGAAGGTACTGGCCTTTGCCCATGGCTTCAATATTCATTTTGGTCAGATCGTACCACCAGCAGATGTGGATGTGGTGATGGTTGCACCGAAAGGACCGGGGCATCTAGTGCGACGTACTTATGAACAAGGGCAAGGGGTACCTTGTCTATTGGGAGTGTATCAGGATGCAACAGGTCAGGCACGCGATCGCGCCATGGCCTATGCCAAAGGTATCGGTGGCACCCGCGGCGGTGTTCTAGAAACAAGTTTCCGGGAAGAAACGGAAACTGACCTATTTGGCGAGCAAGTCGTGCTATGTGGTGGTCTGAGTGCGCTGATTAAGGCAGGGTTTGAAACCCTTGTAGCAGCTGGCTATCAGCCAGAGTTAGCGTATTTTGAATGTATGCATGAGGTCAAGCTGATTGTTGACCTAATTGTGGAAGGGGGCCTTGCCAAAATGCGCGACAGCATCTCAAATACAGCTGAATATGGCGACTATACCCGTGGTCCTCGCATTGTTACTGACCAAACTCGTGCGGAGATGCGCAAGATTCTGCAAGAAATTCAATCTGGTCAATTTGCGCGGGAATTCGTGCTGGAAAACCAAGCGGGCAAACCCGGCTTTACCGCCATGCGTCGTCAGGAAGCAGAACACCCGATTGAGGAAGTTGGCAAAGATTTACGAGCGATGTTTAGTTGGATGAAGAAGGATTAAGATTTAAAATAAGCCTGAACTCAGCTGAAGAAGGAAAAACGCAAAAAACAGAGCATATTTTTGCCTTTTTCCTTTTGCTCACCCGAATGGGCTCGTGAAAGAGCGTTTTTGATCAATGTAATGATGCAATACGTGTCTTGCATCATACAGGTATACAATGCCTTCAGGAGCAGTCGGATGTCTACGCCAGATACTGACCCCACATTCGAAGCATTGCTGGACTACATCAGCCAGAATCACGCTTTTGATTTTACTGGCTACAAGCGTTCTAGCTTGATGCGTCGGGTGCAGCAACGGATGCAGATGGTTCAGATTGGGAGCTACAGCGATTATGGCGACTACCTGAAGGTAAATCCGCCTGAGTTTACTCCCCTTTTCAACACAATCGAGATCAACGTCACCAGCTTCTTCAGGGATGTATCGGCGTGGGAATATCTAAGCGCCCAGATCATTCCCCAGATCATTGCAGGTAAGTCATCGTCCGAACCCATCCGGGTCTGGAGTGCCGGATGCGCCTCTGGAGAGGAAATTTACACTCTGGCGATGGTACTGGCTCATACCCTTGGGGTGGAACAGTTTCGGGAGAGGGTACGAATCTACGGTACGGATGTAGACAAAGAAGCCCTCAACCAGGCACGTCTTGGTAGTTACCTCAGTAAAGAAGTCGTAGGCATTCCGACTACACTACTGGAAGAGTACTTCGAGCGAGTCGCTGACCGCTACGTCTTTCGCAAGGACCTACGCCGCTCTATTATCTTCTGTCACCACGACGTGATTCAAGATGCTCCCATGTCTGAGATTGACCTGCTGGTGTGCCGCAACGTTCTGATCTATTTCGAAACCGAAGCCCAAACTAGAGTCTTGGTGCGCTTTCATTTTGGTCTTAAAAAGAGTGGCTTTCTCTTCCTAGGTAAGGCGGAGATGTTGCCTACTCACACTAAACTTTTTACTCCGGTGGAACCGGGGCAGCGCGTCTTTACTAAACTAGTGAGGGGTCATTTGAACCAAAGCCTGTTAATCATGGCTCTAGACCAACGACGGCAGCGACGAGGCAGCTAATTATCGTTGTTGGTGATTAATGCCGGGCGATGCTGGCTCCAGGGTTTCGCTGCTTCCAGCTGCGTTGCTAAGGCAATCAGGGTGGCTTCAGCAGCTGGGCGACCGACGAGTTGAATGCCAACTGGTAAACCATTCGAGTCAAAACCTGTGGGAAGTGCGATCGCGGGTTGTCCACTAGCGTTAAATGGTGGACAGGGAGCAACCCATTGAATAATTTTGTCTAATGTCTCTTGTGGACTAAGGTCAGCCCACTCACCGACACGGATCGGTGGATGCATATAAGTGGGCAGCACCAGCACGTCTATTGAGTCGAAGAATGCCACAATTTTTCTTGCAACCAACTGGATCTGGGAAACAGCCTGTAGGTAGTCCCCAGCAGAACCAGTTCGCTCTAGCAGCCAGCGATTCATCGGCTGCAGCATTTCTTTAGGAAGACCAGAGTAAGCCACGCTCGCTTGCCAGACAGTTGTGAAAGGCTCAATCAAGCCGGTGAAATCGGGACAACCCGGTTCAACTATATGACCCAGTTCTGCCAATAGATGGACTGTCTCTAGCACCGCCTGTTGACACACAGAGTCAGCTTCGCCTAAAGGTGGCACTGTTGTGGCAAAGGCGACTCGCTTCCGACCGAGCTGAAGACTCGCCGCAGCCAGGAATGATGGCTCTGGAGCAGGCAGCCAGTAAGGATCGCCCGTCACGTAGCCCGACATGATATCAAGAAGCGCTGCGGCATCCGCGACAGTACGAGCCAAGGGACCAATGGTGGCAATTCCACTGAGGTGATCGCCCACAGGTGCATTGGACACCCGTCCTCGCGCTGGCTTAATTCCCACTAAACCACAACAAAAGGCGGGACCGCGAATTGACCCACCACCATCAGAGCCTTGAGCGATCGCACACAATCCCGCTGCCACAGCTGCCGCCGCACCACCACTTGACCCTCCTGGCGTATAGTCCAAATTCCAGGGATTTCGAGCCGGTGGAAACCCATTTGGCTCGGTGTAGGGCAGTGAACCGAGTTCGGACGTGGCTGTTTTGCCCAAAATAATAAACCCAGCCTGCTTAATCCGCGTTACTACCCCGTCATCGTAGGTAGCGATCGCATTTTTCAACGCTGGGTTTCCATAAGTACAGGGGACACCGGCAACAGAGTTGAGGTCTTTAATTGAAATCGGCACCCCAAAGAAAGGTGGCAGTTCTGAGGTATCACCCCTACCCAATATTTCTGTTTTGGCTTTGGCATCTGCGATCGCACTTTCTGCCATTACTGTGAGATAACTGCCCAGTTGAGCATCCCACTGCTGGATGCGTTGCAGGTAAAGCTCCACCAACTCCACCGGCGACACTTCCTGATTACGAATCAGCCGTGCCTGTTCCAGAGCGGGGGTAAAAGCTAAATCAACTCGACTCATCCATGTTCCTCCCTCAAGACACATAGATTTAAAGCTTACTTTAGGATCATGCTGGTAACTGCTGCAAATGCGGATAGATAGCAATGGTAGGTTCTACAGTTGTATCAGAAGTCTCGCTAGTTCTGTCGCTTGAAGAATTTATGGCTAATCCTCCAGAGCAGATGGAATGGGTGGATGGCAAACTTGTTGAGAAAACAGGAATGACGATCAAGCATAGTGTGGTTCAAGGGAGACTGACCCGTTACTGGGGAGATTACATTATTTCTAGCGGACAAGGAGGAGAAGTTTGTCCAGAAGCGCCTTGTCGCACCTTGAAGCAAGGTCGTCGTCCCGATGTCGCTTACATTACCACTGAACTGCTAGAGCAATTTGGTCAGTCTGCGTTTCTGCCCCAGAGTTTTCCGCTGATTGCAGAAGTCGCATCTCCTGATGACAGTGCTGAGGAACTGTTTGCTAAAGCCAAGGAATACTTACAATCTGGTTGCCAAGAAGTTTGGCTACTATTTCCCGATAGTCAGTTAGTGATGATTAACTCTCAACCAAGATGGTTGGTGTTTAATCCAGGTGAAATGGTTAGCACCCAGACTGTACTCCAAGGATTCAGTGTAGCGGTAGATGAACTGCTAGCCTAGGGAATGAGCTAAGTATCGCGTGTGTGCGTGATTTATGCGATCGCTGCTAGAGCATTCATCAGTGACAGCAGGCGCAGGGGGTTGAGCTTTAGAGGTAATTTATGAGTGAACTACAAACCAAACTGCCTACTGATACCTGGGTTGCAGCTACTTGGAATAAATATATACAGGCAATTGAAGCTCCAGTCTACGAAAAAGCCAAGTGCTACTACCACAGTGGAAAATTGAGGATTGAAATGGCACCAGTCGGCAACGATCACGCCAGCGATCACACGATTATTATCGCTGCTGTTAGCCTGTTCGCTGCCATCAAAGGCATCGATTTGAATGGAAAGGATAACTGCACCTACAGAAAAATAGGGGTTCAAGAAGCTCAACCCGATGTGTCTTATTACATTGGCGAAAACGCCGATGTAGTTCCTTGGGGAACTTCCATCATCGACCTAGACATCTATCCTCCGCCAACTTTAGTAATAGAAGTAGCCAATACCTCACTTGCTGATGATAAAGGCGAAAAACGTCTGCTGTATGAGGATTTAAAAGTAGCTGAATACTGGATCGTGGATGTACAAAACGTCCAAGTTATCGCTTTTGCGATCGCTGATGGTGGTAGTAGACGGATTACTCAATCTCAGGTATTGCCCGGATTGGCAATTTCTCTGTTAGACGAGGCTTTCCGGCGTACTCGTCAAATGAATCAAAGCCAAGTTGTTGCTTGGTTATTAACCCAATATCAACTGGACATCTAAATTGCATGTCTCAGAATAGCTTGAGGGGGAGAGTCCTCCTCTCCCTCTATTACCAGGAAATGCTTTTATTGCATGCTGAGCAGCTTATTAAAGCTTAGAGCGGTCGGTCAAAATCTCATAGCCCCTGTCTGTTACCAACACTGTGTGTTCAAACTGAGCTGACAGGGAATTATCCACCGTCACCGCTGTCCATCGGTCGGATAATGTGCGCGTGAACTTAGAACCTGCATTCAAAATTGGCTCAATTGCCAGCGTCATACCAGCGCGGAGCTTAACATTGGGCATCTCACGGGTGCGGAAGTTGAAGACCGAGGGTTCTTCGTGTAGATTGCGACCGACACCGTGTCCAGTGAAGTCCTCCACTATGGTGAACCCATTCGCTTCCACATGGTCTTGAATTGCACCGGCAATGTCAATCAGGTAGTTCC
This sequence comes from uncultured bacterium, assembly GCA_964250845.1. GTDB lineage: Bacteria > Cyanobacteriota > Cyanobacteriia > Cyanobacteriales > Chroococcidiopsidaceae > CAXUIG01. The sequence continues at coordinate 713 of CAXUIG010000108.1, read as the reverse complement.
CTGCTTTAACTTGTGAAATTCCCTCAAAAAGGGCTTCTTCTGCCACCCGAATTAACTTAGCTGCTTCTGGAGTAACTTCGCCCACGGCAATAGTGATGCAGGAGTCACCGTGAAAGCCCTGCTGGTAAGCGCCGGTATCTACTTTTAAGACATCCCCTGCCCGGATCACTTTCTTCGGATTGGGTATGCCATGCACGACTTCATTATTAATGCTGGAGCAGATTGAAGCCGGAAAGCCATGATAGCCCTTAAAACTTGGAGTTGCGCCCATCTCACGGATGCGCTTTTCTGCATGAGCATCCAGATCAGCAGTCGTCATTCCCGGTTGTACCAGCTCTGAGATTTCTTTGAGCACCGTTGCCACAATTAAAGCCGATTGCCGCATGATTTCAATTTCACGCCCAGATTTAATTTCAATTCCTGTGCGTTGTTTTTTAGGACGGGGAGATTGAGCAGGTTGAGAAAGGAGATTGCTAAAAATGTTCATGTCTCTCGATTAAACTGTAGTTCAACGTGTAACATAAAATAATACAGGGCAATTGTCTTGCCCTGCTGAAGTCAGCAGTCATCTACGACTGCTTGGATGGCGACTGACAATGATTCGGTGCGATCGCCCTAGAGCGCAAGTGTGTTGGCCAGGTTAAGTGAGGAGTCTTCTCTATTTTAAGTTACTCCCTTCGGGCTGCTAGATTTCATCTCCCCCTCTCCCCCTC
>CAXUIG010000107.1:9343-20401 GCA_964250845.1 uncultured bacterium | reverse complement strand
TTAACGCCCTGTAAAGCAAGACGTAGAGCGCTTTACAAATTTTCGGACGTGTCTCATCATCCGTACTGAGAAACGCCACGCCATCAACGCTCAAGGGCAACCCCTATTCAAGCCTAGACAGACTCAGCTGGTGCCGGTTTCCTGGTCAGTTGCTCATCGCCAGCACCGGCAACTGTACGAGGCAGTCACCGACTACGTCCGCGAAGGCTACAACCAAGCACTCAAGCAGAAAAAGAGCTATGTTGGCTTTTTGATGATTCTGATGCAGCGCCTAGTCACTTCCTCAACCCGCGCCATCCGCACCACCCTGGAACGACGGCTGGAAGTGCTACGACAACCCGAAGAACAACTGACACTTTTCCCCACGTTCTCGGAAGACGAATGGGTTGAACTGGATGGTCAGGAACAAGTCGAGGCAATGTTGAACACCCGCCTGAAGGCACTCAAGAACGAAAAGGCTGAGGTGGAATTGCTCTTGGAAGCTGCCAAACGCACCGAAGCTGCCGGTGTCGATGCCAAGGCTGAGGCGTTATTGGATTGGATTTATCGCCTACAACAGGAAGAAACTGACCCTGACCTCAAGGTTCTCATCTTCACCGAGTTTGTTCCAACTCAGGAGATGCTGCGGGAATTTTTGAGCGATCGGGGCATTCCCGTCGTCTGTCTCAATGGTTCAATGGGGATGGAACAACGCAAACAAGTCCAAGACGCCTTTGCCAAAGATGTCCGGATGCTGATTTCCACAGATGCTGGTGGTGAGGGTTTGAACTTGCAATTCTGCCATGTCGTGATCAACTATGACATCCCCTGGAACCCAATGCGACTGGAACAGCGGATTGGTCGTGTAGATCGAATTGGTCAAACCCACTTTGTTAGGGCGCTGAACTTTGTCTTTGAAGACACCGTAGAATACCGGGTTCGCGAGGTGATAGAAGAGAAACTCGCAGTCATCCTCAACGAATTTGGCGTAGACAAAACCAGTGATGTCCTAGATTCTGCCCAAGCTGGGGAGTTGTTTGACGACCTGTACATCGAAAGCCTAATCAATCCCGACAGCCTAGATACCAAAGTAGAAGCCGTTGTCAATCAAGTGCAGGAACAGGTGAAAGCGGCACGGGAAAGTGCAGCAATCTACCAAACCAATGACCAGTTAGACCCAGCCGAGGCACAACAACTGATAGACCACCCTATCCCCCACTGGGTAGAACGAATGATTGTAAACTATTTAGCAGCGCATGGCGGTGAGGCAAAGAGAAATGGTCAAGCTTGGAACCTTACCTGGCCAACGGGTGAGCAGAGCCAAAATATTGTATTCACCGTTAGAGACGCAGAGGCGAATGCTTCTACCCATCACCTCACCTTGGAAGATGCCCGGATTCGGGGACTAGCCATGCGTCTGCCCCGGTTTGCCGCAGGGCAACCGATCCCTTGTATTACCCTGCCTGGGTTGCCATTGGACGTGCAAGGATGCTGGTCACTATGGCGAATCGCCATCTACACCAAAGATTGGAATCAGCAACGAATCATGCCGCTGTTTCTCCATGACAACGGGCGAGTCTTTTTACCAACTGCTAGACACATCTGGGAGCAGTTACTCACCAGTGACGTGGAAATCGGTCACCAGTTGACTGGCGAAGAAGCGACACAAGCATTTGAGCCGGTTTGGAAATCAGCAGTTATTCAAGGAAAGACTATCTACGACGAACTCCTCCAACAGCATTGCCAACAGTTAGATAGGGAACGCGAGAAGGCAGAATACGCCTTTGCTGCCCGTCGTCGTACCATTGAGCGGATTGGACTGCTACAAGTAAGAGACTATCGGCTTGCCCAGTTGACACAGGAGGAACAAACTTGGCGTGAGCACCTCAATCAAGCATCTGAGGTTAGCCCCGAACTCATGCCACTGCTGCTGATTCGCCTGCTGTCTAAAGCTGTCTCCTGTAATTTATCACCATGACTTCCATGTAAGCCTTATCCATTCTTATGGCTATTCCAATAGGCACCTGGCGCGACCAAATATTAAAAGAGTTCACTCCCCAAGTTGCTCCCCTGACACTGGTTGCTGATCCGGATAGTCTGTTGACAGAAGAGGACTTGCTGCAAGAGATTCAAGCCAGAGGCTTTGAACTCATTCGCTTTGAAGACTCCATAACCTTTCGATTTGCCTACGAGTCTAAGTACCGCGATCGCCAGGAGTGCGGTGAGTTAACAGACCTTATAGTTGTCTTGACAGCAGCACATCAATTACGCTCTCTGCCCTATGACCTCTTACAGGCGAGTCGCCAATTGTCCTTCAGCTCGAAGGATTTATTTCCTAGCCTGAGTTATCCCCTAGTCAATGCCTTGGAGCGCAGTGACTTCGACACCCTGTATCAGGCTCAAGCACAATATCTCCTACACAAGCTAGGTGACAACGCTACTAAAGACTTCGTGCTGCGCCATGTATTCGACATTGCCCCAGAGCTAATCAAGCAGGCATCCGACTTGCTATTAATTCTCTTACGTCGGCATTATCGATGTCAGAGTGTACCAGCTATCTTGGATGAACGCTTGATTCAGGTGCTGCGCGATCGCCACCTCTGCCAAAATTGGCCCCTGGAAACTATCATTCCAGACCGACAAGCCTTTTTCTCCTTCCTCCAGTTACACTGGTCAGGCTTTGTTCGCCGCCAACTCACCCAGTCACAAAAAGCGGCTGAACTAACGCGTACTTATGTCACCGCTGCACCAGCTGACTTGCCCTTCGACCATGAAGATGTCCGGGTATACATTAATAATCTCTTCCTGGAAGGTCACTTACAACCAATTAGTGCCCATGACTTTGGAGTTTCAACTTCCCACCTGAGATTAAACAAATGGGTGACAGTTGGTCTGAAGCTCGATCCAGCAGCTGATCGGGAGCAACGTTTAGATCGGTTGCTCCAGTCCATTGACGCTTCTGTCCCCTCGCCGAAAGGGAGGCACCAAGACTGGCTCACTTTTGCTCACACTTGGGCAGAACTTGTTGTCCTGTGGCATGAAGTCAAAACGTCAGAGCCGCTAGAAACGTCACTTGACTTTCAACCTTCACGCTTTCAAGCGCTTCAAGAGAAGGTAGACACTGCCTTTTTGACATGGGTAATGCAGCGATATGGCGGACTCTACAATCAGCCAGCGTCCAAACCAGTAATGTTGCACCAAATCCCGCGTTTCCTGGCGCGAAAACTTGAGGAGCAGGCAAGACAAAAGGTGGCACTGCTGGTGTTAGATGGTCTAGCACTCGACCAATGGTTTGTACTGCAAGAGGTGCTAGCAAAACAACGACCCCAGTTGAGGTTCCGCTGCGAGGCAGTATTTGCCTGGTTACCAACTATTACTTCTGTGTCTCGTCAATCAGTGTTTGCAGGAAAACCCCCAATCTACTTTCCCGGCAGTATTTACAAAACGGATAAGGAAGCTAAGCTCTGGGAAAAATTTTGGGCTGACTCTGGCTTAAGTCCAATGGAAGTCACCTACGAAAAGGGGCTAGGGGAGGATGCCAGTTTAAAAAAGGTGGAGGAGATGCTTTCACATCCTAAAGTTCGGGTCGTGGGGCTAGTGGTCGATACAGTAGATAAGATTATGCACGGTATGAAACTTGGCACCGCTGGTATGCATAATCAAGTACGCCAGTGGGGAATGGGGGGTTTTCTTGCTAAACTCCTTGACCAACTTCATCATCACGGCTTTAGTGTCCTTGTAACATCTGATCATGGCAACATTGAGGCAACTGGTATTGGGCGGCTTTCTGAAGGTGCGATTGCAGAACTGCGCGGCGAACGTGTTAGAGTTTACCCCGACCAAGTATTGAGAGGGAAAATCAAAGCGCAGTTTCCCACTGCTCTCGAGTGGTCACCCCTCGGACTTCCTGAAGACTACCTACCCCTGCTAGCACCTGGACGAAAAGCTTTCATCTCGAACAGCGAAAGGATTGTTGGTCATGGTGGGATTTCCCTAGAGGAGTTGATTGTTCCATTTATTCAGATAGAGAGTCCTACCTTATGAGGCAGAGAGTGCAGGTTGGTTTTAGTCAACGGATTCAATTGGACTGGCTGGAATTCACCGCTGAACTTCTTTTGGCTGGTTCTACGCGCGGTGAGATCCAAGCTGCATTAAATGATTTCCTCCAGGACAAGCTCTCTGTTGGCAGCAACACTAAATCCACTAATCGCAGGAAGGCTATCTCGATTCTTCTTAGAATCTGGGTGTCGGTGCCAAAGAAGTTAGAACCCCTTCGCCATGAGGGACTCGAACACCTGAGAAGATTGCCTCCTGACGAACATTTACCTGTGCATTGGGGAATGACGATGGCTGTCTACCCCTTTTTTGCCGTTGTTGCTGAAACGGTGGGACGTTTGTTGCGGTTACAAGGCTCAATCGCTGCTGCTTCTGCTCAAAGGCGTATCCGGGAACAACTAGGAGAACGTGAGACAGTTTTACGGGCAACCAGACGTGTCCTTCGGTGCTTTGTCGATTGGGGCGTAATCGAAGACACAAGGGAGAAAGGAGTCTATCAAGCTGCACCGCTTCGATTGGTAGAGGACAAGAAGCTAGTGGCATGGCTGATCGAGGCTGCCCTAGTTGCTAGTAACTCAGATGCCTCCATCCTGAGAGCGATCGCTCAAACCCCTGCACTTTTTCCATTTGCTGTCGCTCAACTCAACTTCATAAGTTTGTCAGGGAATGAAAGACTGGAATTGTTGCGTCAAGGGCTTGATCAAAATATGATCATGCTACGGAGAAAATGACCAACCTACTCCACTCGTTGCAGCTGGGAAATCTTAGGGTCAATGATTTTTTGGCTGCCACTGGGAAACTTAATCGCTAAAGAGATTTTGTTCCCTGAGCCGAAAATGTGGGTGATTTCACCGACTCCGTAATCTTTGTGGACAATCCGATCGCCCACTGTCCAATCTTGCGGCTGAGTGTTGGCGGAGGAAGAACTAGCACTGCCCCGACGCGATCCGCCTAGCGGACGCGCTTCGCTTCGCTGTTGTGAGCCACCTGCCCCATTGGTAGCGATGCGCCCTGTCGCTAGTCTAGTAGTCAATAATTCTTCCGGTAATTCCTCGAGAAACTGAGAACGAACAGCAGGTTCGCGGGAACCGTAGAGGCGACGCTCGCGAGCGTGGGAAAGATACAACCGCTCAGCCGCACGGGTAATGCCCACATAACAGAGGCGGCGCTCTTCCTCCAGGGCAGCGGGGTTATCCAGAGAGCGGTAGTTGGGAAATAGTCCCTGCTCCAATCCTACCAGAAAGACTACGGGAAACTCTAGTCCTTTAGAAGCGTGTAGCGTCAATAGCGACACTGCTGTTTGTCCTTCTTTCAAGTTATCCAACTCAGAGCTTAGGGCAGTACTGGCAAGGAAGGCGCCTAGGGTAGCTTCTTCGTTGTCTTCTTGAAATTGCAACACTGCGTTGTACAGTTCCTGGACGTTTTGCAGCCGATCTAAGCCCTCATCGGTTCCCTGATTTTTTAGGTCTTGGATATAACCAGAGCCTTCCATCACTCCCTGGACAATCTCAGCGGCGGGAACCGTGTCCACAACTTCAAGCCAGTGGCGAATCAGCTCGGCAAAGCTAAGAACGCCTTTGGCTGAGCGTCCAGCCAATGTTTTCACGGATGTTTCGTCACTAAGAATTTCCCATAGGGTGGTGCCTAATTCCTGGGCGGCAATAACGAGGGCGTCAATGGTAGCTTTGCCAACGCCGCGTCGGGGGGTATTGATCACCCGTAGGAGACTGAGGGTATCAGCTGGGTTGGCGATCGCCCGCAGGTAGGCTAGTACATCTTTAATTTCCTTGCGATCGTAAAATTTCAGACCTCCAACCACCGTGTAGGGGATGCCCCAGCGCACCAGAGATTCTTCCAACGGGCGAGATTGGGCATTGGTGCGGTAGAGGGCGGCAAAACTACCCCAGTTCATCTCTGGATGCTGACGTTCCAACTGGCGGATCTGATTTACCACAAACTCGGCTTCAGCAATTTCGTCATCGGCTTTGTGAGCATAAATCTGCTCACCGGCTCCGCGCGTAGGCTTGAGGACTTTATCAATGCGTTGGGTGTTGTTTTCAATCAGATGATTAGCCGCTTGCAGAATGTTCTCCCTGGAGCGGTAGTTTTCCTCCAGCTTTACCATCGTGCAGGTGTCTTCGTCCGGCAATCCGTCGCCAAAGTCATGCTGAAATTCCAGCAAAACTGTATAGTCTGCCCCACGGAAGGCGTAAATGCTCTGATCAATATCGCCTACAACAAAAACCGAGCGATCGCGCCAATCCCATTCGCTCTTTTTCGTTTCCCCATTCGTTACCAATAAGCGAATCAGTTCGTACTGAATCCGGTTAGTATCTTGATACTCATCTACCAACAGGTGATGAAATCGCCGGTGCCAGTAGCCTAATACCTGCTCGTTCTGCCGAAACAACTGGACAGGAACCAGAATCAGGTCATCAAAGTCGAGCCCATTGTTGGTTGCTAGGGCATTTTGGTAGTGGCTGTAAACTTCGGCAATCACCCGCCCGCGATAATTTGGTTGCTCTTTCTCGAAGTCTTGGGGTGAAAAGCCCTGGTTTTTGGCGTTGCTGATGGCATAGCGGACGGAACGGGGTTCAAACTTCTTGTCATCCAGGTTGAGCTGTTTGGTGACAATCTCTTTGACTAGGCTTTGGGCATCAGATTCGTCAAAGATAGAAAAGTTACGGTTCCACCGGCGTCCTTTTTCATCTTGGTATTTTTCAATATCAAACCGGAGAATGCGGGAGAATAAACTGTGGAAGGTGCCAATCCACAGATCTTTGATTATGGTTTTGTAGATGTGCGATCGCAACCGAGTCTGTTCCTCAGCTGCCAACGACTCAAAAGGCTGACCGTATTCGGCAGCAGCCATCTGTGCGGCAAATACCTTCTGGATTCGCTCCTTCATCTCCCGCGCTGCCTTATTGGTAAAAGTCACCGCTAGGATATTTTCTGGATCGACCTTGTATTTCAGAATTAGATTGGCAATCCGATAAGTCAGCGCCCTTGTTTTGCCGGAACCAGCTCCAGCAACCACTAATAAGGGACCGCAGAAGTGTTCTACTGCTTTGCGTTGACTGGGGTTGAGGTGGCTAAGGAAGTCAGTGGTTGTGGTCATGGTTCGTCAGGTAGCGATCGCGTAGTATCTCTTTAATGATTAACCACTCGCATTAAAGATCACTATACGGTTGATAGGCGGTGGGCGATCGCACTCTTGTGGCTAGCGCCTCCCCTGGCTGGCGGCGGCTTCAATTTTTAGGCAGTTTAAGTGCAGGTATTTTTGTTCATACCCGCTCATTAGATCAATAATAAACTATGCTCTTCTTTGAAGAGTGCCTCTATCCTGTTAGCTAGATTTTTTCTGCTTTTCAAGTTCTGCCAGCTCTTCTTCTAGTCTCTGTTCTAGCGCCTCCATTACCGCCTGCGGGTCAGCCGCTTCCTTCATCACCTTGGCCTCAGGGTCGTGCCGGTCTCTCACATTGGGAAGATCTCTGCGCAGTTCCTCGAGCAAGGAGATGATTTTGGCAATTTTTTGCTCCGATAGCAGGTTCAGTTGCAGGCTTAGCTGCGTCCGTTGCTCCGCCAGCTTTTCTTCCCGGTTTTGCGTAATCAGAACCCCTGTTGTCATCAGCAAAGAGCCGAGGCTAAGTGAAAATTGTAGCCAGCCAAACGGAGGTGGGTCGAATTGCCGCACCCCGAAGCGCCGTGGCAAAACATTGGGTGCCACCCAGAGGGCAATCATGATTATGATCAGGTACAAAAATGCCGGACGACCGAAGAAAGCAGTCACGCCTTCCACAACACGCTGGTGTCGGGGCACGTCTTTTTCGTTGCGTGTATGCAAAGCTATGATAGCTTCAATATTTTGACTAATATGGTCCGGCAGTGGGACAGTGGGCACAATGGTCTTGCTTTGTCTGGGTGCTGCACGTTGTTCTTGCGGTGAATTTTCTTGCTCGGGCGTACTGCTGGTTCTCACAGGCGGTCAACTCCTTTTCTATTAACTCTTTCAATCTAATTGACGCTTTCCTATCTTGACATTGCAACAACAGAATTCGGGGCTATTCCATCTGGTATCCCTTTTGCTGGAGAGCCTTCAGCACCATAATACGCTGTTCAGGTGAAAGCACATATAGACCATCAGCATCAGTGCTAATTTGTTTGTAGTTAATGACGTTAATATGAACTCCGGCATTAGTTAAAACCTGATCTTTTTGTGTAAAATCGACAATATTTTTGTATTTCTGTTGTTGCGCGAACAAGTATTCTTTGTTCATGTTTACCTTCTAGCTAATTTATTGTAATTTACGTAGATATAGTTTTTTTTTAGATGCATTGATAAAGCATCTGTGGGTAGCAGAGCGCTTATTCAAAACACTAACTGTTCCTCTTTCCCTTGGCGTATGCCGAAAGGATTAATTAAAACTGAATTTAAAGAATTGTCTTTTTTCCAAAAATTCGGATGGTAATAAATGAAAAAAAAACAGCCCCACCCTCAGCAGGAGGTAATAAATGAAAAAAAAACAGCCCCACCCTCAGCAGGACGCTAAAACGGGGTGTAGGCTGTTACGGAAACAGGGGGAGAAATATTTATACTTCCCCTGCTCTGTTGGTTGAGGCGGTCTTATTTAATCAAACCGATAGCCGCTGGGGTCAGCGCTTCCTTCAACAGTGCTGCTTTATCCGTTTGCTCCCAAGGCAGGTCTAAATCGGAGCGCCCGAAATGACCATAAGCGGCGACTTCTTGATAGAAGCGACCACCCCGTGAAGCTGGCAGCAATCGTAAATTAAATGCCTGGATAATTCCAGCTGGACGCAGTTCAAAATGTTTTTTCACCAAATCCAGTAATAGATCATCATCGACCTTGCCAGTACCAAATGTTTCCACTAGAATGCTGACTGGTCGCGCCACGCCGATGGCATAACTTAGCTGAACTTCACACTTTTCCGCCAACCCAGCTGCCACAATGTTTTTAGCCACATAGCGACAGGCATAAGCAGCACTGCGGTCTACCTTGGTGGGGTCTTTACCTGAGAATGCGCCACCTCCATGGCGCGAGTAACCACCGTAGGTATCGACAATAATCTTGCGCCCAGTGAGACCAGAGTCTCCCTGGGGGCCACCGATGACAAACTTTCCAGTGGGGTTGACTAGGAAGCGGGTCTGAGCGTCGGGCTGAAGGTCAATGTCTGCAAAAACAGGTTTAACTACCGCTGACCAGAGGTCTTCTTTAATCTTGGCTTGAATAGCTGCTTGTTCAGTGATGTCACCGATACTAGACGCATGCTGAGTGGAAATCAAGATAGTATCAATACCTACGGGTCGTCCGTCTTCGTAGGCGACGGTTACTTGAGTTTTGCCATCTGGGCGTAGGTATGGCAATTGACCAGTTTTTCGTACTGCCGCCAGTCGGCGAGCAATCCGGTGGGCGAGACTGATGGGCAAGGGCATCAGTTCCGGCGTCTCGTTACAGGCGAAGCCAAACATCAAACCCTGATCGCCAGCCCCAACCGAGTCAAATGCCTCTTCGCTATCCTGCTCCCGGCTTTCCTGGGCAGTGTTAACCCCCTGAGCAATATCAGGCGATTGTTCGTCCAAAGCCACCAAGACTGAGCAGCTGTTGGAACAGAAACCATTTACGGCATCGGTATAGCCAATTTCTGCAATCTTGTTCCGGACGAGATTGACGTAATTGACCTGAGCTTTCGAGGTTATTTCACCAGTGACTAATACCAAACCGGTGCTGACGACAACTTCGGCGGCGACGCGGCTACTAGGGTCTTGTGTGAGTAGCGCATCTAAAATGGTGTCGGAAATTTGATCACAGATTTTATCTGGATGGCCTTCAGTTACTGATTCTGAGCTAAATAGGTAGCGACGAGACAAGGGCTATTCCTCCTGGGTGGCTGGGCGGATGAGATTTTTAAGTAAAATTTTGCGTATTATAACTATTAATCGAACCGCTCGATCTAACTTTAGACATAAATCAGTCGAATTTTATGCATGAATTGGGAACAGCTGACTAGCACCAAGTATTTTTACTCCCCTGGCTCAAACCTGCAGAACTTGGATTGCATCAAGTTGCCCGATCGTCACATCCGCTTCTTGTAAATGGGCTGCCGCCGCTGTTCCCCAGCAGATGCCGATACAACCAGCTGCCCCGCTGTCACGCGCCATTTTAATATCCCCAGGAGAATCCCCCACCATTAGTGTGGCACTGGCTTCTACTCCCAGGCTATGGCAAGCTTGCAGAAATAGCGCTGGGTCGGGTTTACTGGGGCCTTGATCCACTCCCATTTGCAGCTGGACGTAATCACCAAGCTGATGACTCTCAACAAAAGCTCGTACCCGTTTGGTCGAAGCCGCTGAGAGAATTCCTAGTTTTAGTCCTGCTTCAGACAGGTACTTCAGCACCTCCAGGCTACCGACAAATAGGGGTGAAGGAGCCGTGCCAATCAAGTGGTCGGCTTCCTCAAAGGCACGACGCGCGATCGCCAGCGACTCTAACCACCCCCGCCCAGTCTCAGCAATATACGCAGCTGCGGCAGTTTCAGTTTCACGGCGGCTACCCACTGCCAATAACCCAGTTGGGTCAAGGGTATCCCCATTGATCCCAAAGGCCATTAGCAGAGGCTCTCCTATTCCTGGAATTTGGGCATCTATCAGCCGCGATCGCTTTTGTCCTAAGTTACGCAAATACGCTTGTGAATCTTCCAGCGTGCCGTCTTTGTCAAATACAATTGCCTGGATATTGGTGAAAGTAACGTTCTTACACTGAATAGTTGCCAAGGCATACCACCCCACTCAACGATATCACAATAAAAAAAGAGGGCAATCCCCTCTTTAGAGAACAAGGCTGAATTTCTGCCCGTGGCCCAAACTTACAATCGGCAGTTCTAAACTTCTTCTTTAACTGCTGAGGGCATATGTTCTTCAACTGCTGAGGGCATGTCCTCTTCAACTGCTGAGGGTATGTCCTCTTCAACTGCTGAGGGTATATGCTCTTCAACTGCTGAGGGTAT